>JACZWN010000129.1 GCA_022572105.1 Pseudomonadota bacterium | reverse complement strand
CAGCTGCTCGATGCCCACGCGCTCCGCCACGCTCGCGCACGCCACCACCCCCCCGGCAGGACCCGACAGCACCGCCGCCGGACCGCGCAAGCGATCGATGGGCGAAAGCGCGCCGCTCGACTGCATGAGCCGCAGCCTGCTGCCCGGGAGCTCTGCTTGTAGCGTGCGCAAGTACGCCCTCAGCAGCGGGGTGAGGTAGGCGTCCACCATCGCCGTGTCGCCCCGCGCCAACATGCCGAGCTCCGCGGCGAGCTCGTGTGACAGCGCCACGTGCTCGAAGCCGGCAGCGCGCGCGAGTTCGCCGATGCGCCGTTCGAGCTCCCCGTCGACATACGCGTGCATCACCAGCACCGCGCTGGCGCAGGTGAAGATTTCTGGCAATACCGCCCGGCCCATGACCTCGCCACGGTCGATCGTGGGCTTGCCATAGGTCCTGACCGAGGACGCGAAGTCCGCGACCGCCAGGCGGTGCTGGGCATCGCTCGGGTTCTTGAGAACGAGTTTGTAATACTTGCCGATTTCGAATGACAGATCGCGGGGCGACATCACCAGGTCACCGCCCGCCGTGCCGAGTTGAACCGTGATTTCCACAGGCTCGCCGCGATACGGATCGGCGGCTTGGACGCCAACGAGGGTGGCAAGCACGGCGCAGGCCGCCGCGGTCGCCACCATGAGATACCGTTTCATGATCAGACCTCCTGGAATGTGAAGCCGTCGGAAGAAGCCCCAACCGAGTCGGGATTGGGGACCAGGAAATCGGCTCCGGTCACCGGTGTCATTGATATGAATCAAATCTTCGAGCGTCCGCCTGCCCCGACCACAGCCGCAGGGGCCGGCCACATCCGGGCGCTACCGCTGCGCAAAGGGTGAGATTGTCAGCCCGGCGCCTCCGTCGACAGGCATGGAACCGGATGCGGCGATGGACTACTGTCGTGCCTAGTCGCGCGAACCTGGATTGGGGCAAACGAATGAACACGAGCGGAGGCAACCCGACCGTCGAGGTCAACGGCCGGTCCTATGCCTGGCCGGACGAGCCGGTGGTGGTGGTCTGCATCGACGGCAGCGAGCCGGACTACGAGGGCAGCGATTCGGGCGGCTACATCGAGCGCGCCATCGCCGCCGGCCAAATGCCCTATCTCGGCGCCGCGCTCGAGACCGGCACCAAGCGCCTGGCCGACTGCGTCGTGCCGAGCTTCACCAACCCCAACAACCTCTCGATCGTCACCGGCGTCCCGCCGGCGGTGCACGGCATCTGCGGCAACTACTTCTACGACCGCGAGTCGGACGCCGAGGTGATGATGAACGACCCCAAGTTCCTGCGCGCCGGGACCCTCTTCGAGGCCTTCCAGAAGGCCGGCGCCAAGGTCGGGGCGATCACCGCCAAGGACAAGCTGCGCCGCCTGCTCGGCCACGGCCTGGCCTTCGGGACCAGCGGGTCGTTCTGCTTCTCGGCCGAGAAGGCCGACGAGGCAAACCTCGCGGAACACGGCATAGAGAACGTCCTGGAGACGGTCGGGCTGCCGGTGCCGCCGGTCTACAGCGCGGACTTGAGCGAATTCGTGTTCGCCGCCGGGGTCAGGCTGATGGAAAGGCTGCGCCCGGATATCCTGTATCTCTCGACCACGGACTACGTGCAGCACAAGCACGCGCCGGGCTCCGACGGCGCCAATTCCTTCTACCGCATGATGGACGGCTATTTCGCACAGTTCGACGCGCTCGGCGTGACGCTGGCGCTGACCGCCGACCACGGCATGAAGGCCAAGCACGACGCCAGCGGCGACCCCGACGTGATCTACCTGCAGGCATTGATGGACGACTGGCTGGGCGAGGGCGCGGCGCGGGTCATCTGCCCGATCACCGACCCCTACGTGGTGCATCACGGCGCGCTCGGCGGCTTCGCCACCATCTACCTGCCGGACCGGGTGGATGCGGCGGAGGTGATTTCACGTCTTGCGGCGCTCGACGGGATCGAATGCGCGCTCGCCCGCGGCGAGGGCTGCCGGCGATTCGAGCTGCCCGAGGACCGGGTCGGCGACGTGATCGTCATATCAACGCGCAACAAGGTGCTGGGCACCCGCCCCGAGCGCCACGACCTCTCGGGCCTGACCGAGCCGCTGCGCTCCCACGGCGGCCTCTCCGAGCAGCGCGTGCCCTTGCTGCTCAACCGTCCGACCCCGACGCTCGGGGCCGAGCGGCGGCTGCGCAACTTCGACGTCTTCGATGTCGCCCTGAACCACGCGCGTGCCGGGACCGGGGGATCTCGTTCAGCGCTCTAGACGCGGCGGCCTGGCGTGAGGCCGGGCCGTGGATAGGTGGGCCGTGGGCCGGCGGGGCGACGGGCGGCCCGGGGCATCTTGACCGGCCTCCGTCAACCGTATTTGATGAACGACGGGGGGAAGAGCGCGAACTGCGCGCGGCGCGGGGACCCGGAGAGCGGCGAAAGCACCGCGGCCCGGGTTCGATGCGAACGGCGCAAAGGGAAAGGTCTCACATGGCCCGGGCGTCCGTGGCGATGATCGGAGCGTCGGCCGATGCGCCGGCTCACGAAGCGCGCATGCGCATCCGCGCGGGCCGATACGACGGACAGACGGCGGGCCTGGCGCCGGGGTATCTCCAGGGCAATCTGGCCATCTTGCCGGGCGATCTGGCGCTCGACTTCGCGCGTTATTGCCAACGCAATCCGAAGCCCTGCCCCCTGGTCGGGGTCTCCGACAGCGGCGATCCCATGCTGAGAACGCTCGGCGCCGACATCGACATTCGTACCGACGTGCCGCGCTACAACGTCTACCGCAACGGCGAGCTGGCCGATCAGCCGGGCGATATCATCGACCTTTGGCGCGACGATTTCGTCGCCTTCGTCCTGGGCTGCTCGTTCTCCTTCGAACAGGCGCTGCTCGACGAAGGCGTGCCGCTGCGCCACATCGAGACCGGCGCCACGGTCGCCGTGTACGTCACCGACATCGCGACCACGCCGGCCGGACCGTTCCGAGGCCCCATGGTGGTGTCCATGCGGCCCCTCGTGCCGGCCGACGCGATCAAGGCGGTCGAGGTCACCTCGCGCTTCCCGGCGGCCCACGGCGCGCCCGTCCACCTGGGCGATCCGGCGGCGATCGGGATCGCGGATCTGAGCCGGCCGGACTGGGGCGACGCGCCCGACATCCGCACCGGCGAGATACCGGTGTTCTGGGCCTGCGGGGTGACGCCGCAGGTGGCGATCCGCGCGGCGCGCCCGTCGATCTGCATCACCCACAAACCGGGTTCGATGCTGATCACCGATCTAGCGAGTACGCAAGCAAGCAACCAACCGGGCCGGGCGATGCCGTCGGCTCAGGGGCGAACCTGAGCGACTACCAGAAGCACGAGAGGCCGTTCTGGACCCAAGCGATCCCCGAGAAGTCGGGCGGCGCGCTGACCGCCGATATCCCGGCGATCACCGAGCTCGGCCTCAAGGGCTGGGAGGTTATGCGTTGCGCCGCCGCGTGCGCGCAGGAATGGAACGCGGCCATCGGCTCCATTTACGCGGGCATCGCGACCCCGACCGAGGCCGCCTCGCTCGGGGTCGTCGGCGCGCTGATCCAGGCCGCGGCGAGCAAGACGCCGACCCTTAACATGCTGCGCGAGGCGGTGAAAGGCACCATGCGCACCACCGTCATGATCGTGCTTCTGATGATCTACCCCGGCATCGCCATGTGGCTGCCCGGACAGTTCCATTGAGGCAAGACCCGCCCGGCGGGCGCGCCGCACGGCCCGTCTAGCCCCCAGGGCTGCCCGCGTGCCGGCCAGCGCTTGGATAGTGGATTCCGCGCCCCTGCCGGTCTCGAGCGTGTAGTCGGGGAAATGGTCCTGGTGTCCCGCCGATGAAGTTCCTACCATGAATTTCAGGCATAAGCAGGCCACGGCATCGGTAAGTTAGCGGCCCGTGCAGGCCCTTGAGCGTCTTGCGGCGTCCTTACCGGTGCACTGCGTTCCATGGCGGTGTCGCGACCGGGAGGCGGGCGATGGAAAAACACACCTCACCGTTTCACCGGGGCGAAAAAGAGATCCAATCCCGGCTCGGCAAACGGGACAAGATGGAGCGGCTGGGCCGCAAGCTGATCCGCGATCACCTGCCGCAAGACCATCGGGAATTCTTCCCGTCGCTCCCGTTCCTTATCCTCGGCACCGTCGATGCCGCGGGCCGGTCCTGGGCGTCGGTGCTGGCCGGGGAGCCGGGTTTCGTTCGCGCCGCCGACGCCCGTACGCTCGACATAAACGCGCGGACGATCTACGGAGACCCGGCGAGCGACACCCTCGTTGAGGGCGCGGATGTTGGAATTCTAGGGATCGATCTCCAGACTCGGCAGCGCACGCGGGTGAACGGCAAGGTGATTCGTAGGGGCGCGGACGGCTTCGCGGTCCATGTCGTCCAAAGCTTCGGGAACTGTCCAAAATACATACAGGCCCGCCGGCCCACGCTCGGTGGCGACCTCGCGGCCATCGGAGAGAAAAGACCGGTCCATCGCGCAGACCGGTTGAACACGGCCGAAGCCGCCCTGATCGCCCGCGCCGATACCTTGTTCATCGCCAGTCAATTCTCCGAAGGCCGGGACGATTGGAGCCACGGGGTCGACGTCTCGCACCGTGGCGGCCGGCCGGGCTTCGTCTTGGTCGCGCACGAGACCTTGCTCTTGGTCCCGGACTATGCCGGGAACTGCTTGTTCAACACCCTGGGCAACATTTCGGTAAACCCGAAGTGCGGCCTGCTGTTCATCGACTTCGAATCCGGCGATACGCTCCAGGTCACCGGCGAGGCCGAGATCCTCTGGGAGCCGGCGCACAGGCAACGCTTCCCCGGCGCCGAGCGGGTCGTGGCCTTCAGCGTCGAGGCGACGCTGCGCATAGAGCACGCCCTGCCGCTCATCTGGGCGTTCCAGGATTATTCCCCGGTCCTCGACAAATTGGAAGACGTTGACATCGACCGGGAGCCCGTGGCGGTGCAGGCGCCCATGAAACTTAAGTCCGTCAACCTGTCGATGCCCAAGGACGTCGTGCACGAGGGCAAGACCGTCACGACCGGCATCTTCAAGGAGCCGGTGGAGCGCCGCGTGATGCTGCGCAGACTGAACCTGGAGGGCGACGGGCAGGCGGACCTCTGGGGCCACGGCGGCAGCTTCCGGGCGGTCTATGCGTATTCTTTCGAGAACTACGCCTACTGGACGCGCGAACTCGGGCGCGACGATTTCAGCCTCGGCCAGTTCGGGGAGAATTTCACCGTCGAGGGCATGCTCGACGACGAGATCTGTGTCGGCGATGTCTTTCGAATCGGTGGCGCCTTGGTCGAGGTCAGCCAACCGCGCGTGCCCTGCTACAAGCTGGCCATCAAGATGGGGGTCGAGGGATTCCAGAATCGGTTTCTGGCGAGCGGCCGCGTGGGTTTTTATTTCCGCGTCCTCGAGGAAGGCGAGGTCGGCGCCGGCGACCCGATCGAGCTCGTCCGGCGCGACCCGCGGGGCATGACGGTGCGGGATGTCAACAATCTGCTGTATTTCGACAAGGAAAACCTGGATGGGGCCAGCAAAGCCCTGAGCATTCCAGCGCTCTCGCACGGTTGGAAAGGGTCGTTCGCGGAGCGCCTGGCCAAGGCGGAAACGGCGGCCCAAGGGCGCGAAGGCTTCCGCGACTTTGTCGTCGACCGGAAGGTGCCCGAGAGCGAGGTCATCACCTCATTCTACCTGGTGCCGGAAGATGGCGCGCCCTTGCCCGGCTACCTGCCGGGCCAGTTCCTCACCTTCGAGCTGAATATTGCGGGCCAGGCAAAGCCGGTCATCCGCACCTACTCGCTCTCCGATGCCCCCAGTCCCGAGTATTATCGCATCAGCATAAAGTGCGAGCCCGCTCCCGCGGACCGGCCGCATCTGCCGCCCGGGCTGTCGTCCAATCATTTTCACGACCGAGTCGAGGTCGGCACGAAACTGCGCGTCGGCGCGCCGCGTGGCAAGTTCCATCTCGACCCGGAGGGCGACCGGGCGGTCGTGCTGCTCAGCGGCGGCGTGGGGCTCACGCCCATGATCGGCATGCTGAACGCGATCGCCCGGAGCGGTGCGCGGCGACCCGTCTGGTTCATCCACGGCACGCGCAGCGGTCGCGAGCACGCCATGGGCGCCCAGGTTCGCCGTCTCGCCGAAGCGCACCAGAACGTTCATGTCCATATCCGTTACAGCGAGCCCGCGCCAGCCGACATCCAGGGTCGCGACTACGACAGCGAGGGCCGCGTCGATATCGCCTTGTTGAAGCGGGTGCTCCCCTTCGACGATTACGATTTCTTCCTCTGCGGGCCGCCGCCCTTCATGAAGTCGCTTTACTGCGGCCTGCTCTCCCTCGATGTCTCGGAGGCGCGCATCCACTACGAGTTCTTCGGTCCGGCCTCGGTGCTGAAAGAGGAGTCCAAGCCCCTCGGCCTGGCCTCGGCGCCCACCGCCGACGCGGAACTCGCCCGCGGCATTCAGGTCACTTTCGCGCGCTCGGGCATCACCGCCGCTTGGGACCCGGCCTGCGAGAGCATCCTGGATATGGCCGAACGACAGGGCCTCAGCCCGGACTACAGTTGCCGCTCGGGCATCTGCCACACCTGCATGTGCGCGTTGGTCGAAGGGGAGGTCGAATACCTCGAGGAACCCCTCGACGAACCGGACCCGGGCTGCGTGCTGATTTGCTGCTCCAAGCCCAAGACCAGCATCGTGATCGAGGTCTGAAGGCAGGGGCCGCGTCCCCTACTCCCCATCCCCCGCGCACCTGAAGCCGACCATGTCGAGGCCGATACCGGGCGGGTTGCCGTGCCGGTAAGCGGCGCGCAGGCAGTAGGGGTTGTTGCCCCAGCCGCCGCCGCGTAGCGCCACTTCGTGGGGCTTGCCGGGGAAGCGGCTCGCCGTCCACTCCCAGACGTTGCCGGCCATGTCCAGGAGCCCGAAGGGCGAGGCGCCTCGCGCGTAGCTGCCGACCGGCGCGGTGGTGCGGTAGCCGTCGGCGGCATCGGGCGCGCAGCAGGCCACGGTGCCGAAGTTGGCGCGGGCGCCCGCGCCCTGCTCCGGCGCCTCGTCGCCCCAGGGATAGCGCCGGCCGTCGCTCCCGCGCGCGGCGAACTCCCATTCCGTTTCGCTCGGCAGGCGCAGGCCCGCCCAGGCGCAGAAGGCGGCGGCGTCCCGGGCCGAGACCTGGACCACCGGATGGTCGGGCTTGTCGGCGATGGTGCTGTCCGGGCCCTCGGGGCGGCGCCAGTCGGCGCCTTCGACGCGCCGCCAGCGCCCGGTCCAGACGTAGCCCGCGCCCGCGGCCTCCACGTCGCTGCGGTAACCGCCGGCCGCGACGAAGGCGGCGAACTGCCGGTTCGTGACCTCGTGGCGCATGATCCCGAAGGCGACGACGCGGGTCCTCTTGGGCGCCTCGTCGGGCTCGCCCTGCGGGTCGCCCATGACGAACTCGCCGCCGGGCACGGCGATGAGATCGAGCGCCGGCGGCTCGGCCGCCGCGACCCGCGCGCCCAGCACGAGGGCGCCGATAAAGAGGCTCGCGGTGCGCACCATCCCGGCCTTTCGCGCGCCGCCGGTGAGCGGGCAAGCGGCCGGGCTCACGCGATCTTCGAGGGATCGCCCGAGAACTCCATGGCGCAGAACGGGCCGCCGTGGAAGGTCCGCTCGATCTCCGGCTCGTCCTCGGGCGCCATTTGGCTCAGGATCTCCTCGGCGTGGTCTTCGGCGTTGTCCTGTGGCGCATAGCCGATGCGCGCGGCACCCGGGTTGTCCCACCAGTTGCGGTCGTTGGCCGAGACCCCGTAGACGATCTCGAAGTGCACGCCCTCGGCCTCGAGTGCGCGGCGCACGAGGCGCACCATGTCGCGGTGGCTGATCCAGGTGGAGAGCATGCGCAGGTCCTTGGGCTTGGGTTGGAACGAGCCGATGCGAAGCGCGACGCAGGCGATCCCGTGCTTGTCGGCGTAGAGCCGGCCCAGGCCCTCGCCGAACAGCTTGCTCAGGCCGTAGCGGCTGTCGGGCCGGAACATGGCGGTATCGTCGATGCGCCCGGAGCGCCGGTGGTAGCCGATCACGTGGTTGGAGCTGGCGAAGACCACGCGCTTCACGCCCTGGCGCCGGGCCGCCTCGAAGACGTGGTAGCAGCCGATGATGTTGACCTCGTGAATCGGCGCCCAGGCGTCCTCCACCGACACCCCGCCCAGGTGCACGACCGCATCCACCCCCGCCATGACCGCCTCGACCTCGGCCAGATCGCGCAGGTCCGCTTGCACGAGTTCCTCGCCCGCCCGGGCCGCGCCCAAAGGTTTGATGTCCGACAGCCTGAGCGCCGGATAGACGCCGCCCAAGCCCGCGCGCAGCACGCCGCCGATGTTGCCCGCGGCGCCGGTAATGAGTACCCGCTGCATGGCTCCCCTTGCCTCCTTGGTATTATCTAGTCTCCGCCCAGGGCACGATGGCGGTGCTTGCCACCACCTTCTCGTCGAAGCCGAAGCCCAGGCCCGTGGGCACGACCAGGTCGCCGCCGCGCCGCTCGAGCTGGCGGTCGAGCAGCTTGCGGAAGTTGAGCACCTGGTCGTCCGGGAAATACTCGACGAAAGGCGCATTCGGCAGCGCCGCCACCAGGTGGACGTGGAGGTCGTGGAACCAATGGGGACAGAGCGGCACGCCGAAGCTGGCCGCGGTCTGCGCGATGCGCCGGAACTCGGTGATGCCGCCGCAGACCGCGGCGTCGGTCTGCAGGATGCCGGCGGCGTCCTTCTCCAGGAGCTCCAGGAAGCGCCAGCGGCCGGCCTCGATTTCGCCGGTGGCCACCGTCACCGGGGTGTTCTCGACCAGGCGCGCGTGGTTATCGATGTCGTCGACCGGGAACGGCTCCTCGATCCAGTAGGGCTCGTAGGGCTCGTAGCGGCGCAGGTACTCCAGCGCGGTCGGCAGGTCGCGCCAGGCGTTGTTGGCGTCCAACATGAGCAAGACCTCGGGGTCGAGCGCCTCGCGCGCCGCGGCGATACGGTTCTCCTCGGCCTCGGGCGAGAGCCGGCCGACCTTCATCTTGACCGCCGTGAAACCCTCGGCCGCGAAACCGGCCATCTCCTGCCCCAGCATCTCGGGGGTCTTGCCCTCGAGGTAGTAGCCACCGCTGGCGTAGGCCGGCACGGTTTCGCGTGCATGGCCGCCCATGAACCGGGACAGCGACAGGTTACTGGCGCGCGCGTTGCGGTCCCAGATCGCGATGTCGAGGGCGGAGAGCGCGCGCATGACCGTGCCCGCGCGTCCGTGCAGCACCGATTCCCGGTACATCTCGTCCCACAGGCCCTCGACCCGGTAGGGGTCCTCGCCGACCAGCACCGGGGCCAGCAGCTCGCGCACCGCGACCGTGCCGAGCTGGCCCGCCGTGCTGCCCACGTAGCAGAAACCGATGCCCTCGGCGCCGTCGTCGCCGCGCACCTTGACCAGCAGATAGTGGCGCTCGCTCACCGTGCGGGTGGCGAACGAGGTCACATGGTCCAGCGGCAGGGAGACCGCGCAACTGGAAACCGATTCGATCTTGGTCATTTTTTCGTTCCGTCCTCCGATGACACCGGGCGGGAACAGCGCGCTATGGGCAGGCCGAAACTCTAGGGATTCTTGACCCATGCCTCCGAGGCCCGCGCCCGCGCCCTCAACGCGCGCATCTACCCCCTGGTCCAGGCCTTCTACGCCCCGCCCTTCCTGGACATGCACAACCGCATGAAGGAGGCGCTGGTCCTGCTCGGCCGCCTGGACAAGACGGTCGTGCGCCCGCCGCTCATGAAGTTGAGCGAGGCCGAACTCGCGCGCCTGCGCGCGGCCTTGGACACGGCCCAGATCGCCACCGAGGGCGCTCTAGGCCTGCCCGCCTGAGGGCAGCGGCGGGGACGCAAGACCCGATTCGACCAAGGTTTCCTTCAGCGCACTTTCCCAATCTTCGCCCTGCCGTCCGCTGTGCCCTAAAGGGGACGAAACGCGGACATG
>JACZWN010000128.1 GCA_022572105.1 Pseudomonadota bacterium | reverse complement strand
AGAGACGGCTTCCCGTGGTTTTCGGCTAGGCGCGCCGGTCGCGGCGATGCCTCGGCATCGCAAGACCGGGGCAACGACGTCCGAAAGCCACGGGAAGCCGCCGTCCCGGTCGCGTCCGCTTATCCCCCGGAGGGCGTCAGGAAGCCTAGACGATGCCCCGCATCGCCCGCGGCTTCCTTACCTACCCGGCGAAAAGCGGACGCGATCTCTATGGGTCTTTATCACTGATCCTTGGTATAAGCTGCCCTAGCAGGGAGGTTTCTGATGGAGCGTCGTCTCGCCGCTATTCTCGCCACCGACGTGGCCGGGTATTCGCGACTGATTCGCGCCGACGAGGAAGGCACGATCGCGGCCCTCAAGGCACTGCGGGCCGATCTGATCGATCCCAAGATCGCCGAGCATCACGGGCGGATCGTCAAGCTGATGGGCGACGGGATGCTCGCAGAGTTTGCCAGCGTCGTGGACGCCGTGCGCGCCGCCGTGGAAACACAGCAAGCGGTGGCCATACACAACTCCGGCCTGCCAAAGGACAAGCGGATCGAGTTCCGCGTCGGTATCAACCTGGGCGATGTGGTGATCGACGGCGACGATATCCACGGAGACGGCGTCAACGTTGCGGCGCGGCTGGAGAGTCTCTCCGAGCCCGGAGGGATCTGCGTCTCGGGCAAGGTCTACGAGGAGGTGCGCGACCGCACGGACCTCGCGTTCGAGGATTTGGGTGAGCAACAGTTCAAGAACATCGACAGGCGCGTGCGGGTCTGGCGTTGGGTCGCGGATGGCCCGGCGGTGACGGTCGACGCCGGCAAGGTGAGCGTGCCGCTTTCGCTCCCCGACAAGGCTTCGATCGCGGTCCTGCCGCTCGACAACATGTCGGACAACCGGGACTATGAGTACCTCGCCGACGGCATGACCGAGGACATCATCACGCTGCTCGCGCGGATTCCGAGTTTCTTTGTCATCGCTCGCAATTCCTCCTTTTCGTACAAGGGACAGCGGCGCGACATCCGCCAGGTTGGCCGCGAGCTCGGGGTGCGATATGTCGTCGAAGGCAGCCTGCGTCCTGTTGGAAATCGGGTGCGCGTGACGATCCAGCTGATCGAAGCCGAGAGCGGCAATCACATTTGGGCTGAGCGCTTTGATCGTGCGGCCGCCGATCTCTTTGACGTTCAAGACGAGATCACGAACGCGATCGTCGCGCGGCTCGAGCCCGAGCTGACGCGAGCCGAGTTCGAGCTGATTCGACGGCGGCCGCCCGCCGACATGGACGCCTGGGACTACTATCGGCAGGCCAGTGGCATCCTCTCGCTGAAGGGTTGGCACGAGCGCACGTTCACCGAGGGCGCCGAGCTATATCGCAAGGCCATCGCCCTGGACCCCGAATTCGCTCCCGCACGCGCGGCACTGTCGCTACTATTGTCGTTAGGTCACATGATCGGTCACGTGACCGAACCCGACGAAGCATTGAGCGAGGCGGACCAGGCGCTCGCGCTCGATAGCGACAGCTCCGAAGTGCTTGGCTTTGCTGGTTGCGCTCTTTCCGACCTGGGCCACACGACCCGGGGTATCGAACTCCTCGAAAAGGCGATCGAACAAGATCCGAGCAATGCCCAGGCTTGGGTCGCACTCGGGGCCGCGCTGCTCAGCAATCGCCAGCCCGAACTCGCGATCGAAAAGCTCGAACACGGGCTGCGAATAAGCCCGCGCGATAACCGGCTGGCGGTTTGGGGCGGAATTCTGGCCCTCGCCCTCGGCTTCGTCGGGCGCTTCGACGAGGCCATCGAGCAGGCCCGCGTCGCCTGCCGCCGCGATGACAAGCTGCACAATCCGCGCGTCGTTCTGGCGGCGTTGCTTGTAACGGAGAATCGCCTTGAAGAGGCCGCGTCGGCCCTTGCGGAGGCGCGGCGCATCCGGCCGCAGCTCTCATTACGAGAAGCCAGGGGCATCGTTGGCGGCCGTTACGCCAAAGCCCTGCAAAAGATTTGGGAGCTCTAGACGAGCAGGCACTAATGATATCGTCACTAATATTACGGTAGTGGCTGCTGTCGGTCGCCCCGAAACCCAGGCCGAGGGCGCGCCGATTTCAGTGATCGGTGGTCGCGACCTGGCCGTCCAGGTACGACGCCAGATGGTCGCTGAGGTCGCGTGCGTCGTCGCCGGCGCCGTCGATAAGAGCGGACTTGCGGCGGCGGAGGAACTGGATGCCCATCAGGTACATGCCGGGTGACTCGACGACCCCGCCGTCGTGGCGGAGCTGGCCCTTGCGATCGAGGACGGGCACGTCGAGCCACGAGTAGTCGGGGCGAAAGCCGGTCGCCCAGACGATCGTCCGGATCTCACCGCTGGTGAGATCCATGCCAAGCGGCGGCGACTCCTCGACCTCGGTGGGTGGAAGGCGGTGCGGGGCCTCGACCTCGCCGTCGAGGCCGTTGTCGGTCGCCCATTCGTCGATGGTGTCGAGCAGCCTGCCCATCTTGAGGTCGGACAGCGCGCAGAGGTTGCGCAGCGAACCCGAGAACTGGGCCTTGCCTTCGTTGATGCCGGCGAGACGGCCCACGAGCTTCACGCCGATGCCGGTAAGCGCGTTGAGGTCCAGGGTCGCGCGCTCGGATGAGCCGGTAAGCTGCAGTGACGGAACCTTGCGCGCCCTGACGATGTCGTCGACCTCGTCGTAGCGTTCGTCGAGCACGCCGGCGGCGTCCATCCACCACTCGAGGTCCCGGCCCCGGTAGACCCGGGGCGCCCGGATGTGCTCGCCCACCGCGAGCGTCACCGGGCGGCCCGAGCGGTGGATCTCGTCGGCGAGCTGGGTTCCGGTCGCCGATGCGCCGACCACGAGCACGCCACCCTCCTCGAGCTGGTCCGGGTTGCGGTACTGCACGGGGGTGAGCGTGGTGACCGCGGACGGCACCGCCTCGGCCAGCGCGGGGACGCGTGCGATATTGCACGCCCCGGTCGCGAGCACGACCGTCCGGGCGTGCCAGTCGCCCCGGTCGGTGGCCACCAAGTACCCCGCATCGCTGCGGCTCACCGACGTCACCGTGGTGTGGGCCCGCACCGGGGCCGAGATCACCTTGGCGTATCGGTCGATGAAGGCGATGACCTCGGGCATGGTCCTGTAGCCGTCGGGATCGTCGCCCTGGTAGCCGAAGCCGGGCAGCCGACTCTGCCAGTTGGGCGTGAGCAGTCGGAGCGAGGCCCAGCGCTCGGTCTTCCACGTGTTGGCCACCTCGCCGCGCTCGAGCACCACGTGGTCGATCGAGCGCTCGGCGAGGCACCGGCTCATGGCCAGCCCGGCGTGCCCGGCGCCGATGACGACGGTGGTGGCGGTGCGAACGGGACCCGCTCCCCTGAAGTGCGCCTGCGGCCGGTCAGTTCACCTCGACGGTGATGTTGGTCGGGTTCGTGATGGCGTCGTAGACGGCCGAGCGCTTCTGCGACTGGGCGACCAGGGCCTTGATCTCGTCGGCGGTCGCGTCGGCGTCGATGTCGAAGGTGACCTTGATGTCGCCGAAGCCGTTGCGTACGTCGCTGTCGATGCCGAGGATTCCCTGGATGTCCATCGAACCCTCGAGCGTTGCCTTGATCGAGCGCAGCTGGATCTCGCGGTGCTGGGCGATCGCGGCGATGCCGGCCGTCAGGCAGCTGACCAGGCCGACGAGTATGTACTCGACCGGCGCGGCGCCTTTGTCCTCGGACGCGAATATCTCCGGGTGGTCGGCATCGAAGGTGAACGTGGTAACGTGTTTCTGCTCCTCGCCGAGGCCGAAGAAGCCCTCGACGGTCGAGTGACTGTGGGTGCCGTTCTTCCACTCGCAGGTCGCCCGCCACTCGAACTTGGCGCCCTCGGGCGCCGCGGTCAGTGCCTCACGGGCATCGAGTAGTGCCTGGACGTTGACGCCATTGTCGACTGCGGTCTCGGATGCTGCCATTGGGTCGCTCCCCCCTTATTTACTCGAGTCCAGACGGATGGGGCCCGCACCATAATCTCGACCGATCGCTCGGCACTTCGATGAATGGCCGTCGCGCCTGATTGGTTGGATTCAATAGCCTAGAATCCACGACCCTGGAGTCAAGCGAGAACATCGGCGAGACTTGGTATAACCCAACGAACAACGACGTCGCCCCCGACGTCACGGTCGAGACACCCCCGATCAAGAAAGAAGGTTGTTCCCGCGATGGCGGTCTCAGGCGGGTTCGGGTTCGGCGCGCCGCGGCGTCCGGGCATGGATCGCGCGCCACACCCGCTCCGGGGTCAGCGGCATGTCGATGTGGCGGACGCCGAACCCCGCGAGCGCGTCGACGACCGCATTCACGAGCGCGGGCGGCGCGCCGCCGCAGCCGGCCTCGCCCGCGCCCTTGAGCCCCAGGGGGTTGTTCGCGGTCGGCGCGCCCTCGTAGTAGGCGGTCCGAAAGCGCGGCAGGTCGGCGGCGCGCGGCACGGCGTAATCCATCAGCGACCCGGTCAGGAGCTGGCCGTTCTCGTCGTAGACGATGGCCTCCAGAAGCGCCTGGCCGATGCCCTGGGTGGTGGCGCCGGTCACCTGCCCGTCGACGGTGAGCGGATGGATGATGGTGCCCAGGTCGTGGACCACCGTGTGGCGGACGAGCGTGACCGCTCCGGTCTCCAGATCGACCTCCACTTCGGCGACGTGGCAGCCGTTCGGGTAGCTCAGCAGGTTCAGCTCGTGGGTCAGCGCGACATCGAGGCCGCCCGGGACGCCTTCGGGCAGGAGTGCCGGATCGGCCGGATCGAGATCGAAGGAGGCGGCGATCACCTCGGTCATGGTCACGGAGCGGTCGGTGCCGGCGATGGTGAAGCGGCCGTCGGCGAACTCCAGGTCCGCGGGCGCCGCCTCCAGCAGGTGTCCGGCGACCGCCCTGGCCTTCTCGATAACTCTCTCGGCGGCGACCGAAACCGCGGTCCCGACCACCTCGAGGCCGCGCGAGCCGCCGTGGCCGCCGCCCGTGGGCGTCAGGTCGGTATCCGCCTGGCGATGGGCGATCCGATCGAGCGGGATGCCGAGACGGTCCGAGACGATCTGCGGCAGCACGGTCTCGTGGCCCGTGCCCGCGGACTCGGCGCCCACGGCGAGCGTGACGGAGCCGTCCGCGGCGAAGCTCAGGTCCACGCACTCGAAGCGCTTGCCGCCGGTGAGCCCCAGGTAGAAGGCGACGCCGATCCCGCGCCGCCGCCCCCCGCGTTGTCCGGCGGCGCGCGCCGCCGCCGCGCGGCCGCCGAAGCCGTCCCAGTCCGCGAGATCGAGGGTCAGGTCGAGCACGGTCTCGAAGTCGCCGGAGTCGATCTCGATGCCGATCGGGGTCCGGTACGGCAGCTCGTCCGCCCGGATCAGGTTGCGCCGGCGCAGCTCGGCCGGATCGACGCCGAGCTCCCGGGCGGCCAGGTCGACGACGCGCTCGATCTGGTAGCAGGCTTCCGGGCGCCCGGCGCCGCGGTAGACCTCGGTCGGGCCGGTGTTGGTGAACACCGCGCGGGCGCGGAAATAGACCGCCGGGATCCGGTAGGCGCCGCCCTGGGTCCGCACGGTCCCGGCGGTCGGCGTGAACGGCCCGATCGAGGCGACGTAGGCGCCGATGTTGCCGACCGTGTCGACCTTGAGGGCGAGAAAACGGCCGTCCCGGTCCAGGGCCAGCTCGACCCGGCTATCCTGGGCCCGGCCGTGGGTGTCGGACAGAAACGCCTCGCCGCGCTCGCACAGCCACTTGACCGGCCGGTCCAGCCGCCGGGCCGCGAACAGGACCAGCGCGTACTCCGGATAGAGCGGGTTCTTCATGCCGAAGCCGCCGCCCACGTCGTAGGCCAGGTGGCGGATCTTCTCGCGCGCCACGCCGAAGACCTGGTCCGCGAGCTCGTCGCGGTTGACGTGGACGTTCTGCGCCGAGGTGACGAGCGTGAACGCGCCGCTCGCCCGGTCGTAGCGGCCGATCGCGCCGCGGGCCTCCATCGACACCGCGGTGACGCGGTTGTTGACCAGATCGAGCGAGACGACGTGCTCGGCCCGCGCGAAGGCGGCCTCGACGGCGGGGGCGTCGCCGGCCTCAAAATCGACGCAGAGGTTGCCCGGCACGTGGTCCCAGACCAGCGGCGCGCCCGGCTCCAGCGCCTTGGCGGCATCGGTCACGGCGGGCAGGGGGTGGTAGTCGACCTCGACCAGCTCGGCCGCGTCCCGGGCGGCCTCCAGGGTCTCGGCGACGATGAAGGCGACCGCCTCGCCGACGTAATGGACCGTCCCGTCGGCCAGAGGCGGGCGCGGCGGCACCGGGATCGGCGTGCCGTCGCTGTTCTTGGCCATGGTGCGCGTCGGGATGACGCCCAGTCCCTCGGCGTTCCACTCGGCCGCGGTGAGCACGGCCAGCACCGCCGGCGCCGCCGCGGCCGAACCGGTATCGATCCGGTCGATCCGCGCGTGCGCGTGGGGCGAGCGCAAGACCAGGCCATGGGCCATGCCATCCAGCGCCACGTCGTCCAGGTAGCGCCCCGCGCCGGTCAGAAAACGAACGTCCTCCTTGCGGTGGACCGCCTGGCCTATGGCCGATACCGACCCCTCACCCATCCTGGTTCTTGCCCCCCGAAGCTACGGCGCCGGGGCCGGAGTCTAGCCGCTCCGCGGCCCTTTGGCCCGCGCCTTTTTTAACGGGGCCGCCGATTTTCCCTCGGCCGCGCCCGACCGAAGCCGCCTGTCCGCACGCCGCCCCCGGCCTAGGGCTGGCGCCAGGTGGTTGGTGCAAAGCAATGGCCGGGACTACTCGGGGCAGCGGCATTGACTCAGTGTTGCAAAAAGGCAAATAATCCTCTATATTAGGGTAACATACCCTTACAACGTTCACCGAATAAACATATTGCTTTCATGCCTTATATATGCTGTAATAGAAACGTCAATTCCCCGATGGGGCGCCGACGTTGCTTCCAGAAACCACACGCTCGGCACCGCCTGCATGGCGGGGCGGACATGGTTCCGACCGAGCTCAAGACGGATGCTGATGACCATGGCGGGAGCCATCGCAAACATCATCGATGACCTAGAAGATCGAGGCCACCTCAAAGGCACGGATATCGCGAACATCGCGGATGTCTCGGTGGCGACGGTCTCGCGCTGGCGCACCGGCAAGGCGACGCCGCAGCCCCGTACCCAGCTCGTCATCGCCGATTTGCGCTACGTGGTCGATCGTCTTGCGGATATATACACTCCCGACGAAACCCGCATTTGGCTATATTCCCGAAACGCGTTGCTTGGTGGCGAAAGGGCGATCGACCTTATCAACCAAAACCGGACCGAAGAAATCCTTGCCGCGATCGAACGGTTGGATGCAGGAGCGTTTCTGTAATCCATGGCGGGTGGTCGGGCGGGTGTCCGGAAAGCGCGCGACGTCGATCTTCTCGATGCTCTCGACTCTCTGACGCCGGAACCTTTCGGTGGCGACGTTTGGCGGATCATACGTAAGGGCCGGGACCCGCTGCAGGGCTACCCGGCCGGCGCACGATGGGATCCGCTCGGCGTTTTCGATGTCCTGTACACGGCGCTCGACCCTGACGGTGCGCACGCCGAGGTTTTCTTTCATCTGAACCGTGCGCCTGTCTTCCCGTCCCGAACGGCCTATCTCTTGCACACGATCAGGGTCCAGACACGCAAGACCCTGCGGCTTGCCGATATGACCGCGCTGGCCGCGTTGAACGTCGACACCGGCCGGTATTCGGAACTGGATTACACGCGGACACAGGCCATAGGAGATGCGGCCCATTTCCTCGGTTTCGACGGTCTTATCGTGCCGAGCGCCCGATCGGAAAGCCGGAACCTCATCCTTTTCATAGACCGACTCGACCCGAACGATCCGTTGAATGTCACGAGGAGTGAGCCCGTCGATTGGCAAGCGTGGCGGACCCGCGACCATGTCGCGCGCAGGTAAAGGGCCGCGCGGTCAATAGCGATTGACGAGGCGATGGGGCAACGAGGCCGAAGCCGCTTGTCCGCGCGCCCGACCCGGCCTAGGTATGAGTCACGCTTTTCCAACGTCTGGGGCAACCTGCGATGGCAAACGACGCACCGACACGGTCCCATACGCCCCTGTTCCCGCTCGGCGCCGACGACACCGACTACGAGAAGCTGACCGGCGACCACGTCTCGGTCGGCGAATTCGAGGGCCAGGACATCCTCAAGGTGGCGCCCGAGGGCCTGCGCCTGCTCGCCGAGCGCGCCTTCATCGACGTCAACCACCTGCTCCGGCCCGGCCACCTGCGGCAGCTGCGCGCCATCCTGGACGACCCGGAGGCTTCGGCCAACGACCGCTTCGTGGCGCTCGACCTCTTGAAGAACGCCAACATCTCGGCCGGCGGCGTGCTGCCCATGTGCCAAGACACCGGCACCGCCATCGTGCTCGGCAAGAAAGGCCGGCGGGTCTGGACCGACGGCGGCGACGAGGCGGCGCTGGTCTCGGGCATCTACGACGCCTACCTGAAGGCCAACCTGCGCTACAGCCAGGTCACGCCCTTGTCCATGTTCGAGGAGTCGAACACGGGCAGCAACCTGCCGGCTCAGGTCGAGATCTACGCCGAGGGCGAGGACGCCTACACGTTCCTGTTCATCGCCAAGGGCGGCGGCTCGGCCAACAAGAGCTTCCTGTACCAGGCGATGCCCTCGGTGCTCGACCCGACGCGGCTGTTCGCCTACCTCGACGAGAAGATCCGCTTGATCGGCACCGCCGCCTGCCCGCCCTACCACCTGGCCATCGTGATCGGCGGCCTGAGCGCCGAGCTCAACCTGAAGACCCTCAAGCTGGCCTCCTGCCGCTATCTCGACAGCCTGCCGACCCAAGGCTCCGAGGCCGGCCACGCCTACCGCGACCTGGAGATGGAGCGGATCATCCAGGAGATGACCCAGGACATGGGCATCGGCGCCCAGTTCGGCGGCAAGTACTTCGTCCACGACGTGCGCGTCATCCGCCTGCCGCGCCACGGCGCCAGCCTGCCCATCGGCATCGGGGTGTCGTGCTCGGCCGACCGCCAGGCGCTCGGCAAGATCACGCGCGACGGCATCTTCCTCGAGCGGCTCGAGACCAACCCGGCCAAGTACCTGCCCGAGGTGACCGAGGAAGAGGTGCCCGGCGAGGTGGTGCGCATCGATCTCGACCGCCCCATGGCGGAGCTGCTGGGCGAGCTCAGCAAGCATCCGGTGCGCACGCGCCTGTCCTTGAGCGGCCCGATGGTGGTCGCCCGCGACGCCGCGCATAAGCGCCTGCGCGAGCGGCTCGACGCGGGCGAGCCCTTGCCCGGCTATTTCAAGGACCACCCGGTCTACTACGCCGGCCCGGCCAAGACGCCCAAGGGCTACGCCTCGGGCGCGTTCGGGCCGACCACGGCCGGGCGCATGGACGCCTTCGTCGACCAGTTCCAGGCCGAGGGCGCCTCGCTGGTCATGCTCGCCAAGGGCAACCGCGGGGCCCAGGTGCGCGAAGCCTGCGCCAAGCACGGCGGCTTCTATCTGGGCTCGATCGGCGGCCCCGGCGCGCGCCTGGCCCAGGACTGCATCAAGAAGGTCGAGTGCATCGCCTTCGAGGACCTGGGCATGGAGGCGATCTGGCGCATCGAAGTCGAAGACTTCCCCGCCTTCATCATCATCGACGACAAGGGCAACGACTTCTTCCAGGAACTGAATTTGGGGTGAGGGCCGAGGGGACGGTCGCAATCTGGAAAGCTTACTCTCTAATTCTACCGAATTTGCGACAGCAGGTCTAATGACCGGTACAGAGGCGACTTCCCGAGGCACTAAGCGCCTTTGCGTGCATCAGCACTGGCAGTAGATTTCCATTCCGCGAGCAGCGCTGACGTATCTGGCAGGCCCCGCTCCTCAATACAGCGACTGAAAACGCGACGGGCGATCCCGAAAGTCGCCAACAGTTCCTCATTCTCCGGCGTCTTTGCAGCATGGGCGGTGCCGCCTCGCGCCTCGTACAACTTGCGCATTTCTTGAAACGCTTTGCCGCGTTTGGCCTTGCACGGGTATAGGTAGGTTGCAAGTGCCGCAGAGAGCTTCCTTGTGATATCCTGTCTTCCGGGTCTAAATACTGTTTCCAACGAAGCCCAAAGCATGA
>JACZWN010000282.1 GCA_022572105.1 Pseudomonadota bacterium | reverse complement strand
CCGAGATCATCGCCGGGCGCCTCGGCCTCGGGGTCACGGTCGAGCCGCTCGTGCGCGAACGCACCTTTTTCGTGTGCGACATCGGATCGCCGCGCTCGCGGCTCACGGGGCGCTGGCCCGGTTTCGAATTCGGCGACCTGCCGGAGCGCTGGTGGCCGGACCCGGAGGAGACCGAGCAAGCCCTACTCGCCCGCTGCACGGCGTTCCGCGCGGCCATGGCCGAGACCGAGGATTGGGCCTATGTCGCGGTCGTCTCCCACTGGGGCTTCATCCGGGGTTTGACTGGCCGGGCGGTGGCAAACGGGAGCCTCATGAACTTCGATCCGACGGCCGATTAATACCAACCGTTCTTGATATTGACCCATTTCATGGGGCACATCGGCCCGCCGGGCAGGCGCGGCGCGCGGCGCGATGCGGGACCCCCCGAGTCCCAGATGGCGGGCAAGCGCCGGAACGCACCCGGCGGGCCGATGTGCCCCACCCGAAGGGCCGGGCGATTTTTGTCGCCAGCGGCGTCGCGCGTCGCTTGCGGTGCTCGCACCGCGGCGCAACGCGCTCCTGACTGGCGACAAAAATCGCCGCGGTGAAACGGGTCAGTATCAACGACCTTTGGTATAATACCCATATTCGAGAGAACATCGGTATGTCTATGGCCGGCACCGTCGCCGTCGTGCTCAAGGGTTATCCGCGCCTGTCGGAGACCTTTATCGCCCAGGAGCTCCACGCCCTGGAGCGGCGCGGGCTGGCGCTCAGGCTGTACTCGTTGCGCCACCCGACGGACCCGGCCGTGCACCCGGTGCACGGCGAAATCCGCGCGCCGGTCGACTATCTGCCGGAGTACCTGAAGGACGAGCCGTGGCGCGTCCTGCGCGGCTGGCGGCGGGCCCGGCGCATGCCCGGATATGGCCAGGCCCGGCGCGTCTTTCTCGCGGACTTGGCGCGCGACCGCACGCCCAACCGGTGGCGCCGCTTCGGCCAGGCCTGCACGCTCGCCGCCGAGCTGCCCGAGGACGTGGTCCGGATCTATGCCCATTTCCTGCACACCCCGGCCTCGGTCGCGCGCTATGCGGCGCTGATCGTCGGCCTGCCGTGGTGCGCCTCGGCGCACGCCAAGGACATCTGGACCACGCCCGAGTGGGACAAACGGGACAAGCTGCGCGACGCCGACTGGGTAACCACCTGCAGCGCGGCCGGGCGCGACCACTTGGCCGCATTGGCGCCGGCGCCGGACCGGGTGGCGCTCAATTATCACGGGCTCGACTTCGCCCGCTTTCCGCCGCCGTCCACGCCGCGCCCGGCGCGCGACGGCGGCGCTCCCGATCGGACGGTCACTCTGCTTTCGGTCGGGCGCGCGGTCGAGAAGAAGGGCTACGACGACCTGCTCGAGGCCTTGGCCCGCCTGCCCGAGGGATTGCACTGGCGCTTCGTGCACGTCGGCGGCGGCGAGCTGGGCGCGGCGCTCCAGGCCCGCGGCGAACGGCTCGGCCTGGGCACGCGCATCGACTGGCGGGGCGCGCAGGCGCAGCGGCAGGTGCTCGAGCAGTACCGCGCGGCCGACCTCTTCGTGCTCGCCAGCCGGATCGCCAGGGACGGCGACCGCGACGGCCTGCCCAACGTCCTGATGGAGGCCCAGAGCCAGGGCCTCGCTTGCCTGTCGACCCGGGTCTCGGCGATCCCGGAACTGATCGAGCACGAGGCGACCGGAGTCCTGGTCGCGCCCGGCGAGCCGCAAGCGCTGGCCGCCGCCCTCGAGCGGCTGATCCGCGAGCCCGAAACCCGCGCCCGGCTGGGCGCCGCCGGGGCGCACCGCCTGCGCGAGCGCTTCACCATGGACGCCGGGATCGACGCCCTGGCCGCGCGCTTTGGCTTGGCGCCCGCGGCCGAAGCGGCCCAGTAGGCTCCGGGCGGAAACGAGGCGGAGGCGATGCGCGTCGCGTTCTATGCCCCGCTGAAGCCGCCGGACCACCCGGTGCCCTCGGGCGACCGGCGCATGGCCCGGCTGCTGATCCAGGCGCTCGGGATGGCCGGCCACGAGGTCGAGATCGCCGCCCGGCTGCGCAGTTGGAGCGCGCGCCCCGACCCGGCGCGCCAGGCCCGGCTCGAGCGTATCGGCCAAGCCATGGCCGAGCGCCTGCTGCGGCGTTACCGGGCGCGCCCGGCCGCGGCGCGGCCGCGCGCTTGGCTCACCTATCACCTCTACTACAAGGCGCCCGACTGGATCGGCCCGCGCGTCGCGGCGGGGCTGGGCATCCCCTATCTGGTGGCCGAGGCCTCGCTCGCGGAGAAACGCGCGAACGGTCCTTGGGCGCGCGGCCACCGGGCCACCGTGGCGGCGCTCGAGCGCGCCGCGGCGGTCATCTCGCTCAACCCGGTCGACGCCGAATGCCTGCCCGATCCGGACCGGGTGCGGCCGATCAAGCCGTTCCTCGACGCGGCGCCGTTCCGCGCCGCCGCCGCGCAGCGCTAAAACGCACACACACCCCCGCGCGGCGCAGCGTCAC
>JACZWN010000281.1 GCA_022572105.1 Pseudomonadota bacterium | reverse complement strand
TGGCAGACGCAGGCCGAGGGCAGGCCGGCGCGCGCCGCCATTCCCGCCAACCAGCGGGTCTCGCCGACCGGGTCCTCGGGGTCGTGCTCGGCCTCGACGTGGACCAGGCGCACGACCCGGAAGCCCTTCGAATCGCGGCGGTAGTCGTCCGGTAGATAGCTGCGCCGGAGCGCCGAGGTATCGCCGTAGCGGAACCGGGCCGGCTCCGGGTCGCACAGCCAGGGATAATAGTGGCCCTCCAGGTCCCAGAAGTGGGCGTGGGCGTCGACCATCGGCAAGGGGTCCGCGGCCGCGGGTTGCGGGGCGTTCGCCATGGCTTGTCCTAGCCCCGGTCGCCGATCGGGCGCCGGTCGCCGATCAGGTCGAGCGCCACGTCGAAGGCGTGGCTGATCGGTTCCGGGTTGGCGTTCCCGCGGCCGACGATGTCGAAGGCGGTGCCGTGGGCCGGCGTGGTCACCGGAAACGGCAGGCCGGCGAGCACCGTGACCCCGCGGTCGAAGCCCAGAAGCTTCATGGCGATCTGGCACTGGTCGTGGAACATGGAGACGACGCCGTGGAAGCCGTCCCAGCGGGCGCGCACGAAAACCGTATCCGCCGCGAACGGACCGACGGCGTCGATGCCGCGCGCCTGCGCGGCGCCGACGGCCGGGCCGATCACCTCGATCTCCTCGCGCCCGAAGCGGCCGCCCTCGCCGGCGTGGGGATTGAGCGCCGAGACCGCGATCCGGGGCGCGTCGATGCCCGAGGCTTGGAGCGTCTCATGCAGGATGGTCACGGCGTCCCGGATGCCCTTGGCGGTGATGCTCGCGGCGACCTGCGACAGCGGCACGTGCGACGTCACCCGCGAAGACCACAGGCCGTCGACCGTGGCCAGTTCGCAGACGTGGCCCCGGCAAGCGAGATAGGCGGCCAGGAAGTTGAGTACATCCTCCTGTTCCAGGCCGCCTTCCATCATCGCCTGCTTGCTGAGCGGCGCGAACACGACCGCGTCGAGATCCCGGCGCGACGCCGCGTCGGCGGCCATACGGAGCAGTTCGAGCGCGTGGGCGCCGGCTTGCGCGCAGACCGCACCGGGCGGGCAGGCATCACCTGCCGCGAAGGGGATGTGATGCAGGGCGATGCCGCCGGCGTGGCGCGCCGCGACCTCGGGCTCTACCTCTGGCACCTCGAGGCTCAGAGCCGCGGTCTTCTGCCCGGCCGCGAACACCGCGCGGTCGCCGAACACCAACAGGTCCGCCCGCGCGGCCACCTCGGGCCGCGCCAACAGCTTGGCGACGATCTCGGGACCGATCCCGCAAGGGTCGCCGAGCACCAGGCCGATACGCGGTTTTGTCATGCTCCCGAACGCCTCCCACGACGATCCATTGCGCCCATTGTGCCGGGCGGCGGCCGCGGCGACAACCGCGCTGCTGGACGGCGGCCCAAGCGCCGGGCATCCTGATACCAAGGAGCGAACGGGACCGCGAGACAGCCGAGAAAGGAGCCGTCCCCCGTGAAGATCGTCAAGGCCGAGGCCATCGCGCTCGCCATTCCGTTCAGTAGCGGCGGCAAGCCCGCGGGCTGGGGCGGGCGGGCCTGGACCACGCTCGACATCGTGCTGGTCCGGGTCGAGACCGAAAATGGCCTGGTCGGCTGGGGCGAGGCCTTCGGCTACAACTGCCGGCGCGCCGTGCAGGCGGCCTTCGAGGACATGGTCGCTCCGGTCGTCGTCGGCCGCGACGCCCGCGACATCGCCGGCCTGTCGCACGACCTGCAGCAGGGCCTGCACCTGTTCGGCCGCTACGGGATCACCATGTTCGCGCTCTCGGGCCTGGACATCGCGCTCTGGGACCTGGCCGGCAAGGCCGCGGGGCTGCCGCTATGCCGGCTCCTGGGCGGGCCGGTGCGGACCGAGATCCCCGGTTACGCCAGCCTGTTCAAGTACGGCGACCCGGAGGTCGTGGCCGAGCGGACGCGCGCGGCGCTGGCCGAGGGCTATACCCACATCAAGCTGCACGAGACGGCCGAGCCCGAGGTCGAGGCGGCGCGCGCGGCGGCTGGCGACAAGGTCCCGATCATGCTCGACACCAACTGCGCCTGGGCGCCGGACCAGGCGCGCGAGATGGCTTTGCGCTTCAAGGCCTACGATCTCCATTGGCTCGAGGAGCCGATCTTCCCGCCCGAGGACTTCCGGGCGCTGGCCCGGCTCCAGGCCGAGGTCGGCATCCCCTTGGCCGCCGGCGAGAACGCCTGCACCGCGTTCCAGTTCCAGGAGATGTTCGCGGCCGGCGCGGTCACCTACGCCCAGCCGAGCGTGACCAAGCTGGGCGGCGTCACCGAGTTCCGCAAAGTCGCCGCGCTCGCCGAGGCCCACGGTGTGGCGCTGATGCCGCACGCGCCCTATTTCGGCCCGGGCTTCTTGGCGACCCTGCAGCTCATGGCCGCGCTGCCGGGGAGCGGCATGGCCGAGTGGTTCTACGTGAGCCGCGAGGCCTGCCTCTACGGGGCGGCGATCGCACCCGT
>JACZWN010000280.1 GCA_022572105.1 Pseudomonadota bacterium | reverse complement strand
GCGCCTCGGTCGGGCGCGAGGGGCCGGTCGTGCACCTGGGCGCCTCGCTCGGCGCCTGGGCCTCGAGGCGCTTGCACCTGGGGCGCACCGCCTCGCGCACGCTGCTCGGCTGCGGCGTGGCGGCGGCGGTCGCGGCGTCGTTCAACGCGCCCATCGCCGGGACCTTCTTCGCCCTCGAGGTGGTGGTCGGCCATTACGCGCTCACCGCCTTTGCGCCGATCGTCATCGCCGCGGTCATCGGCACCATGGTCAGCCGCATGCACTACGGCGACTTCCCGGCCTTCATCTTGCCGGAAACCACGACCATCGCCTCGTTCTGGGAGTTTCCCGCCTTCGCGCTCCTGGGCGTGGTCTGCGCCGTTATGGCGATCATCTTCATGCGCTCGATCATGTGGACCGAGGACATGATGGACAAGACCCCGGTGCCGCGCTGGGCCCGGCCGGCCTTGGGCGGGCTTGCGGTCGGGGTGATCGCGCTGGCGTATCCGCATGTGCTGGGCGTCGGCTACGAGGCGACCGACGCGGCGCTTTCCGAGCTCTATCCGCTCGGGCTGTTGGTCGCGCTGATCGCGCTCAAGATGGCGGCGACGGCGATCTCGCTGGGCTGCGGCTTCGGCGGCGGCGTGTTCTCGCCGTCGCTGTTCATCGGGGCCATGGTCGGCGGCGCATACGGGATCCTCGCCACCAGCGCCTTTCCGGACCTATCCTCGGGCCACGGTGCCTACACCATCATCGGCATGGGCGCGGTCGCCGGCGCGGTCCTCGGCGCGCCGATCTCGACCATCCTGATGGTCTTCGAGCTGACCAACGACTACGCGATCACCATCGCGGTCATGATCGCGACCTCGATCGCCAGCCTGATCACCCAACAAACCCGCGGCCATTCGTTCTTCACCTGGCAGCTGGCCCGGCGCGGGATCGCGGTCAAGGGCGGCCAGGACGTGGGGCTGCTGCGCACGATCAAGGCACGCGACCTGATCACCAAGAACTTCGAGACCGTGGCCCCGGAGGCCCCCATCGCCACGGTGCGCGAGCGTCTGCAGCGGGCACCCTGGGGCGAGCTCTTCGTGACCGACGCGGACGGCCGCTTGAGCGGCGTCATCACATTTTCGGACCTCCACGACGCCGCCTTCGACACCAGCCTCGACGCGACCCTGGTCGCCGACGACGTGGCCCGGAAGCACCCGACCGTGCTGTTGGCCGACGATGACCTGGAGAGCGCGCTCGGCGCCTACGGCGCCAGCGGCGAGACCAATCTGCCCGTGGTCGAGGACCGCGAGGCCATGCGTCTGGTCGGCGTCGCCCCACAGCACGAGGTTATGCTCGCCTACCAGCGCGCGCTCGACCAACCCCGCGCCGAGGCGCGCGGCGAGGGGTAGGCGCGGCTCATACCAAGGAGCGCCGCCCGCTCAGTCGCCGAGCAGGTTGCGGCCGCGCCGTTCGGGCAGGGTCTCGGTGCCGACGATCTTGGCCAGCTTCGTGCCGGGCAGCATGTAGCGCCGGTCGCGCCGCGACAGCACCAGCCCGTCGGTGCCGGCGCGGATCGCCCGGCGCCCTTCGTTCGGGTCCTCGGCCGTGGCGTCGATCAGCCAGGCGATGACCTCGCCGGCCGCGACCCGGGCGCCGAGCTCGATGGCATAGCTCAGGATCCCGGGCGCCGGCGCCTTGACGACCTCGCAGGCGTCCAGGCGCATCGCCTCGCACAGCGGCTCGGGCAGCGGCTCCGGCCGGGCGCCGGATCAGGTGGTGGGCGACCAGAATCGCCGGGATTGCGTCGGCGTGCAGCGCGGCCTGGAAATTCGCTTTGGGGCGCTCGCCGGGCCGGGTCAAGACCAGTCGTTTTTTCGCCGAAGGATGCTGAGTTCCGGCCGCGACTGCGCTATATAGGGAGCAGCATGAGCGACTCCGCCGCGACCCAGGCCCCCGCAACCTGCGAAGGGGACCCCCGCTATCCCTATCTCGCCGCGCTCAACGAGGCGCAGCGCGAGGCGGTGTCCGCGCTCGACGGGCCGGTCCTGGTGCTGGCCGGCGCCGGCACCGGCAAGACCCGGGTGCTGACCACGCGCCTCGCGCACCTGATCGTGACCGGCCGGGCGCACCCCGGGCAGGTCCTCGCGGTCACCTTCACCAACAAGGCGGCGCGCGAGATGAAGGACCGGGTCGCCGAGCTGCTGGACCGCCCGGTCGAGGGCTGGTGGCTGGGCACCTTCCACGCCATGGCCGAGCGCATCCTGCGCGCGCTCGGTAAGGTTCAGTAGGACGGCGTGGCCGCGCCGGCCTCGGAGGCCCGCAATATTCGTTGGAAGATGTGTAGGAAACAAAGGCGATAACGCGTAATGTGAGAATGGGGTTGATGATCGATACAGACGATCGGAAATTTAAAATATCCGGTCGGAGAGACGTTTATCAACCCAAGGGAAAGCATAATTGGGAGGAACCAACGATGACCCGAAATTGGAAATTCGATATTCGCACATGGATACTTAGCGGCGTCGTGGCGGT
>JACZWN010000127.1 GCA_022572105.1 Pseudomonadota bacterium | reverse complement strand
CTTCTATGAATACGGTCTGCGCCATTTTGTCTGGTTACCTGTGGAGTGAGAAAAGGACGTGGAATTTCCGAAAAAGGCCTGAATCAGGGGTGGCTACGGCTGAGGGATCGGGTTGGCCCACATGTCTTCGAACAAATCCGATTCCTCGGGGAACGGACTGTTGCGGGCGAACTCGACCGCCCGTTCAACCTCTTCCTGCGTCTCGGCGTTGACAGCATCGCACTCCTCGCGCGTCGCGATACCCTGCGAAATCAGCCGTTCTTCGTGGATGACGATCGGGTCCCGCTTGCGCCATCTGTCGATATCTTCCTCGGTCCGGTACTCGCCGCGACGCACCCGGCCCAGTCCCAGCGAGTGTTCCTCGAACCGGTAGGTGAGACCTTCGATAAGTGTCGGTCCCTCTCCAGCGCGCGCCCTGCGAACGGCCTCGACGGTCGCCTCATACATGGCAATGGCGTCCTGCCCGTCAACGAGCACACCCGGCATGTTGTAGGCAGGCGCCCGATCGGAAACGTGCTCGACCGCAACGGTGGTTGAGTACGAAGTCGTCACTGCAAACTGGTTGTTCTCACACAGAAAGATGACCGGGAGGTCCCATATCGATGCGAGGTTCATCGACTCGTGAACCGCCCCCTGGTTGGAGGCGCCGTCGCCGAAAAAGGCGATGGCGACGCCGCCGGTGCCGAGCCTCTTGGCCGCGAGGCCGGCGCCGCAAACGAGCGGCGGCCCGCCGCCGACGATGCCGTTGGCGCCCATCATGCCCTTGGCCAGGTCGGCGATGTGCATGGAGCCGCCCTTGCCGCCGCACAGGCCGCCGCGGCGGCCGTAGATCTCCTTCATCATGCCACCGACGTCGCAGCCCTTGGCGATGCAGTGGCCGTGGCCGCGATGCGTGCTGGCGATGTAGTCCGCGTCGTTCAGGTTCAGGCAGACGCCGACCGCCGAGGCCTCCTCGCCGGCGTAGAGATGCACGAAGCCCGGGATGGCCCCGGTGGCGAACTCGGTGTGGACGCGGTCCTCGAAGTCCCGGATGGTGCGCATCCGGGTGTAGGCGTCGAGCAGCGTGTCCCGGCTCAACTGAAGCATGGAATGCGGTCCTCCCTTTACCCGTGGCGCCGCCCGGAGCGGGCGTCCGGTTCGCTTTTTTTTGGCGGCCGAGCGGCACGAGCGCCCCCGGCAAGCGAGCGCGGCAAACTATAGCAAGGGAGCCCGGGGCGGGGTAGTGCCCCGGTTTGAAATTCCGCCGAAACAACGCCCGGAACGCCGGCTTTTTAGCGGATCACGTCCGCTTCACGGCCAAGAGGTGTCATTAACACAACTTGCGGCAACACGACTTGCGGCTCGGCGAGCCCCAGAGTGCAAGCGTGGTCACGCCCCACCGTTGAGAATTCATCAGGCCTCTATTTTTGCGCCGCCCAGGAGCCTCGATCAGAGAAAAACCTCGGTCCGGTGCGGGGGGCCGCGCTCGCACGCGGCCCCAAACTCGGCTATTCGATGGCTCACATGCCCATGCCGCCCATGCCGCCCATATCCGGCATACCGGCCGGCGCGGCACCCTTTTTCTCCGGAATTTCGGCAACCATGGCCTCGGTGGTGACCAGCAGGCCCGCAATCGAGGCCGCGTCCTGCAGCGCCGTGCGAACCACCTTGGTCGGGTCGATGATGCCCGCCTTGAGCATGTCGACGTATTTGCCCCCCTGGGCGTCGTAGCCGCGGGTCAGGTTTCTCTTCTCGTTCAGCTTGCCGATCACGACCGCGCCCTCGACACCGGCGTTCTCGGCGATCTGATGCACCGGCACCCTCAAGGCCCGGCGGACGATGTCGATGCCGACCTTCTGGTCGGCGTTGGCCGGCTCGAGCCTGTCGAGCACCTTGGCGGCGTAGAGCAAGGCCACGCCGCCGCCGGGCAGGATGCCTTCCTCGACCGCGGCGCGGGTCGCGTGCATGGCGTCCTCGACCCGGTCCTTGCGCTCCTTCACCTCGACCTCGGTGGCGCCGCCCACGCGAATGATCGCCACGCCGCCGGCCAGCTTGGCGAGGCGCTCCTGCAGCTTCTCCTTGTCGTAGTCGGAGCTGGTCTCGTCGACCTGCGCCCGGATCTGTCCGCAGCGTCCCTCGATGTCCTTCTTCTTGCCGGCGCCGTCGATGATCGTGGTCTCTTCCTTGGTGATCACGATCTTCTTGGCCGTGCCCAGCATGTCGATGGTGACGTTCTCCAGCTTGATGCCGAGATCCTCGGAGACCACCTGGCCGCCGACCAGGATCGCCATGTCCTCGAGCATCGCCTTGCGCCGGTCGCCAAAGCCGGGCGCCTTGACCGCCGCGACTTTCAGGCCGCCGCGCAGCCTGTTGACCACCAGGGTGGCGAGCACCTCGCCCTCCACGTCCTCGGCGACGATCAAGAGCGGCTTACCCGACTGGACCACCGTCTCGAGCAGCGGCAGCAGCGCCTGCAGGCTGGAGAGCTTCTTCTCGTGCAGCAGGATGTAGGGATCCTCCAACTCCACGATCATCTTGTCGGCGTTGGTGATGAAATAGGGTGAGAGATAGCCGCGGTCGAACTGCATGCCCTCGACCACGTCGAGCTCGGTTTCGAGCGACTTGGCCTCCTCGGAGGTGATCACACCCTCGGTGCCGACCTTCTCCATGGCCTCGGCGAGCATCGCGCCGATCTCCGTATCGCCGTTGGCCGAGATGCTCCCGACCTGGGCGATCTCCTCGGAGGTCTTGACCTTGCGCGAGCGCTTGTGCAGCTCTTTCACCACCGCTTCCACCGCGGCGTCGATGCCGCGCTTCAGATCCATCGGGTTCATCCCCGCGGCCACGGCCTTGCAGCCCTCGCGCACGATCGCCTGGGCCAGCACGGTCGCCGTGGTCGTGCCGTCGCCGACCACGTCGCTGGTCTTCGTGGCCACCTCGCGCAGCATCTGTGCGCCCATGTTCTCGAACTTGTCGGAAAGCTCGATCTCCTTGGCCACGGTGACGCCGTCCTTGCTGATGCGCGGCGCGCCGAAGGCCTTGTCGAGCACCACGTTGCGTCCCTTGGGGCCGAGCGTCACTTTCACCGCATCGGCCAGAATATTGACCCCGCGGAGCATGCGATCGCGCGCATCGGTTGAAAACTTTACTTCCTTCGCAGGCATTTTTCGTTCCTCCAGAACTCGGGAAAACTCTAGGCTTCAGGCTTCAAGCGGCCTTCTTGCGCTTCTTGGCGCGCGAGGTCTCGAGCACGCCCATGATGTCGGATTCCTTCATGATCGCCAGCTCTTCGCCGTCGATCGTGACCTCGTTGCCGGACCACTTCCCGAAGAGCACGCGGTCGCCGACCTTGACATCGAGCGGGACGATCTCGCCCTTTTCGTCGCGGGCGCCGGGTCCGACGGCCAGGATCTCGCCCTGCATCGGTTTCTCCTTGGCGGTATCGGGGATGATGATCCCACCCTTGGTCGTCTCTTCCTCGTCGACGCGGCGGACAACCACACGGTCGTGTAGCGGACGGAAGTTCATGCCAGTTCCTCCCTGGGCTAGGGTTACGAATGGTCCAGTCGTTCAGTATTGCGAAAGCGTTTGGCACTCTGTCCTTGCGAGTGCCAGCGATCTAGGCGTCTTTTCCGTCAATGTCAAGAAGGCCTTCCGTGGCCGACGCGGCGCGGTAGGCACCCTCGATCGGCATTATTGCCACACGGACTTGCCGCCGTCCATGCCGGCGTTACGTCGACGCCCCCGCTCACGCCGCCCGACGCGTTCCCCAGGACTTCGGTATGGCCAATTTCTGGATCATTGTCGTGGCGATGAAACGGGTCATTATCAACGCTCCTTGGTATCACTCCGGCTCGACGGTGAGCACGGTGCCGTCGACGCCGGTGACCCGCACCTTGGTGCCCTCGGGCAGGTCCTTGCCGTCGACCTTCCACATGGTGTCGTCGACGTGGATCTTGCCGGTGCCGTTGACGATCGCCTCCGAGAGGGTGAACACCCGGCCGACGTACTGCTCGCCGCGCCGGTTGAGCGCCGGCTGGTCGGTCACGGTCGGATGGCGGAGCTGATAGGCGCGCCAGCCCACCACCGTGGCGACCGAGAGCACGGAGAAGACCAGGAACTGGGCCTGCCAGGTCGTGTCGGGGATGGCGAACAGCAAGAGCCCGACCACGCCGGCCGAGACGCCCATCCACAGCGCCACCGTGCCGGGCGCGAAGATTTCGATCACGACGAAGACGATGGCCGCGACCCACCAGTACCAGAACTCGATCGTCTCCAGCGACATCACGTCCCCCAAATCCTCACGACCCGTCCTCGCTCGGTCCGCGGCGCCACGGCCCGGCCGAGCCGCCGCCCCCGCTGTTACCGCCCACGGCCTCGCGCACCAGTTCGGCGATGCCGCCGATCGCGCCCATCACCCCGGCCGCATCGACCGGCATGAAGAACATCTTCTGGTTGGGCGAATCGGCGAAGCGGCCGAGCGCCTCGATGTAGCGCTGGGCGACGAAGTAGTTGATCGCCTGAATGTTGCCCGAGGAGATGGCATCCGAGACCACCTGGGTCGCCTTGGCCTCGGCCTCGGCCTCGCGCTCGCGCGCCTCGGCATCCTTGAAGGCGGCCTCGCGGCGGCCCTCGGCGGCCAGGATCGCGGCCTGCTTCTCGCCCTCCGAGCGCAGGATCTCGGCCTGGCGGTCGCCCTCGGCGATCAGGATCGTGGCGCGCTTGTCGCGTTCCGCCTTCATCTGCCGGCCCATGGATTCGACCAGGTCCTTGGGCGGGGTGATGTCCTTGATCTCGATGCGGGTCACCTTGAGCCCCCAGGGCGCGGTGGCGTCGTCGACCACGGTCAGGAGCTGATGGTTGATCCTGTCGCGCTTGGACAAGAGCTCGTCCAGGTCCATCGAGCCCATCACCGTACGGATGTTGGTCATGGTCAAATTCAGCAACGCGCGCTCGAGATCCTTGACCTCGTAGGCCGCCTTGGCGGCGTCGAGCACCTGGTGGAAGACCACGCCGTCGACCTGCAGCAACGCGTTGTCCTTGGTGATGACCTCCTGGGAGGGCACGTCGAGCACGGTCTCCATCATGTTCATCTTGACGCCGATGCGGTCGAGCATCGGAACGATCAGGTTGAGGCCCGGCGCCAGCGTGCGAGTGTAGCGGCCGAAGCGCTCGATCGTGTACTCCATGCCCTGGGGCACGGTCTTGGCGCCCATGAACACGAGAACGACCGCGAGCACGACGGCCGCGATCACGAAGATAGAGAAGCCGGAGATTTCGACGGGCATGACTGACGAATCCTTCTGTGCCTGGTTCACCGGGACAGGGAGCCGGCGCGATGACGGCGTCCGCCTGGCGCGGTCGTGGCGGGCGACAAGCGATTGCCCGGGGGCTTCCTGCCCGGTGCGACCCGGCGCTGCCCCGCGATCGACGACGGGTTGCGCGCTGTCCTGGTCGCTTTCGCGACGAAAGATGGAGCTTGACCTTTTTCAGGTTTTCCTAAGATATTGAATCTATCGTTGACATACCTACTCTGAACCGGGGACATAAGTCCAAGTTATTCAGAAGTGAAGGGCGCGAGGGATGTCATTGTTTTGGGTCGTCGGCGGCGAGTACAAGGATACCCATTTCCAGGAAACCGTCGGCAGCAACGAGGAATGGTTCGGCCCGTTCCAGGACTACGAGGCGGCCAAGGAGGAATGGGCCAAGCACGCTTGGCAGACCGTCGATCACTGTACCATGCGCTACCGGATCGAATGCATCGATCCGGACGCGCCGCCGCCCTGCACCGACTGATCGCACAATCCATCGACTGATTCTGTTTTGTCCTGGCCTCTTCCCGAGCGCGACCAGGAACGGCTCGCGCTGGCCAAGTCCTATCCGTTTCCCACCCCTGGCGGTTCGTACCTGTTCCGCGCGGGCGCGGCCGGGCCGTTGGCGCCCGGCTCGGCGCAAGCCGCGCTCTTTGCCGATCGCCTGCCGGTGATCGGTCATGGCTCGAACCGCTCGCCCGAGCAGTTGCGCCGCAAGTTCGGGGCGCGCGCCGAGATCCCGGTCAGCCGCGCCTGGCTTTCCGACTACGACGTGGTCTACTCGGCCCACGTCACCCAATACGGCTCGATCGCGGCCAATCTGCAGCACACGCCCGGCGCGCGCGCCGAGGTCTACGTCAACTGGCTCACCGCAGGCCAGCTCCGGCGCATGCACGAGACCGAACTGGGCGGCGAGAACTACTATTACGGCCGGCTCGGCGGGGTCTCGCTCGCGCTGGAAGCGGGACCCGTGGCGGAGCTGTCCGAAGCCCATGTCTATCTGTCCACCCGCGGTTGCCTGCCCGGCGGCGCCGGGCCGCTGGGGCTTGCCGCCGTGGCGTCCGAGGGGCGGCCGCACGGGGCGCTGCGTCAGGAGCAAGCGATCGCCCTGGTGCGCGACCGGCATCGGCCGGCGCGTGGGCTGGACGAGCATATCCTGGCGACCATCCGCGATCCCAAGGACCGCAAGTCGCTCATCGCCGAGATGGAATCGGACGCCGTTCCCGCCCAAGCACCCCACTTCGAGATCCTCAAACGCCCCTGATTCGGACCGCACCGGGCCGCGCCTGGGCGCCCCTTCGCGCTCTCACCCCAGCGCGCCCGCGGCGACGACGCCCGCCAAGAGGATCCAGCCCGCGTAGCGGTTCGACTTGAAGCGGGCCAGGCAGCCCGCCGGGTCGTCGATGTCGAGCGTGGCGACCTGCCAGGCGAGCTGGGCCGCGACCCCGGCCAGGCCCAGATAGAACGGCCAGGCGAGGCCCGCGGCCGCGCCCGAAGCCAGCATCAGCAGCCAGGCTGTGGCGTAGAAGACGATGAGCCAGGGCCTGGTGCGCGCGCCCAGCTTGAGCGCCGAGGACTTGACCCCGACGAGGGCGTCGTCCTCCTTGTCCTGATGGGCGTAGATGGTGTCGTAGCCGAGCGTCCAGGCAACCCCGGCGGCGTAGAGCAGGAGCGCCGGGGGCCCGAGCCCGCCGGTCACCGCGGCCCAGCCCAAGAGCGCGCCCCAGTTGAAGGTCAGGCCCAGCCAGGCCTGGGGCCAGTAAGTGATGCGCTTCATGAAGGGGTAGGCCGCAATCAGCGGCAGGGCGGCCACGCCCAGGAGAATCGCGAAGCCGTTGAAGCGAATCAGGATCGCCAGGCCGAGCAGCAGCAGCGCGCCCAGGAACGCCACCGCCCGGGCGACCGACACTTGCCCGCTGGCGATCGGCCGCTGGGCGGTGCGCGCGACCTGGGCGTCGATGTTCCGATCGGCGATGTCGTTGACGATGCAGCCGGCCCCGCGCATGACCAGGGCGCCGATCGCAAACAGCGCGCCGAGGCGCAAATCGGGCACCTCGCCGGCCGCCGCGGCGGCGAGCGCCAAGCTCCACCAGCAGGGAAACAACAACAGCCAAGTGCCGATCGGCCGGTCGATGCGGACCAGGCGCAGGTACGGCCGCGCCTCGGCCGGCGCCAGGCGCAGGACCCAATGGCCGGCCAGAATGTCGCTGGCCTCCCCGGGAGTCCTCGACGGCGTTCCGGGCTGTTCGGTCATGGCTATCGGGTCGCGTTCCGCTCGAAGGTTGCCGCGCGCGCCAGCGCACCGCTCAGGTTTAGCACGAGGCGCCCGGCGGTGATGCAGGAGATGCCGTTCACGTCGCGCGAGGGGGCGATCTCGGCCTCCAGGCTCGGCCGGTCCGTGTGCAGCGGGAAATTCATGAAGGTCGTACAGGCTGCGGCGGAAGCGGCGGTGAGCGGCAGCGTCATGACGGGACCTCGGAATGCCGGCGGCATGGGGCGAGCGGCGCTGTGCCAGTCTAAGCGAGGCCGGGAACCTTTTCCACACCGCGGGGCTTGGCTACCATGACGGGGCCATGGTCGATTTCCAACCGATCCTCCAGGCGGCCGAGGCCCGCGCCGGCGGCGCGGCGGCGCTTCGGGCGCGCCTGCCCACGCCGAAATCGGCCGCCGAGCTACGCGCCGTGGGCGACGACCGCTACCTCTCGCTGATGTCGCTCAGGATCTTCCGGGCCGGCTTGAGGCACGCCATGGTCGACGCCCGGTGGCCGGCCTTCGAGACCGCCTTCCAAGGCTTCGAGCCGCGCCGCGTGCGGATGATGAGCGACGAGGACCTGGACGCCCTGCTGACGGACCGGCGCCTGATCCGCCACGCCGCCAAAATGCACGCGGTGCGCGCCAACGCGGCGGCGCTCCACGATCTCAGCCGCTGCGATCCCGGCGAAGACAAGGGCGGCTTCGGCGCCTACCTGGCCGGCTGGCCGGATGCGGAGGTGGTCGGCCTGTGGGACGATCTGGCCAAGCGCTTCTCCCATCTGGGCGGCAATTCGGGCCCCTATTTCTTGCGCATGGCGGGCAAGGACACCTTCCTCCTGACCGGCGATGTCGCGCGCGCCCTCCAACACTGGGGGGTCGTGGCCCGCGCGCCCAAGGGCAAGGGCGACCGGCTGCGGGTCCAGGCGGCCTTCAACGGCTGGACCGCGGAGACGGGCCGCCCGCTCTGCCGGCTTTCCATGATCCTGGCGCTCTCGGCCGATTGATATCGCGGCCCGGTTCGGGTTCGGATATGGGCCGAGGGGTGGACGTTTTTCCTAATTTTCGAAATATATATTCGATCATAGTTTCTTGTTTTTTCCCGTATAAAATGATCTCCCGGAGATGATTAAAATAATTAACACATAATATTAAGGAACATAGTTAACATTTACCTGCGTCGAACCTTGAATGTTCAGACAAAATAAGATATTATTGTGTCGAATGTATCTCTTTGCTATGCGTGCCGGGTAATTCAACTTCGTTCGGGGATAAGCGGTCCGGCGCCAGCGTAGTGCTATTGGAACTGGAGAGAACGGTGATGACGATGAAAGCAGCTCTGTCGACGCCCCGGCCCACGTCCCGGCGCAGTTTCACGCGCGGTCTTGCCGCCGTTGCCGCCGTCCTTCTGCTGGCCGCGGCCGGGCCGCGCCCGGCGGCCGCGGTCGAGCCCGGCGACCCGGCCGCGTTCGTGCGCCATTTCGGCGCGCAGGCGATGGCGGTTCTGGCCGACAAGGGCCTGGCCGGAGCCCAGCGCGAGCAGGCCTTCCGCGGACTGCTCACCGCCGGCTTCGACATCAAGACCATCGGCCGTTTCGTCCTCGGCCGCTACTGGCGCAAGGCCACCGAGGCCGAGCGCGCCGAGTACGGCCGGCTGTTCGAGGACTTGATCGTCGCCACCTACGCGCACCGGCTCTCGTCCTATGTCGGCGCGGGCCTGAAGGTGGTGGGCGTGCGCCAGCAGGACGGGAAGAGCGCGCTGGTGGCCAGCCGGTTCCTGCGCGCGGAGGGCGAGCCGGTCCAGCTCGACTGGCGGCTGCTGCGCCGCGGCGATACCTGGCGCATCGTCGACGTCGTGGTCGAGGGAATGAGCATGGCGCTCAGCCAGCGTTCGGAATTCAAGGCGGTGATCAGGGGCAACGGGGGGCGCATCGAGGCGCTCCTGGAGCAGCTGCGCGAAAAGGCCAGGCAGGCGAAATCGCGGAGCGTACAAAAGGCCGACAGCACGGAATAAATCCTTGGGGAAGGGTTGGGAGGGATTAGGTGAGGGTACGAAACCGCGATTACGACACCAAGACGGTACGAACGGCGAGCCAGGGCATGATGCGATTCATGCTGGCCGTCGTGCTGTCGCTCGGGCTCGCCGGGGCGGCCCGGGCCGAGTTCGGCGACGGGGCGGTGACCGACCGTCTGGACGAGAAGGCGGAAGCGTTTCGCACCTGGCTGCCGCAAGCGCTACGCGGCGATTCCCTGGCTCAGTTCAAGCTCGGCGCCGCCTTTTTCACGGGCCGCGCCGAGATCGAGGACTTTGCCGAGGCCGCGCGCTGGTTCCGCAAGGCGGCGCGCCAGGGCAATCCGCGCGCCCAGAATGGGCTCGCGATCCTGTACGCCAAGGGCCTCGGGGTCCGGCGCAACTACCTCGAGGCCTACGTCTGGTGGGACCTGGCCGCCGAGCGCTTCGAGCATGGGCTGCGGCACGAGCAGGCGATCGAACTGCGCGACATGATGGCCGCCTTCATGACGCCGGCGCAGCTCGAAGAGGCCAAGCGCATGGCCGAGGCACGCCAAGCCGAGTGGGAGTAATACCAAGTCTCGTTGATACGGACCCATTTCACCGCCATCCTTGGCCCTCCGGCCCCGTTCCGCGCCCTACCCGCTGGCCGCGA
>JACZWN010000279.1 GCA_022572105.1 Pseudomonadota bacterium | reverse complement strand
ACATAGGGAGTCCCCGGGCTACGGCGCTCAAGCGGCGCTAACCATGGCCAGCGGCATGCGCCTTGGCAAGCCTCGCCGTGGGCGCGACGCGCCTGGGCAAGTCTCGCCGGTTGCCGGGGGCCGAGCCGCCCGCTAAAACCACCGATCATGGCCACGCTCCAACCACGTCCCGAAAACTCGAGCTTCGAGCTGCCCGACGAGGCCGCGACCGCGGCCCTGGCGCGGGACTTGGCGGCGCTCGCCCTGGCCGGCGACGTGATCGCGCTCACGGGTGAGCTGGGGACCGGCAAGACCGCCTTCGCGCGCGCCTTCATCAACGCCCTGCCGCCCCCGGGCGGTGCGGCGCCGGGCCCGCCCGAGGAGGTGCCGAGCCCGACCTATACCCTGCTTCAGATCTACGAGCGCGCGCCCGCGCCGGTCTGGCATTTCGACCTCTATCGCCTGGAACGGCCCGGCGACGCGCGCGAGCTCGGCTTCGAGGAGGCCCTCGGCCAGGCGATCGCGCTCATCGAATGGCCGGAGCGCCTGGGCCCGCTGCTGCCCGCCGAGCGGCTCGAGGTCCGCCTCGCGTTCGGTGCGCGCCCGAGCGCGCGCCGGGCGACGCTCGTGGGCACCGGCGCCTGGCCGGCCCGGCTGCGGGAGCTGGGGCGTCATGGCTGAGCGCGCGCGCGTCATCGAGGCGTTTCTGGCCGCGGCCGGCTGGGCCGACGCCGAGCGCCGGCCGCTCGCCGCCGACGCCTCGTTCCGCCGCTACGAGCGCTTGCGGCGCGCCGGTACGAGCCTGGTGCTGATGGATGCGCCGCCGCCGATGGAAAATGTCCGCGCCTTTCACCGGGTCGCAAGGGCGCTGATCGAGCTCGGCCTGAGCGCGCCACGCCCCGTCGAGGTGGACGAGGCGGCCGGCCTCATGCTGCTCGAGGACTTCGGAGACCGGACCTTTACGCGCGCCCTCGCCGAGGGCGTGGAGGAGACCTTCCTTTACCGTCTGGCGACCGATTCGCTGATCGCCCTGCACCGGCACTGGCGGTTGCGGCCCAACCACGCTCCGCCGCCCTATGACGACGCGCGCCTGCTCGACGAGGCGCTGCTGCTGCCCGACTGGTTTCTTCCGGCCGTGCGCGGGGCGCCGATATCCGAGTCCTCGCGCGACGCCTACATCGAGGCTTGGCGCGCCGTGTTTCCGCGCGCCCGCACCCTGCCCAACCGCCTGGTCCTGCGCGATTATCACGTCGACAACCTGATGCTGCTCGAGGGGCGCGAGGGCGTTGCGGCCTGCGGCCTGCTCGATTTCCAGGACGCGGTCGTCGGGCCGGTGTCCTACGACCTGGTCTCACTTTTGCAGGACGCCCGGCGCGACATTCCGTCCGCGCTCGTCGACGAGATGCTGGCGCACTACTTCGAGGCCTTTCCCGAGCTCGACCGCCGGGCTTTTCTGGAGTCCTACGCGGTCCTCGGCGCCCAGCGCGCGGCCAAGATCATCGGCATCTTCACGCGTCTCAGCCGGCGCGACGGCAAGGACCAATACCTGCATCACATTGCGCGCGTCTGGCGCATTCTGGAGGCCGATCTCCAACGCCCGGCGCTGGCCCCGGTCAGGGCGTGGTTCGCCCGCGAGGTCCCGGCGGCCGAGCGCGTCGTCCCGCCGCCGGGCGACGGAGGCAGCACGTGAGCGCCGACACGAAACCCAATTCCATGCCGCAACGGGCCATGGTCCTGGCCGCCGGCCTCGGCGAGCGCATGCGGCCGATCACCGATACCCTGCCCAAGCCGCTGATCGAGCTGCGCGGGCGCACGCTGCTCGATTCGATCCTCGACCGGGTCGCGGCGGCGGGCGTGCCCGAGGCGGTTATCAACCTGCATTACCTGGGCGAGATGATCGAGGCGCGCCTCGTGCCTCGCGAGCGCCCGCGCGTCAGCTTTTCCCGCGAGGAGACGCGCCTCGAGACCGGTGGCGGCGTGCGCAAGGCGTTATCTCTTTTGGGCGCGGACGCGTTCTTCGTCATCAACGGCGACGTCTGTTGGCTGGACGGCCACACGCCGGCGCTCGAGCGCCTGGCCGCCGCCTGGGACGACGAGGAGATGGACGCCCTGCTGCTCCTGCATCCGACCGCGTTTGCGGTCGGCTACGCCGGGGTCGGAGATTTCGTGCTGGCGCCGGACGGGCGCATGCGCCGGCGCCGGGAGAGCGAGGTCTCGCCCTTCGTCTTCACCGGCATTCAGATCCTCCATCCACGCCTGTTCGAGGACGCGCCCGAGGAACCGTTTTCCCTCAACCTGATCTACGACAAGGCAGGCGCGGCCGAGCGTCTCTGGGGCCTGCGCCACGACGGCGAGTGGTTCCACATCGGCACGCCCGAAGGCCTGCGCGACGTGGAGGACGCGCTGCACCCGCTCGCCGAAATCTCGGACCAACGATGACGCGCCGCGCGCGGAGGGCTTGACCGATGACCGGCGGGACGCCACGGGTCACCACGATAGCGGCCGGCGTTTCCTTCGTCGACGCCCTGGCGCGCGGTCCGCTTGCGCG
>JACZWN010000126.1 GCA_022572105.1 Pseudomonadota bacterium | reverse complement strand
AGCGTTGGTCTGCGGCCAACCCGGCCGAGGTTACCGACGCCGACGGTGCCGTGGTGCGGATAGCACGCGAGGTCGAGACACCGGTCGAAGGTGACGTCGTTCGTTTCACCACTACGTTCACGAGTCCCAGTTGGGATCGGCCGCAGGTGAGCCGGAGCACGTTGAGGTTCCTTGGTGCGGATTCGCTGTCCGCTTTCCTATCCGGTGCTGGCTTGGTGATCGAAGAGCAGTTCGGGGACTGGGACCGGCAGCCGCTGACCGATACGAGCCCGGAGATCATCACCATCGCACGGCGGGCCTAGCCAGGATCGAGGATGAGCTTTCCCGCTACGAGACATCGGCACTCTCGACGAGCTCGCGGCTGAACTCTTCGCCGTCTAGGTTGCATCCGCATTTAGCAGGTACGCCCTAGTCCGTGGACGCTCGCTTGAGGAAGTCGGCCCTGGTATTCGCGTGGGGGAAAGGCTCATCGGGCACGGGCACGCCGAGGGCGTCGCAGAGCGGCTGCCAGCCATCGCCGGGCGTCCACTCGACGAGGCGGCCTGGAGGGACCGTGTCCCGCACCTGCGCATTGTGGCGCTCGTAGGCCGCAATGGCTGCCGCCGCGTCCCCGATCTCCGTGGTGAATCGAGCGGCGAACAGGCCGTCGATCATGGCGCGCAAGTCGTCGTTTGGTATTTGGCGGCTCGATGGGAAGATCGTCTGGTCGGCGCTCTGCCACCAGGACTGCGCGTCCCGCACCGAGAGCAGCACGATGGCGTCGGGGAACGCTTCGCTCAGCTCGGGCCAGAAGGCGGAGGCGGGCCAATCGACGGCGGCCTGGTAGCCAGCCAACAGCTCTCGCCAGTCGGGCATCTTGCCCTGGGCCGCTGCCTGCCAGGCAGGGATGTGCTCCGGATGCCCGAAGACCTCCATCATGTGGTAGCAGGGCCCGCCGAGCAGCCGCTCCAGCGCGATCTTGAGCGACAGCGTACCCGTCCGGCCCACGCCGGCCCCGACCACACGCAACGTCGTTACAGCGCCTCGATGATCGTCGAGATGCCCATGCCCGCGCCGATGCACTGCGTCGCCAGGCCGTAGCGCTTGCCGGAGCGGCGCAGCTCGTGCCCGACCGTCGGCACCAGGCGGGCGCCCGTCGCACCGAGCGGGTGGCCGATGGCGATGGCCAGGCCGGTCCTTTTAGCTAGCCTTTCGACCTCAACCAGACGCTTGGTAATTTCCACCACGTCGTCGGCGTGATCGAGAAAGACATTTCGTCCGGCGAAGGGTAAGCCGACCTTCCGGGCCGCCTTGCGGGCGACGGAATTGCCGGCGGTAATGGAATCCAGAAAAAACAGCTTCCGTTTCTTCAACTCCTCCATGACCGCGACCATTCCGGCCAAGTCCGCCGTGAAGCGGCTGCCCATGTGATTGTTGACCCCCACGTACCCGCTGAATTGATCCAGGTTCCATTTCAGGCTGGTCAACAGTTCCTGGCGCGGAATGCCGGTCAGCAGGACGTTCGGGCCCGGGTCCACGTCCAGGCTGCCGGGTTCCATGGGAATGTGCAGCAACAGCTCGTGGCCGGCGGCCAGGCGGCCGTCGATGTGCTCGTGGATCTCGGCATCTCCGAAGCCGATCGCATCGGCATCGGTGGGCACAGCTACGGCGCCTTCATGACCGCCAACATGCTCGCGCACTCCGACCTGTTCGCTGCCGGCATCGCTCGCAGCGGTGCGTACAACCGGTCGCTCACTCCGTTTGGATTCCAGAGCGAGCAGCGCACTTTCTGGGAGGCGCCCGAGCTCTACTTCGAGATGTCGCCCTTCATGAAGGCCTGGCGGGCGGCCCATTTGCGCAGGGGCCACCACCGCTCGGGGCGCGGGGCCGCCGGATCGGGCGGGTCGAGCAGCTCGATCACGCCGTCGTAACGGTTCTTGCCCCGGCGCCAGCGCGCGCGCTCGTAAACCAGCCCGGGATCGTCCTTGAGCTCGGCCGGAACCTGCTTGACCGCCCAATCGACGCCGGGGCTCCTGCGGGCCAGCGCGATGCGCGCCTCGGCGAGCGCGGCGTAGGCCTTGCCCAGGCGGCGCGCCTGGCGCTTGGCCGGCCGGTACTTGCGGTCCCAAAGCAGCCGGTCCAGGCGGGCCAGCTCGTCCTCGCGGCGCAGCAGCTTGGAAAAGCGCTTGCGGAAGGCGCGCTCGTCGCGCCGGCCGAAATCGCCGCCTACCCAGGTGGCGCGGAGCAGCGCGGTCGCGCGCGCCTTCTGGCCGGCGCGCATCAGCGCCGCGGCGTGGCGTACCGCGCCCGCCGCGGTGACCGGCGGCCGCGCCTCGAACCAGGCGAGCAGGCGTTCGTCCGGCAGGTCGTCGGGCAGGGCCAACTCGGCGTTGCGCAACAGCGCCGCCCGGCGCGGCCACTCCGGGTTGTCCTCCAGGAAGCGGGCGACCTCCGCGAAGTCGCCGCGCGGCCGGTCCCCGGCCAGCTCCATCCACCGGATCACCTTGGCGGGCAGGCGCTCCTTGGCCTTCCGGGCCAGTTTCCGGGCGTCGCGGAAGCGCACCTTGGCCGCCTCGTGGAAGGCGGCGCGGTAGACCTTTCGGTCCGGGGCCGAGAGCAGGGGCTTGCCGGTCACGACCGGCTCGGCGACCTCGTGCGCCCGGCCCGGCGGCGCCCAGCCGGAGAGCGCCGCCAGGCAGGCGGCTAAAATGGCGATGCGGACGATCGTCCTCATGGTCTTGCGAACTGCTGGCGGTGGTTCCGATAAGACCAAACTAGCGGGCGATAGTTTAACAAAAACTGACGGACCTCCGAGACTTGGCGAAAACGCCCCAGTCTTGCCGCGATCCGCGCCAGTCGGTATGGTCCAAAGCTGCGGGCTGTGGGTCCGCGTCACAATCAACCGTCGGAACAGGGGAGAACCATGTCCGACCCGATGTTCAAGGGCTCCATCACGGCCCTCATCACGCCGTTCACCAATGGCCGGGTCGATGAAGCCGCGTTCCAGAAATTCGTCCAGTGGCAGATCGACCAGGGCAGCGAAGCGGTCGTGCCCTGCGGAACCACGGGCGAATCGCCGACGCTCTCGCACGAAGAGCACATGCGCGTGACCGAGCTCTGCGTCGAGGTGACCAAGGGCAAGGTGCCCGTCATCGCCGGGACCGGGTCCAACTCGACCGAGGAGGCGGTCAGCCTGACCCGCCACGCCAAGGAGGCGGGCGCCGAGGCGGTCCTGGTGGTCACGCCGTACTACAACAAGCCGACGCAGGAGGGCTTGTACCAGCACTACAAGGCGATTCATGACGCGGTCGAGATCCCGATCGTGATCTACAACATCCCCGGGCGCAGTGTCGTCGACATGTCTGTCGAAACTATGGCGCGCCTGGCCGAGCTGCCGAACATCGTCGGCGTCAAGGACGCGACCGCCGACCTGACCCGCCCGGCCAAGACGCGGGCGGCCATCGGCAAGGGCTTCATGCAGGTCTCCGGCGAGGACGCGACTGTCGTCCCCTTCCTGGCCCAGGGCGGGCACGGCTGCATCTCGGTGACGGCCAACGTGGCGCCGCGCCAGTGCGCGGACCTCCACGAGGCTTGGCGGCGCGGTGACTTCGACACGGTGGCACGCATCAACGACCGTCTCATGCCGCTGCATCAGGCGCTGTTCGTGGAGAGCAGCCCGGCGCCGGTCAAATACGCGGCCAGCCTGTTGGAGCTGTGCGAGAACCGACTGCGCCTGCCGCTGGTGAGCGTGCGTCCCGAGACCGAAGACAAAGTCCGCGACGCCATGATCCATGCCGGCCTGATCAATTAATACCAAAGGTCCTGGCCGGAGCGGCCATGTCTGCCGATGCGAAACGGCCGATCGCGCAGAACCGCAAGGCGCGCCACGACTATCTCATCGAGTCGACGCTCGAGGCCGGCTTGGTGCTGACCGGCAGCGAGGTCAAGTCGTTGCGCCGGGGGCGTTGCTCGATCGGCGAGGCCTACGCCCACGAAGAGGGCGGCGAACTCTACCTGCGCAACATGCACATCTCGCCCTACGAGGCGGCCAGCCGCCTCAACCACGAGCCGCGCCGGCGGCGCAAGCTGCTCGTCCATCGGCGCGAGCTGGCCCGGCTGATCGGCCAGATCCAGCGCGGCGGCTACACGCTGGTGCCGCTGTCGATCTATTTCAACGAGCGCGGCATCGCCAAGCTGGAGCTCGCCGTGGCGCGCGGCAAGCGCAAGGCCGACAAGCGGCAGAGCGAGAAGAAGCGGGATTGGGACCGCCAGAAGGCGCGGCTGATGCGGGAGAAGGGCTGAACGACGCGCCGAACCACCTAACCGAGGTGCGCTTTCAGCTCGGCGAAGACCGCCTCGAACATCTCGACCGTCAGGCGTCCGGTGTTGGTGTTGTAGCGCGAGCAGTGGTAGCTGTCGGCGAGCAGCAGGCCGTTCGGCAGCTCGTGCAGGGCGCCGTGGCCGAAGGGATAGCGGCTCTTCTTTAGTCCGAGCGTGGCGAGCACCGCGCCGTGGGCGACCGTGCCTAGGGCGAGCACGGCCTCGAGCCGCGCCAAGCCGGCCAGCTCGGCCGCCAGGAAGGCCCGGCAGGTCCGGATCTCCGCGCCCGTCGGCTTGTTCTCGGGCGGGACGCAACGCACCGCGTTGGTGATCCGGCAGCCGACGAGCTCGAGCCCGTCGTCGGCGCGCCGCCCGTAGGGGCCGCGGGCGAAGCCGAACCTGTCGAGGGTCCGGTACAGCAGGTCGCCGGCGTAATCGCCCGTGAACGGCCGCCCGGTCTGGTTGGCGCCCTTGAGGCCCGGGGCCAGCCCGACGATCAACAGGCGCGCCGCCGCGCTCCCGAACGAGGGTACCGGCGCGTTGTGGAAATCGGCGTACCGGGCGCGGTTGGCCTCGCGGAAGGCGGCCAGACGCGGACAGAGCGGACAGTCGGGCGCCGGCGTGGCGGCACCGCGCGGGACGGGGGCCATCCCGCCGACCGGCCTCACGGCTCAGGCGGCCTCATACCAAGGAGCGTTGATAATGACCCATAGAGACGGTTTCCCAAGGTTTTCGGCCAGGAGCGCGTGGCGCGGCGATGCCGGGCATCGCAAGCCCTGCGCCCCATCTAAAAGCATTGGGCCGTCCGAAAGCCTTGGGAAGCCGCCGTTCCGGTCGGGCGGGCGAACCGCCGGAGGGCGTCGGAAAGCCTTGACGATGCCCCGCATCGCCCGCGGCTTCCCTCCTACCCGGCGGATCGCCCGCGCGATCTCTATGGGTCATTATCAGCGCTCCTTGGTATTATACCGGATGGCTCTCGTAGTGCTCCTCTTCTTCGTCCTCTTCGTCCTCTTCGTCCTCGTAGGTCTCCACGACCGGCCGGCGTCCGCGCGCGCGCGGATGATCGGGCGGCAGTGCGCGCTCGATCTGCTCCTGCAGGTCCACGAGATCGACGAAGAGGTCGCCTTGCCGGCGCAGCTCGTCGGCGATCATGGACGGTTGTGAACGCACCGTGGATACTACCGTGACGCGTACGCCCTTGCGCTGGACCGCCTCGACCAGGCGGCGGAAGTCGCCGTCGCCGGAGAACAGCACGATATGATCGAGGTGCGGGGCCATCTCCATCATGTCGATGGCCAGCTCGATGTCCATGTTGCCCTTGATCTTGCGCCGGCCGGAGGCGTCGGTGAACTCCTTGGTCGGCTTGGTCACCATGGTGTAACCGTTGTAGTCGAGCCAGTCGACCAGCGGCCGGATCGGCGAGTAATCCTGGTCCTCGATCAGGGCCGTGTAGTAGAAGGCCCGAATCAGCTTGGCTTTCTGGGAGTACAGCTCGAGCAGGCGTTTGTAATCGATATCGAACCCGAGGGCCCGAGCCGTGGCGTAGAGATTGGCGCCGTCGATGAAAAGCGCGATGCGCTCCTGTGGATAAAAATTCATTGCGACCTCTGCGATTATGTCTCTGAGACGAAGAATATGCGTGGCGGATTGTGGAGATTCGCCGTCCGGAGAACGAACCGGCCGGCGGCAATCCTCGACGAACCGGGGCCTATGCTCCGGACCTTCAAGACATAATTTAATTTCTGACCCGGCCACCCGCAAGGCCTGGATGCGCGAGGTGCCGTATTTGTGATTGTCATCGGCCTGGGAGCCAACCTGTCGAGCGCGCGTTACGGCGACCCGCGCGCGGCCTGCGAGGCCGCGCTGGACGCCTTGCGGGCCTCGGGCCTGGGCGTCGGGCGCCGGTCGCGCTGGTACCGCAGCGCCCCGGTGCCGCCGTCCGGCCAGCCGTGGTTCGTCAACGGCGTAGCGGAAATCGAGACCGGGTTGTCGGCCGGCGCGCTGCTTGCGGCGCTGCACCGGACCGAACGCAACATGGGGCGCGAGCGCCGGGTCCGGAACGAGGCCCGGGTCATCGATCTCGACCTCCTGATCTACGGCGATCGACTGAGCCGACCCGGCGAGACGCCGGTCCTGCCGCACCCGCGCCTGGCGGAGCGTGCCTTCGTGCTGCTGCCGCTGGCCGAGCTCGCACCGGCGTGGCGCCACCCGGGGAGCGGGCGCAGCGTGGCCGAGATGATCCGGCGCCTGCCGCCGGACCGAACGGCCGAGGCGATCGAGTAATGCCGATCGATCAAATGCCCGCCGATGCGGGAATCCGGTGGGTTTCGGGCGCCCGGCAAGGGGTGGAGCGTGGCCATATCACCTTGCCATCGCTGCCCGGCATCCATATATTCCAGGCAATTCGGGCGTGTAACCGCGATTCCTTCAATTATTTCCGGAGCTTTGACGTAAATGGCCCGTGTAACGGTTGAAGACTGTGTCCTTAAGGTTCCCAACCGCTTCGAACTGGTGATGGTGGCCGCGCAACGTTCGCGCGACATCTCGGCCGGTTCGCCGCTCACGGTCGAGCGCGACAACGACAAGGACCCCGTGATCGCGCTGCGCGAGATCGCCGAGGAGACCGTCGACATCGACGAACTGAACGATGCCCTGATCCGGGGCTTGCAGAGGCACGTCGAGATCGACGAGCCGGAAGAAGAACAACAGGACTTCGAAATGTCCGTCTTCGAAATGGGCCAGGGCGACGCCGACCAGCCTATGGTTGCCGTCGATGCCTTGGCCATGAGCCAAGAGAACGAAGACGAGGCGGAGGCGGACGGCCCCGATGCGCAGGTCGGCGAGCCGGCAAATACCCCCGATGAGCAGGTTGGCGAGCCGGACGACGGCAAAATCGAGGAGACTTGACGCCGACGAGGCTCGCAGAACCGCCGCGTCCGACGCGTCCATGGTATCGATGTAACGGGCGCGCGGTGTTCACATGATGCGGCAATTCGAACTGGTCGAGCGGATCAAGGCCTACGATCCGAACGCGGACGAGGATGCGCTGAATCGCGCTTACGTCTTCGCGATGAAGCTGCACGGCACGCAAACGCGCGAATCGGGCGATCCCTACTTCTCGCACCCGATCGAGGTCGCCGGCATCCTGACCGACCTCAAGCTCGACGACAGTTCGATCATCACCGCGCTTCTGCACGATCTGGTCGAGGACACCGACACCTCGCTGGAGGATATCGAGAAGATGTTCGGCAAGGAAATCGCCCGTCTCGTCGACGGCGTGACCAAGCTGACCCGGCTCGAGCTTCAGTCCGAACAGACCAAGCACGCGGAGAATTTCCGCAAGCTGGTGCTCGCGATGTCCGAGGACATCCGCGTGCTCTTGGTCAAGCTGGCAGACCGCCTGCACAACATGCAGACGCTTCATCACGTCCAGTCGCCGGACAAGCGCCGCCGCATCGCGCGTGAGACCATGGAAATCTATGCGCCGCTGGCCGAGCGCATCGGCATGCAGCGCTTCAAGGACGAGCTGTTGGATTTGGCGTTCGCGGAGCTCAATACCGACGGGCGCGATTCGATCCTGGCGCGCCTCGAGTTTCTCAAGGGACGTGGCGATGCGCTGCCGCCGCTCATCATAGAACAGCTCGAGCGCGTCCTCGCCGAGGAAGGGATCAAGGCCTGGGTCTCGGGTCGCATGAAGACGCCCTATTCCATCTGGAACAAGATGCAGCACAAGGACGTCGCCTTCGAGCAGCTTTCCGACATCATGGCGTTTCGCGTCGTGGTCGCCGGCGTGACCGAGTGCTACCAGGCGCTCGGCGCGCTTCACAGCCGTTATCCCGTGGTCCCCGGGCGCTTCAGGGATTACATCTCGACGCCCAAGCCCAACGGCTATCAGTCGCTGCATACCGGTCTGATCGGCCCCGAGCGCCAGCGCATCGAGGTCCAGATCCGCACCCACGAGATGCACGACATCGCCGAATTCGGCGTCGCGGCGCACTGGAAATACAAGCAGGGCGACTACAAGGTGGACGGCCGCCAGTACCGTTGGCTGCGCGAGCTTCTCGACATTCTCGATCATGCCTCCAACCCGGAGGAGTTTCTCGAGCACACCAAGCTCGAGATGTTCCAGGATCAGGTCTTCTGCTTTACCCCGAAGGGCGACCTGATCGCCCTTCCGAGCGGGGCCACGCCAGTGGATTTCGCCTACGCCGTTCATTCCGAGGTTGGCGATACCTGCGTCGGCGCCAAGGTCAACGGCCGCATCCTGCCGCTGCGCTCCAAGCTGCAAAACGGCGACCAGGTGGAAATCCTCACCTCCAAGGCCCAGACGCCTTCGCCCGATTGGGAGCAGTTCGTCGTCTCCGGCAAGGCCAAGGCGCGCATCCGCCGGTTCATTCACCTGAAGGAGCGGGAGCAATACGGCCAGCTGGGCCGGCAGATGCTGCAGAAGGCGTTCCGGGAGGAAGACTACGAATTCTCCAACAAGGCGCTCGACGGGGTCCTCAAGAAGTTCAGGTGCAACGGCGTGGAGGATCTCTGCGCCTTGGTCGGCAAGGGCCACCACAGCGCGCGCGAAGTCCTGGTCGCGGTGTTCCCCGGGGTCAAGCAGACGACCAGATCGATGCGGGTCTGGCCGTTCGGCCGCGGCCGCGGGCGCGGCGACAAGGCCAAAAAGTCCAAGCTGCCGATCAAGGGCCTGATCCCCGGCATGGCGGTCCACTACGCGCGCTGTTGCCACCCCCTGCCGGGCGAGCGCATCGTCGGCATCGTGACCACCGGCAAGGGGGTGACGGTGCACACCATCGACTGCGAGACCCTGGAGACCTTTCAGGACACCCCCGAGCGCTGGATCGACCTGGCCTGGGAGGTGGACGAAGAAGAGTCCGACGCGCACACCGGCCGCCTGCGCCTGGTGGTCGCCAACGAACCGGGAAGCCTGGGCGACCTTTCCACCATCATCGGCAAGAACCACGGGAACATCAGCAACCTCAAGATCACCGATCGTTCGATCGATTTCTTCGAGATGCTGGTCGATGTCGAGGTCCAGGACGCCAAACACCTGAGCAACATCATCGCCGCGCTGAGGGCGGCCCCGGTCATTACCTCGGTCGAACGGGCGCGCCGCTGATGGCTGCGGGGGCCGGCTTCGATCGGACGGCGCGCGCCGGGCGGCCGCGGCCTGGCGCGCGGCGCACCTCCGGGACCGGTTGAGGCCGGCCGAACGCCATGCTTGGCCGTCGCCATCCGCTGCCGATCTATCGCCGGGTATGGGCGCTCGTCTGGCCCAGCGGGGGCTGGCGCCGGGCATCGCTCTACATCGCCCACCGGTTGCGCCGTTTGCCCGGGACGCCGTATCGCATCGCCGCCGGATTCGCCTGCGGAGCGGCGATTTCCTTCACGCCCTTCATCGGGTTTCACTTCGTCGGCGCGGCGTTGCTGTCCACACTCCTGCGGGGCAGCCTGTTGGCCTCGGCGATCGGCACCGTGGTCGGAAACCCCTGGACCTTTCCCTTCATCTGGACTTGGATTTACGCGCTCGGGCAATGGCTGCTGGGCGGCGAGGTCGTCTCGGAGCTTCCCGCGGTGCTCAGTTTAACGTACATTTTCGATCGTCCGTTGGACGTTCTGTGGCCCATGACGGTGGGCGGCGTTCCGACCTCGGTCGCCGCGTGGTTCGCCTTCTTCTGGCCGGTCCGCGGGGCGGTCGCGGAGTACCAGCACGCCCGCCGCCGTCTGGTGCGCAGAAAGAAGCGGCCCGCGCGCCAAAAACGCTTGGGTCGGAAACGGGCCGCGGCCCTGGCTAATACCAAGGAGCGTTGATAATGACCCATAGAGATCGCCCGCCCGACCGGAACGGCGGCTTCCCAAGGCTTTCGGACGGCGTCCCGCAGGGCTTGCGATGCCTTGCATCGCCGCGCCACGCGCTCCTGGCCGAAAGCCTTGGGAAGCCGTCTCTATGGGTCATTATCAGCG
>JACZWN010000278.1 GCA_022572105.1 Pseudomonadota bacterium | reverse complement strand
GGTAATGGGGGCCTATTCGCATACCCGCCTGCGCGAAAGGATTTTAGGCGGGGTCACCAAATACGTGCTCGAACACGCGGAAATTCCCGTGCTGGCGTTTCACTGAGGCGATAAGCCCTTAACCGCCGGCCCATCTCCCCCTCGCCCAAAATGGGCGAAACACAAACCAAACGGCGGATCAGCGCGCGGCCGCCTCCTCGAGCGCCGCGACGCCGGGAAGGGTCTTGCCCTGGAGCCATTCCAGGAACGCCCCGCCCGCGGTCGAGAGATAGGAGATCTCCCCGGCAACCCCGGCGTGGGCGAGCGCGGCCAGGGTATCGCCGCCGCCGGCCACGCTGAACAGCCGGCCGGCGCGGGTCAGCTCGGCCGCCTTGGCCGCGACGGCGTTGGTGCCGGCGTCGAAGGGCGGCACCTCGAAGCAGCCGAGCGGCCCGTTCCAAATCAGCGTCCGGCAGGCCGCGAGCTTGGCTGAGACGGCCGCCGCCGTCGCAGGCCCGATATCGAGGATCATCATGTCCGGTGGGACCTGGGCGACCGGCACGGTCTCGGCCGCGACGCCCGGCTCGAGCTTGGCCGCGACCACCGCATCGACCGGGAGCACGACCTCGCAACCCGTCGCTTGCGCGCGCTCGAACAGCGCGCGCGCGCTTGCCGCCATGTCCGGCTCGCACAGCGAAGCGCCGACCTCGGCGCCCAGCGCGTGCAGGAAGGTGTTGGCCATGGCCCCACCGATGACCAGGAAGTCGGCCTTGTCCAGCAGGTTGCCGAGCAGGCCGAGCTTGGTGGAAATCTTCGCGCCGCCGATGAGCGCCATGACCGGATGTTTCGGCGTCTCGAGCGCGGCGCCCAGGTTGTCCAGCTCGGCCTGCATCAAGCGCCCGGCGGCGGACGGCAACAGGCGAGCGACACCCACGACCGAGGCGTGCGCCCGGTGCGCCACCGCGAAGGCGTCGTCGACGTAGAGATCGCCGAGTGCGGCGAGCGCGGCGGCGAAGTCTCCGTCGTTCGCCTCCTCGCCGGGGTGGAAGCGCAGGTTCTCCAGGAGCGCCACCTCGCCGGCGCCGAGATTGGCGAGCGCGGCCTCGGCCTCGGGCCCGACGCAGTCCCCGGCGAAGACGACCCGGCGCCCGGGCAGCCGCCCGGCCAAGGGCACGACCAGCGCTTTCAGCGACAACTCGGGCACGCGCGCGCCCTGGGGCCGGCCCAGGTGCGAGATCAGCACGACCCGGGCGCCGCGGCTCGCGAGTGCCTCGATGGTCGGGAGGCTGCGCGCGATCCGGGTCGCGTCGGTGACTTGGCCGTCCCTCAGGGGCACGTTGAAATCGACCCGGACCAGGACCGTTTTGCCATCCGGATCCAGGTCGTCCAGCGTCCTAAAAGCGCCCATGGTCACCTTTAATCGAACGCGCTTAAGGCCACACGCGCCCGGGCTGTGCCGGGACGACCACTCTGCCTTTGCCTACGCCCGGCCTTCATCGGCGACGGGGTTGCGCAGGATCCCGATGCCCTCGATCTCGACCTCGCAGACGTCGCCCGGCTTCATGAACAAGGGCGGCGTGCGCACGAAGCCCACCCCCGGCGGCGTGCCGGTCACGATCATGTCGCCAGGCTCCAGGGTCATGACCGCGGAGAGCTCGGTCACCAGGGTGGCCACGTCGAAGATCAGGTCGTCGATGGTGCTGTCCTGCATGCTCTGGCCGTTGAGCCGGCATTCGATGCGCAACCCCGCGGCGCCCGGCGGCAGCTCGTCGGCGGTCACGATGTCCGGGCCGAAGGCGCCGGAGTCATCGAAGTTCTTGCCCATGGCCCACTGGCTGGACTTGAACTGGTAGTCGCGCACCGAGCCCTCGTTGAAGATCGAGTAGCCGATTACGTGGTCGAGCGCGCGTTCCTTGGTGATGTGCCGGCCGCCGGTGCCGATGACCGCCACCAACTCGGCCTCGAAGTCGAACTGATCGCTCGAGGCCGGGCGAATGAGCGGCGCGCCGTGCGCCACCATCGAGGTCGCATAGCGGGTGAAGACGATCGGATAGTCCGGAATCGCCATGTTGGTTTCCTCGGCGTGGGAGCGGTAGTTGAGGCCGATGCAGAGGATCTTGGGCGGGCGCGGAATCGGCACCATCAGGCGCAGGTCCGCCTCGGCCACCACGGCGTCCTCCCCCGCGCCCTGGGCCGCCTCGGCGACCCGGTCCATCAAACCGCTTGCGAAGATCGCCGGCCAGTCGCCGGGCAAGTCGGGCGCCGCCACCGAGAGGTCGACGATCGCCCCGTCGCGGCGCACGCCCGGGGTGGCACGCCCGCTCTTGTCGAATGTCACCAGCCGCATGAAGCCCTCCGCCTGCCCCGCCGAAAAGAGAACCGACCGCGACCATAACGGTCGACGACTGCGGGGGCAAAGCCGCAATCGATCGTGAGACGGCGACCCGAGGCCCGATACTAGGGCCTGTGGACAATAAAGGGGATTCCCAAATGTGCGTCGGTGTGATTCAAGACTGTTTTTGGGAAGGAGACAGTCTTGATTCGCATGCTTTTGTCGGACGCGCAGTGGGATCGGATCAAGGA
>JACZWN010000125.1 GCA_022572105.1 Pseudomonadota bacterium | reverse complement strand
CCGGGATCGCCCCCGACAGCCCGGCGCGACGGGTGGCGGACGCCGGCATCGAGTGCATCAACTGCGCGGTCTGCTATAGCGCCTGCGACGTGGTCGCCTGGCGCCCCGAGTACCTGGGGCCGGCGGCGCTCAACCGCGCCTGGACCCTGGTCAACGACGAACGCCACGGCAAGCGCCAGGCCGTGCTGCGCGCCGTCGCCCAAGACGGCGGCTGCCATAGCTGCCACAGCCAGGGCAGTTGCACCGAGCATTGCCCGGTGGGCCTCGACCCTTCGGCCGCGATCGCCGGCCTCAAGCGCCGGACGCTGTTCGATCTGGTCACCGGCGGGGGGCGGCCATGACGCTGTGGCTCCCATGACACTGTGGCTCTACGTCCTGCAACGGGCGAGCGCGCTGATCCTCGCGCCCTTGGTGATCGCCCACATCGCCCTGATCATCTACGCGACCCGCGACGGCCTGAGCGCGGCCGAGATCCTGGCGCGCACCCAGGGCAGCGCCGGCTGGGCGCTCTTCTACGGCCTCTTCGTGGTGGCCGCCGCGGTGCACGCGCCCATCGGCCTGCGCAACGTGATCCGCGAGGCGACCCCCTGGGACGGGCGCGGCCTCGACCTGGCCATGGCGCTTCTGTTCGTCGTCCTGCTCGGCCTGGGCGCGCGCGCCGTGGTCGCGGTGGTGGCGCCATGATCCGCCCGCACCGCAACCATGCCGGCTACGGCGCCTTCGTGGCGCACCGGGTCTCGGGCGTCCTCTTGGCGCTGTTCCTGCCGGCGCACTTCTTGGTCCTGGGTCTCGCCCTCGAGGACGCCGCCGCGCTCGACGGGTTCTTGCGCTGGACCGAGAACCCCCTGGTCAAGCTCGCCGAGTGGGGCCTGGTCATCGCGCTGAGCGCACACCTGGCGGCGGGACTGCGGCTCCTGGTCATCGAGCTCCTGCCCTGGCGCGGCGCGCGCCACCGCCTGATCGGCCTGGGCGCGGGCGCCTCGCTGCTCGTAGGCGCCCTGTTCCTGCTGAGCGCGTTCTGAGCATGATCGAGCGGATCAAGACCGATATCCTGATCATCGGCAGCGGCGGCGCCGGGCTGTTCGCGGCGCTGCACGCGCGCCAGGCCGCGCCCGATTTGGAGGTCACGGTCGCGGTCAAGGGCCTGCTCGGCAAAAGCGGCTGCACGCGCATGGTCCAGGGCGGCTACAACGTGGCCCTCGCCGAGGGCGATTCGCTGGAGCGCCACTTCATGGACACCATCGTCGGCGGCAAGTGGCTGCCGCGCCAGGACCTGGCCTGGCGCCTGGTCGAGGGCGCGGTCGAGCGCATCCAGGAACTCGAGAACGAGATCGGCTGCTTCTTCGACCGCAATCCCGACGGCAGCCTGCACCAGAAGGCCTTCGCCGGGCAGAGCTTCGACCGCACGGTGCACAAGGGGGATCTCACCGGCATCGAGATCATCAACCGCCTGATGGAGCAGGTCTGGGCGTGCGGCATCACGCGCCTGGAAGAGCACCGGGCGATCGCGCTCATTCCCGCGCGTGACGGCGAAGGACTCGCCGGCGCGCTCATGATCGACATGCGTAGCGGCGATTTCCGCTTGGTCCAGGCCAAGGCGGTGCTGCTGGCGGCCGGCGGCGGTCCGACCATGTACCGCTATCACACGCCCTCGGGCGACAAGGCCTGCGACGGCATGGCCATGGCGCTGGACGCGGGCTTAGCCCTTCGCGACATGGAGATGATCCAGTTCCACCCGACCGGCTTGCTCGCCGGGCCCGAGACGCGCATGACCGGCACGGTCTTGGAGGAGGGCCTGCGCGGCGCCGGGGGATACCTGCTCGACGGCGCCGGCCGGCGCTTCATGACCGACTACCACGCCCACGGCGAGCGCGCGACCCGCGACGTGGTCTCGCGCGCCATGTTCCAGGAGATGCGCGCCGGGCGCACCACCCCCCACGGCGGCCTCTACATCGAGATGAAGCATCTCGGCCCCGAGACCGTGCGCAAGCAGTTCAAGGGCATGGTCTCGCGCTGCGCCGACTGCGGCTTCGACCTGGCCGGCGGCCGGGTCGAGGTGGTGCCGACGGCGCACTACATGATGGGCGGCGTGGTCTTCGAGCCGGACTGCTCGACGGCGATCCCGGGGTTGTTCCTGGCCGGCGAGGATTCGGGCGGCGTCCACGGCGCCAACCGCCTGGGCGGCAACGGCGTCGCCAACGCGACCGTCTTCGGCGCCATCGCCGGCGACACCATGGCGGCCTACGTGGCGCGCGAAGGCGCGCAGCGGGAGCCGGACGAGCCGATCGTCGAGGCCGGCGTGGCGAACGCCCGGCGGCCCTTCGGGATGAAACCGGGCGACCTCAACGGCCTGCGCGACCGGCTGCTGGAGCTCATGTGGGACGATGTCGGGATCCTGCGCACCCAGGCCGGGCTGACGCGCGCCATCGCGGGCCTGGCGGAACTCGGGGCCGAGCTCGCCGAGACCGGCCTGCCGGACTCCGAGCCGACGTTCAACCTGACCTGGCACGACTGGCTGAATCTCGAGAGCCAGATTCTGGTCGGCGAGGCCATCGCGCGCACCGCGCTCGCCCGCCAGGACTCCCGCGGCGCCCACTTCCGCGAGGACTTTCCCGAGACTGACGATCTGGAGAAAAGCGCGTATACTGTGGTGCGGCGCGGCCCGGAAGGGCTCGAGGTCGGCACCGAGCCGGTCGAGTTCTCCATCGTCCGGCCGGGCGAGTCGCTGATCGCGGACGAGGCCGGCGCCCCGCCCAGTGCCGCCCAGTAGACGCCGCGCAATAGGGAGGGACGCGCATGATACCGAAAGCGCTGATCGAGGAGACCGCGGCCCAACTCATGGCGACTGCGGCGATCGAGATCCCGGCGGACTACCTGGCCGGCATCAGGGCCATGACCGCGGCCGAGGAGGGCGACCTCAGCGCCTTCGTGCTGAACGCCATGCTCGACAACTGGGACGCGGCCAGCGAGGACCGCCGGCCCATGTGCGCCGACACCGGCCTGCCGCGCTACTTCGTCAAGGCCGGCAACGAGGCGGTCATCGAGGGCGGCTTCGTGGCGCTCGAGGAGGCGCTCAGATCGGCGACCGCGCGCGCCACCCGCGAGGTGCCGCTCCGGCCCAACCGGGTGCACCCGCTGACGCGCCGGCACAACGACGACAACGTCGGCATCAACGCCCCCGAGATCGAGGTCAGCTTCGAGCCCGAGGCCGACTGGCTCGACATCACCACGGTGCACAAGGGCGGCCTGTTCGGCACCGACTACCGCATGCTCTTTCCCGGCGACGGCGTCGACGGCATCAAGCGCTTCTTCCTCGACACCCTCATCGCCTTCGGCAGGCGCGGGCTGGCCTGCCAGCCGGCCATCGTCGGCATCGGCCTGGGCGGCTCCAAGGACGTCTGCATGACCCTTGGCAAGCAGGCCGCCTGCCTGCGCGTCGTCGGCGACGCCAACCCGGACCCGGAGATCGCCGAGCTCGAAGCCGAGCTCAAGGAGCTCGGCAATTCGATCGGCATGGGCGCCATGGGCTTCGTCGGCTCGTCCATGGTGGTCGACTGCCACATCGAGGTCGGCTACACCCATACCGGCGCGTTGCCCATCTCGGTGCACTGCTTCTGCCTGTCCTCGCGCCGCGCGGTGGCGCGCATCCACGCCGACGGTTCGGTCGAGACCCGCACCGACCCCAAGTGGTTCACCCCCTACATGCGACGGGACACGGTGACGTGGCCGAAAAGCACGGAAAGCTCGAGGAAGTCCGGCTGACCACGCCGGTCTCGACCGAGGCCATCGCCGGGCTCAAGCTCGGCCAGGTGGTCTATCTGGACGGCGTGGTCTACACCGGCCGCGAGGGCGTCTACCAGCGCATCCTCGACGAGGGCCTCGCGCCGCCGGTCGATCTGAAGGCGCTCAGCAACGTCAACTTCCACTGCTCGCCGGCGGCCTCCGTGGCCGAGGACGGCACCTGTAACGTCGGCGCGGTCACCGCGACCGCGAGCTTCCGTTTCTCGAAATGGATGGCGCGCTGGTTCGAGGTTTCCGGCGCCCGGGTCATCATCGGCAAGGGCGGCATGGCGGAAGCCTACTACAAGAGCGTCTTCGTGCCCGCGGGCGCGGTCTACCTGGTGACCGTCGGCTACGGCACCGGCGCGCTTCTGGGCCGCGGCATCAAGCGCGTGCGCGCGGTCCACTGGCTCGAGGAGCTGGGCATCGCCCAGGCGCTCTGGGTCTTCGAGGTCGAGAATTTCGGCCCCCTCCTGGTCGAAAGCGACGCCGCCGGCAACTCCCTCTTCGAATCCCATAACCGGGCGCTGGCCGCCCGCATCGAAGGCCTCTACGAAGGCCTCAAGCCCCCCGCCCTCCACCGCTACGGCGAAACCGACGACCGCAAGGACGAGTTGATTTAGGGGGGCTCATAGTAGCCCGATGCGGACGTTCAAGTCATGACACGACAAAATGAGATTGCATCTGGCGCGCCGCCCGCGATTGGATGATGCATCGCGCCGGTATCTTGGTTAATATTCCGGCCTGCAACAACAACGTTTCCGGGAGCAATCAAGAATGTTCAAACGCATATTAGGGCGGCTTTCGTTAGTTTGCGCAGTTCTACTGGCGCTCGTGATCGCCGCGCCGGCCTCGGCGGTCGAGATGACGTTCTACGGCAACCAGCATTTCAAGTTCGTTTCCGATGAAGGCAAGGTCATCCTCATAAATCCGTGGGTCAAGGGCAACAAGGATGCCCCGATGACCCTCGAATCCTACAAGGAGGGCGACGTAGATCTTATTCTTGCTACGGCCGGGCATGGAGACGACCAGGGCAACGCGGTCGAGATCGCGGCGCGTACCGGTGCAACCATCTTCACCGTGGCCGAGCTTGGGGGTTGGATGCAGAGCCAGATCGAAAAGTTCGGCGGCTCCAAGAAGCAGATTTACCGAGGCGCCATCGGCGGCCGCTATAAAGTGGGAAACGTTACGGTGCAGCTTATTCAGGCCGCCCACGGCACCGGCATCAGCACCGGGAAGGACGACCATCCGGCGTCTTACTACGGAGGGCCGGCGTCCGGTTCGGTGATTACCTTCGAGGACGGCCTTACGGTTCTGATGGCCGGCAGCACGGGGCTTTCCATGGAGTTACAGCTATTCGGCATGCGCTTTCAGCCGCACGTCGCCTTGGTGCCGATCGCCGGACGGTTCATGATGCATCCGGACGACGCGGCCTTCGCCACCAAACTGCTGATGACCGACAATCCCAATCTCAAGACGGTCGTTCCACAGCACTTCCGCGTCAAGGGGCGCCCCCCATGGATGGGGACGCCGGCTGAGTTCGAGGCGGAAATCAAGAAACTGGGGATTAACGTCAACGTGCTCTCGCCGGTCGTTGGAAAGGCCTATACCCTTTCCAAGTAGGGCTCGAAATCCAAGTGGGGCTCGAAGAGTATCGATGCGACATCGCCCGGCGCGCGCAGCGCCGGGCGTTTCCCCCGCAAGGGGGCCGCTTCCTGGTCGAAAGCGACGCCGCCGGCAACTCCCTCTTCGAATCCCATAACCGGGCGCTGGCCGCCCGCATCGAAGGCCTCTACCAAGGCCTCAAGCCCCCCGCCCTCCACCGCTACGGCGAAACCGACGACCGCAAGGACGCGTTGATTTAGGGGGGAGTAGGCTCGCATGGCTCGGTCGCAAAAATGGGGTCTTAAAAATGGGGTCAGGTCTTGAATTGTGAATTTTGGAGCCAACCGGGCCGTGAGCATCGCTGGCCGAAAACTTATCATTCATGACCTGATCCCCCGATTCCGTTATCATCGGGGACGGTTTCAGATTTCATCTGGGGAATGTCGGAGCAAACGGCATCGGGAGCGCCAGGCGGTGGCGAGATCGGCACAGGATGCGGACCTGGAAAGCCGGGAGGCTAGAAGTCGTCTCGCCCCCCGTCAGGATCCTTACTGGCGCGTGCTCGATCAAGGCTGCGACCTGGGATACTACAAGGGAGAGGATTTAGGAGTCTGGGTCGCGCGCTTCCCCCGAGGGAAAGGGCGATACACGGAACAGCGGGTTGGCCTGGCCGATGACTTTGCGGACGCCGACGGTATCGCGGTCATGGACTTCGAACAGGCTCAGGCCGCCGCACGGAATTGGTTCGCGGAGCAAACGATCAAGGAAGCCGGGCTGCCGATCGACGACAGTCCCTTCAACATCGTCGGACCGCCATGCAATAGGGACTAGGCACGCCCTGGGGGCCGTGAGGATCGCTGGCCGAAACCTTATAATTCAAGACCTGACCCCGTCCCTGCTGGCCCCGTCCCTGCGGCGCCCTTGGCGGCCGCCTAGCCCAGCCGGCTCTCCTTGCGCTCGGCCGCGATGGGGAGGTCGCCGAGCCGGGCCAGGTCGCCGCGCCGGAACAGCTCCGGGTCGCGCAGGTAATCGAGCATCATCCCGGTCACGTCCTGGCCCCAGAACATTTCGTCGTCGATGACGAAGGTCGGGACGCCGAAGACGCCGCGCCCGATCGCCTCGTCGGTGTTGCGGCGCAATCGGTCCTTGACCGCGGGATCGCCGATGCGCGCCGTCATGTCCGTAATGCCAAGCGCCTCGGCGAGCGCCGCCAGGCTCTCGGGGTCCTGGCCGTCGCGCCCCTCTGCCCAGATGTGGCGGAAGATGGCGCGCACGATCGTGGGCTCGGCCTCGAGGGCCACGGCGAGGCGGAGCACGGCGAGCGGGTTGAAGGGATGGCGCGGCGGGGTCTTGAAGGGGATGCCCCGCTGGCCCGCCATCCAATGGCAGTGGCGGTAGGTCTGACGCCGCTTGGCCGGGATCTCGGCCGGCCCCTTACTCTCCCAGTGGCCGAGAAGGCCGGCGAAGAGGACCGGCCGCATGGTCACCTCGAGATCGTCGGGCAGGCGGTCGAAGGCCTCGAGCTGGAGATAGGCGTAGGGCGAGACGAAATCGAAATACCAGTCCGCTTGGCGCGCCATGATCGTGGCCTCCTCGAAGTGTCCGGTCCCCGCAAACTTGGCTTAGCGCCAGACGGGCGTCCCGCGCAACCCGGTTGTCCCGCTCGCGCCCGATTCGCCCATGACCTCAACCGAGCAGCGTCACCACCAGGGGTAGCGTCACCATGGCGCAGGCGGTCTGGACCGTGATGATGCCGGCGAGCAGGCGCGCGTCGCCGCCCAGCTGGCGCGCCAGGATGTAAGACGTGGGCGCCGTCGGCAGGCCGGCGATCAAGAGCGCGACGGTCGCGCCCAGGCCGGTGACGGCGAAGGCCTGGAGCGAAACCAGCACGAAGAGCGGCAGCACCGCGAGCTTGGCGACGACGGCCAGCGGCAGCGCACGGCCACCCGTGCGCACCGCGGCGAAGTCGAGCCCGGCGCCGACCGCGAGCAGGCCGAGCGGCAGCGCCCCGCGCGCCAGGATCGCCAGCACCTCGTCGGCGACGCTGGGCAGGGCCAGGCCGGCCAGGTTGACGCCGGCGCCGGCGACACTGGCCAGGATGAGCGGATTCTTGAGGACCGCCAGGGTCACGGCGCGGACCCCGGGCTCCGCCCCGGTCCCATGGCGCACCAGGAGGCCGATGCAATAGACGTTGGCGATGGGCGTCACCGCCGCGACCCAGATCGCCGCCGCCGCCAGGCCGTCGGTCCCAAAGAGCGCGAAGGCGGCGGAGAAGCCGATGTAGGTGTTCTGGCGTAGCGCGCCCTGGGCGAGCGAGGTGAAGGCCGGGCCGTCGATGCCCAAGACCGGGCGCGCGGCCGACAGCAGCACCATGAGCGCGCCCGCGCCCGCGACCATGGCGAGCGCCAGTTCGCCGGCGGCGAGCGCGGCGAAGTCGGCGCCGGCCAGCGTGGTGAACAGCAGCGGCGGGAACAGCACGAAATAGACCAGGCGCTCCGCGCCGCGCCAGAAGCCCTCGCCGAGCCCGCCCAAGCGGCGCAAACCGTATCCGAGAAAGATCAGGATGAAGATCGGCAGGATGGCCAGGACGATGGGCAGCATGTCCGGCCCTACGCGCCGCCTTGGGGATCGTCGGCGCCGCCGTGGGGATCGCCCGCCATGTGGGCGAGCGCGTCGAGCGCGCCCTGGAGGATGTAGGCGGCGGCCATCTTGTCCACGACCTGGGCGCGGCGTCTGCGGCTCATGTCGGCCTCCTCGATCAGCAGGCGCTCGACCGCCGCCGTCGACAGCCGCTCGTCCCAGAACGCGACCGGCAGGGCGAGACCGGCGACTTCGGCCAGGTTGGCGGCGAACTGGCGCACCGATTGGCAGCGCGGACCCTCGCTGCCGTCCATGTTGAGCGGCAGGCCGAGCACCAGGGCGCCGACCCCGCGCGCGTCGCACAGGCGCGCCAAGGCCTCCGCGTCGTGCGTGAACTTGCCGCGCCGCAGCGTCTCGAGCGGGGAGGCGACCTTGAGGCCCGCGTCCGAGATCGCCACGCCGATGGTCTTCGCGCCCAGGTCCAGGCCGAGCAGGCGCCGCCTCGGCGCCAGGCGCCCGGGCAGCTCGGTGAGGGGAACGACGGTCATTCGGTCTCCGATCCAAAGCCGGCGCGGACGAATCGGCGCCTCGCCCGCGCGCGGCCTCGTATTACGTCGATTTTTACCATTGCGGTCTACCCTACTCACGGGTCGCTACCAGGGTTAACAAAGGGTAAGAGTCATGCCAAACGCCGGTTTGCAATCGCCGCCGCCGGGCGGGCGCGGGATCGGGCCGTTCGCCGCCGGCTCGGCGGCTTTCCCACGGCGCTTCGCCTTGGCCACGGCCTGGGCCGCGCTGGCGGTTCTCATCCTCCTCACCCTGCTGCCGACGCCGGGGCGGGCGCTCGAGCTCGACCTCAGCTTCGCGGGCGAGAACCTGGTGCCGCCCGAGGACCTGGTCGGCGAATGGGCAGCCATAATCGAGGTGCAGGCCAAGCCGCAGCCGGTCACCCTCCGGATCGACGCGGTGATCCCCGGCAAGACCGCCGGCAAGCTGTCCTACTCGAGCCCCCGGCGCTGCTTCATCGACCTCGAGTACGGCGGACCTCACGAGGGCCGGCACATCTTCTACATGATCCGCTTCACCAACTGTTTCGAGTACCAGAGCAGCGACTTCGTCGCGCTGTCCCGGGACCCGCGCGCGAAGACCGATCGGGAGATCGCGGCGGCCGCCGCCGCCAAGGCGCGAAAGAAGAAGGAACAGCAGGACCTGCTCGCCAAGTTCGATCTCGGCCAAGCGGACCACGCGGGCGCCGAGGCGAACGGCGAAAGCCCCGCCGGCGCCAAACCGCGCAAGAAGGCCGAGCGAATCGTCTACGCCGTCAGCCTGGCCGGCGAGGAGCGCGAATCCGCAATCATGGTGAGGCAGTAATCGGAAGACAGGAGTCAGAAGTCAGTCAGAGCGGTTCCGATATCCGACGTCTGACCTCTGACTTTCGGCGCGCTCGCCTTGCGGGCGCGTGTTGCCGGTGCTAGGTTCCGGCCGATTTTTTCTCAGCGGCCGCGCGTTCCGCGCCGGCGCCTTTCGATCGACGGAGATCCGAGATGGCGGTCGACCGAGCCACCGTCGCGCAGATCGCGAAACTGGCGCGCATCCGCGTTCCCGAGGACCAGCTCGACGCGCTTTCCGGCGAGCTCAACAACATCCTGACCTGGATCGAGCAGCTCTCCGAGCTCGACACCGAGGGCGTCGCGCCCATGACCAGCGTGGTCGAGGTGACCCTGCCGCGGCGCGCGGACGCGGTCACCGACGGCGGCTATCCGGACAAGGTGGTCGAGAACGCGCCCGAGGCGGCGCACGGCTTCTTCGTCGTCCCCAAGGTGATCGAGTGATGGCCGGAGCGGCGCCAGGGGCGCCAGGGGTGACGGAGCTGACCATCGCCGCGGCGCGCGACGCGCTGGCCAAGGGAGAGCTGAGCGCGCGCGAGCTGACCGAGGCGCATATCGCCGCGGTCGAGGCGGCGCGCCCGCTCAACGCCTTCATCACCGAGACGCCCGAGAAGGCGCTCGCCATGGCCGAGGCCTCGGACGCGCGCCGCCGCTCGGGCGCGGCCGGCGCGCTCGAAGGCATCCCGCTCGCCATCAAGGACCTCTACTGCACCGAGGGCGTGCTGACCACCGCCGGCTCGCACATCCTGGACGGCTTCCGGCCGTGCTACGAATCGACGGTGACCGCCAAACTTTGGGCGAGCGGCGCGGTCATGCTGGGCAAGACGAACATGGACGAGTTCGCCATGGGCTCGTCCAACATGGCCAGCTATTACGGCCCGGTCGAGAGCCCCTGGCGGCGGCGTGGCGACAACCGGCCGCTGGTGCCGGGCGGGTCCTCGGGCGGCTCGGCGGCGGCGGTGGCGGCGCGCTGCGCGCTCGGCGCAGCCGGTACCGATACCGGCGGCTCGATCCGCCAGCCGGCCGCGTTCTGCGGCGTGGTCGGCATG
>JACZWN010000277.1 GCA_022572105.1 Pseudomonadota bacterium | reverse complement strand
CGGCCACGCCGCCGCTGAAGGTCGCCGAGCCGGCGACCAGGACGTCGGCGCCGGCGGCGATCGCCTGGGGTGCGGTTTCGAGGTTGACGCCGCCGTCGACCTCCAAATCGATGGCCCGGCCCGCGGCGTCGATCGCGCGGCGTAGCGCCGCGATCTTTTCGAGCGACCCCGGGATGAAGCGCTGGCCGCCATAGCCGGGGTTGACGCTCATCACCATCACCAGGTCGACCTCGCCCAACACCTGCTCGATGGCCGCCACCGGGGTCGCCGGGTTGAGCGCGACGCCGGCCTTCTTGCCCAGCGACTTGATCAGCTGGACCGTGCGGTGCAGATGCGGACCCGCCTCCGGGTGGACCGTGATGATGTCGGCGCCGGCATCGGCGAAGGCCGGAACGAAGGCATCGACGGGCGAGATCATCAGGTGCACGTCGAAGGGCAATTCGGAATGGGGCCTGAGCGCCGCGACGACCGCCGGACCGATGGTGATGTTGGGCACGAAATGCCCGTCCATGACGTCGATGTGGATGTAATCCGCGCCGGCGTCGGAGACCGCGCGGACCTCCTCGCCCAGCCTGGCGAAGTCGGCCGAGAGGATCGAGGGCGCGACGCGAACCGCTTGTTGCATGGCCCCCTTGGTATCAGCAAGGCTTACCGCCCGCAAGCGGGCTGGTCCGAATCGCGGCGGACAATTACCGAAGGTCGTTGGTATTAGGCCAAGCGGCGCAGGCGGCAGGCGTAGAAGCCGTCCATGCCGCCGAACTCGGCCAGGTGGCAGGGCAGCGTCCTCAGATCGCCTTCGGGGCTGACCCACTCCGCGCGTCCGAAGACCTCTGCCGGGTCGACCGGGACCCGCTCGACCGGGGCGCCCTTGGCGATGAGCGCCGCGATGCGCGCCGCGCCTTCCTCGGGCTGCAGCGAGCAGGTCGCGAAGACGATCGAGCCGCCGGGCGCCGTCATCTCCACGGCGGCGGCCAGCAGCCGGTCCTGAAGCCCGGTCAGGGCGGCGAGATCCGCAGGTGCCTTGAGCCGGGCGATGTCCGGGTGCCGGCGCAGGGTCCCGGTGCCGATGCAGGGCGCGTCGATGAGGACCGCATCGGCCGGCGCCGCCGGGCGCCAGCGGGTCGCGTCGGCGGCGACGGTCTCGGCCTCGAGCCCGAGGCGCGCGAGGTTGTTCTCGAGCCGCGCCAGGCGCGCGGGGGAGACCTCGACGGCCGTGACCCGGGCGCCGGCCATGACCAGCGCCGCGGTCTTGCCGCCGGGCGCCGCGCAGAGGTCGAGGACGCGTTTGCCCGCGATCTCTCCGAGCAGGCGCGGGGGCAGCGTGGCGGCGGCGTCCTGGACCCACCAGGCGCCCTCCGCATAGCCCGGCAGCTTGGCGACTTCGCCGCTGCCCGCCGGCAAGCGCAGGCTGCCCGTAGGCAGCACGCGCGCGCCGAGGCGTGCGGCCCAGCCCTCGAGATCGGGCGCTTCTCCCGGCCCCGCTCTCAGGCTCAGGTCGAGCGGTGGGTCCCCGAGGTGCGCCTCGGCGATGGCGCGCGCGGTCGCTTCGCCGTGGGCCGCGCACCAGCTTCGCCACAGCCAGGCCGGCGTGTTCAGCCGCGCGGCGTCGTGCTCGGCGACCAGGACGGCGCCCTCGTGCGCGATGCGCCTCAGCACCGCGTTGATCAGCCCCTTGTGGCCGGCGAGCCGCGGCGTCCTGGCCAGGTCGAGCGTGGTGCTGACCGCGGCGTGGGCCGGCGTCTCGAGGAACACGAGCTGCGCCACGCCCAGGCGCAGCAGATCGCGCACCCCCCCGAGGCGCGGTTTGAGCGGCCGCTCGAGGCAGCGCTCGATGAGGTCGTCGATCTGGCCCAGACGGCGCATCAGCGTGGCGACAAGCCGGCGCGCGAAGGCGCGGTCGCGCACCGAGAGCGCGGCCAGGGCCCGGCTCCCGGCGAGCGCGTCGTCGAGCGGCCGGCGCCGGCCGAGCACCTCTTCCAGGATGGTCAGCGCGACCGCGCGGGCGCTTCGGGTGTCTTGTGCCCCGGTGTCCTGTGCCCCGGTGTCTTGTGCCATAACCCGGTGTTTAGCACGAAACCTTGGCGCGCCGCGGGTTCGGCGCCATATCATGTTCATGTCCAGGAACTTCACCGGCCATAGCCCGAAACCGGCGCGCGTCACCCGGACCGGCGCGGCGCCAGGTCAGGCCGCGCAGGCGGCTCCCCCCGCGCCCACTCCCCGGCCCACGCCCAACGGCAAACCCGCTGGCGAGCCCACTGGCAAGCCCCCCACTGGCGACACTGGCAAGCCCAAGGAGATCGGCGGTCCGAGCGGCCCCGAGCCGACCCGCTACGGCGACTGGGAACGCAACGGCATCTGCGTCGATTTCTAATACCAAGGAGTGCTGCCCGGCCCCGAAAGAGGAGCCAAGGAGGCTCTCGCGTTGCGGGTCGACTCGCCGGGTGGGGTGTAAACTCGTCTTTTTATCGGGTAATAATCCTAATTCTCTTTGCATTTTCCGATTCATAGGTATAGAATCGTTATACGCCATTGTTGCGAGAGTGATATATAATTAGCTCTTCTATGCCGAGCCATTCTCTGCGAGTCTCCAGGCGC
>JACZWN010000124.1 GCA_022572105.1 Pseudomonadota bacterium | reverse complement strand
GGCTGTCGGCGGTCATCTGCTCCGGGGCGCGGCGCGCTCCGCCGGGCGGCGCATGGCCGCGGTCTGGCGCGGGGTTCCCCCTCTCCGTCCTTTTCTCACCGGTCCTTGTATCGGTAACCGACCCCGTAAAGGGTCTCGATCTGGCCGAAATCCTGGTCGATCTCCTTGAACTTCTTGCGCAGGCGCTTGATGTGGCTGTCGATGGTGCGGTCGTCGACGTAGACCGACTCGCCGTAGGCCGCGTCCATCAACTGGTCCCGGTTCTTGACGTGCCCGGGATGGCGGGCCAGCGTCTTGAGGAGCAGGAACTCGGTCACCGTGAGGTTGACCGTCTCGCCCTTCCAGGTGCACAGATGGCGCGCCGGATCGAGCACCAGATCGCCGCGCGCCATGGGTTTCTCGCTGCCCTCGGGGCTGATCTCCTGCTTGGCGATGCTTTCGCGGCGCAAAAGCGTGCGGATGCGCTCGAGCAGCAGGCGCTGGGAGAAGGGCTTGGTGATGTAGTCGTCGGCGCCCATGCGCAGGCCCATCAACTCGTCCACCTCATCGTCCTTGGAGGTCAGGAAAATGATCGGCAGGTTGGTGTTCTGGCGCAGGCGGCCGAGCAGCTCCATGCCGTCCATGCGCGGCATCTTGATGTCGAGGATGGCCAGATCCACCGGGTTCGAGGTCATGCCGCGCAAGGCCTCGGATCCGTTGGTATAGGTTCGGACCTTGAAGCCCTCCGCCTCGAGCGCAATGGAGACGGAGGTCAGGATGTTGCGGTCGTCGTCGACGAGGGCGATGGTGCTCTGCATGGCCACCCCTACTTAGATCATGTATTTAATCAGTTGCCCGGGCGAATTCACGCTCCCATTGTGGCGGCGGACTGTGGCGCTTTTGCGGCGCGCTGGCGCCCACATGCGCCAAACCCCCGTCCGCCTTGGCTTTTGCTTGGCCGGACATCATAGTTAATTCCTCTCCAGTTCGCCATGGTGTCCCCGCAAATCAGACGGGGAGCCCCCTTGACGCGAACGGTCGGGCAGCTTCCCAACGTCGTCCGCGAGGTGGAGAGCCGTTGGATCGCGCTCATGGACGGCTGCCGTCTGGCGGCGCCGCGTGTGGCTGCCGCCCCGGTGCGCAAGGACCGCCCGGTCCCGGCGCCGTGGTTTCCTAGCCCCTGACCACCCGGTTGCGGCCGCCGCTCTTGGCGGCGTACATGGCCTTGTCGGCCCGCTCCAGGGTGGCCTCTAGGGAGCGGTCCGGCGCCCAGTCGACGACGCCGATGCTGACGGTGAAATTGACGCGTGCCCCGGCGGCCGGGACCGCCAACGCCGCCAGGGTCCGGCGCAGGCGCTCGGCGACCGTTTCGGCCGCGTCGAGCGTGCATTCCGGCATGACGACGGCGAACTCCTCGCCGCCGAGGCGCCCGAGCACGTCCTGCCCGCGCAGGTCCGCCTGGCAGGTCTCGACCAAACGCTTCAAGACCTCGTCGCCGAGCGCGTGGCCGTGCGTGTCGTTGATCCGCTTGAAGTGGTCGATGTCCATCATGAGCAGCGCCATGGGCCGCCCGTAGCGCCGCGCCCTTTGCAGCTCCTTGTCGCAGAGCTCGAGAAAGTGGCGCCGGTTGGTGGCCCCGGTGAGCGCATCCGTGTTGGCCAGTTGCCTGAGCTCGTCCTCGAGCCCCTCGCGCCGGGCGATCTCCTGGTTCAGGTGCCGGGTTCGCTCCTCGACCACCGCTTCCAGGTGCCGGGTCCGCTCGGAGACGTAGGTCGCCATGGATTCGAAGATGCCCGTGAAGCGCCCGATCTCGTCCTTGCGCATCTTGATGTCGGCGAGGATTTTCGGATCGAAGGTGTCGTCGAGCAGCGCCGAGGCGGTAAACGACAGGTAGGCCAGCGGTACCGTCGTCTCGTAGAGCCGCCGGCCCAGAATCCTGATGATCGACAGCAGGACCTGGGAATCCGCGGACATCACCGACCAGAAGTTCGCCCGGGAGATGCGCAGCGCCCGGACAGCGGTCTTGGCCGTGACGCTGGCGGTGTGGGGCACCTCGCAGAGCAGCGAGATCTCGCCCATGAACGCGCCGGCGCCCCGCTCGGCCACCTCGACCGCGTTGTCCTGCACCCGCACGGACACCGTCACGGTGCCGGCATGAACGACATAGGCGGCATCGCCCGATTCACCCTCGCGCAGAAGGTCCGCGCCGGGCGCGAAGTCGCGCATCTCGCTGCGCTTGGCGAGCTCGGCCACCATCGCGGGATCGAGATGGGAAAAGAACGGGTTGGACAGCATGCTGTCCAAAACCCCGCCCTCGTCGTTGCCCCGGGTATTCTCCGGCGTCAGGCTGCTTTCCGGCATGTGACTTCCCAAGAGTTCATGGCTCGCCTGGCCGGTTCGCCCGATTCCGGCCCGCCCCTCGGGCGGCTCCCGCCCTCGGCGCGCCGCGAAATCATAGGGTGTCCGGCAGTAGGGTTGACAAACGGTAAAGACCGCGTCGATCGGGCGGCGCGGCGGTCACGGCCCAAATTCGATCACGCCCCAAATTCGATCATGGACTCGACCAGGTTCTTGACGCCGACGTAGTCCACCTTCCCGGTTCCCAGCACCGGTATCGCCTCGACGACCCGGATGGTCCTCGGAACCATGAGCTCGGCGATCCCCTGGGCCTTGGCGAAGGCGAGGAGGGGCTCGCGTCGGGCGTCCGCGTTTTCGGTGACCAGCACCAGTTGCTCGCCCTTGCGCGCGTCCGGGATGCTGACGACCGCGTGCATGCAACCCGGCCAAACGGCATTGACGTAGTTTTCGACCGCGCTCAGGGAAACCATCTCGCCGGCGATCTTGGCGAAGCGCTTGGCCCGGCCTTGGATGGTCACGAAGCCGTGGTCGTCGATGGACACGATGTCGCCGGTGTCGTAGCGGCCCTCCTCCGGCGGTTCCAACACCCCCGGGTTCTCCGCGCGCAGGTAGCCGAGCATGACGTTCGGGCCCGAGACGATGAGCCTGCCGCCCGCCTCGATCCCCGGCACCGGCTCGAGCTCGTGCGCGATCCCGGGCACCAGCCGGCCGACCGTTCCCGCCTTGAAGTGCATCGGGGTGTTGGTCGAAATCGCCGGCGAGGTCTCGGTCGTGCCGTAGCCCTCCAGGATGCGCAGGCCGAACTTGTCCGACCACAGGCGCCGGGTTTCATCCCTGACCTTCTCCGCCCCGGCAAAGACGTAGCGCACGCTGTAGAAGTCGTAGGCGTGAGCGGCCCGGGCGTAACCGGCCAGGAAGGTGTCCGTGCCGAACAAGACGGTCGCGTTCGAATCGTAGACCAGCGCCGGCACGATCCGGTAATGCAGCGGCGAGGGATAGAGGAACGTCTTGACGCCCGACAGCATCGGCAAAAGCATCCCCCCCGTGAGCCCGAAGGAATGAAAGATCGGCAGCGCATTGAATACGATATCCGTTGGATTGAAGTCGATCACTGCCGCCAGCTGGTGACGGTTGGCGAGCAGGTTTCCATGGCTGAGCACCACGCCCTTGGGCGTGCCTTCCGATCCCGAGGTAAAAAGAACGACAGCCGGATCGTCCCATCTCGCATTTGCCCGCCGATGGACGAGGCGCGGCGCCAGGCGGGCGAACAAACTTACGACCTTGTCGACGATCGATACCTCTTCTCGAAGGTCCTCCAGATAAATGATGCGGGCATGCACAGCCAAAGTCTCAATCACGTCGTCAAACTTCGCCATCTCCACGAACCGGCGTGAGGTGAGGATCGTCTTGATCTCCGCGGCCGCCAGCGCCGAGACCATATTTTTGGTGCCCGTGGAGTAGTTCAGCAACGCCGGCACGCGCCCGAAGGCCTGAAGGCCGAAAAACGCAACCGCAGCACCGACGGAGTTCGGCAACATTAGGCCGACAAATTCTTTCGCACTCGTCAGTCGCGCGATCTTTCGACCGAGGACGAAAGAACCAAGTACCAGTCCATCGTAAGTCATCGGTTTTCGTTCGACATCTTCCAAGACCGGATGATTTCCGCCATGGATGGCTCTGGCGTCCAACACGGCATCGAACAAGGTCCGACGATAATCGCAGGTTTCGAAGATCATCTGGCTCATGACGCCGTGGAGCTTGGCCCCGGCAAGCTGACGGCGAGCACGTCCCACCACACCTTCCGGGATCTCAAATCGCCGCGGCTCTAAAATTGTGATCGTGATCTTCGGGAACCAGCGCAGCCGAATCTTTCCTTTAAGGCGCGAGAACGGCGTGTACTGCGCGCCGTCGATTCGCACCGGCACCAGCATCGCCTCGGCCTTGTCGGCAATCATGCCAGGCCCTTCGTAAACCTTCATCAGCGCCCCGGTCACGGTAAGCCGACCTTCTGGGAAGATGACGCAGTGACGGCCCTCTCGAACCGCCTTGATCAACGACTTGATCGCCATCGGATTGGTGGGATCCATCGGAAAAACGTCGACGACCGCGAAGAACGGCTTTAACCACCACTGACGCGCGATGAGGGTGTAGACGGCGAAGATCGGTTTCGTCGGCAGGAAGGTCCCCAGCAACACACCGTCCAGGAAGGACACGTGGTTGGCCACGATGACCGCTCGCTTGCCGGCTTTCTTGAAATTCTCCCGTCCCCGGACCTCGACCCGGTACAGGAGGCGCAGCACCGCGACCAAGGCCGCCTTGACCACGGCGTCGGGAAGCAGGCCGCAGATGTATACCGCGACCACGCCGTTGACCACGGCAACGATGAGGAAAACGCCCGGGACCGATGCCCCCGCCAACAACATCAAGGCCGCACCGGCGGCGCCGGCAACCATAAACAGGGCGTTCACGATGTTATTGGCGGCCACCGTCCGGGACCGCTCGGCGGGTTCGCTGCGCGCCTGCAGGATGGCGTAGAGAGGCACGATGAAGAGGCCGCCGCAGACCGCAATCGCGGTCAGATCGGCCAGCACGCGCCATCCCGTCAGCCCGGACAGGAAGCCGGCGGCGCCCTGCAACGCGCCGGGCGCCGGCGTCAGCCCGGCAGTCGCGAAATACAGATCCAGGGTAAAGAGCGTCATCCCCAAGGCGCCGAAGGGGACGAACTTCGCCGTGATCTCGCCGTTCAGCAGCTTGTTGCAGAGCAGCGATCCGACGCCGATGCCCATGGAGAAGGTGGCCAGGAACAGGGTCACCACGTGCTCGTTCGCGCCGATCACGTTCTTGGCCAGGCCGGGAAACTGGGCGAGGAAGGTGGCGCCGAGCAGCCAGAACCACGAGATCCCTAAAATGGTGAGGCGCATCTCGCGGCGCGCGGTGGCGGTGCGGACGATGTTCCAGGTCTCCGCCACCAAGTTGGGGTTTATCCGCAAATCCGGCGCCGGGGGCTCGGCGCGCGGGATGAAGAGGCTCGACAGCCAGCCGCAGGCCGCCAGGACCAGGATCGAGGCCGAGACCGCCCAAATTCCGTACTCGGTGAGGACGATGACGCCGCCGAGGATGGTTCCGATCAGGATCGCGAGAAAAGTACCGGCCTCGATGAACGCGTTGCCGCCGATCAGCTCGTCCTCGGCCAGGTGATCGGGGAGAATGCTGTATTTGAGCGGACCGAAGAAGGCCGACTGAGTCCCCATGAGGAACAGCACGGCCAACATGAGATAGGGGCCGCCCCACAGGAAACCGGCCACCGCCAAAACCATGATCGCAATCTCGGCCAGCTTGACCAGCCTTATCAGGCGGGATTTCTCGAACTTGTCGGCCAGTTGGCCGGCCGTCGCCGAGAACAGAAAGAACGGCAGGATGAACGTGCCGGCCGCGATGGTTACCAGGACCTGCCCGTCGAGGCCGGCGGCTCCGGCGAGCCGGTACAAAATCAAGATGACCAGGGCGTTCTTTAAGAAATTATCGTTCAGGGCGCCGAGAAACTGGGTGACGAAGAGCGGCAGGAAGCGCCGGGTCTGAAGCAGGTGGTACTGGTTTTCATGCATGGCGGAACGCGCGCGCCCCTCTGGATCCTCGCAAATCATACCAGATCGACAGGATCGCCCAACCGCTTGCGCCATCCGGTCCGGGAAACTCGGTGGAAATGGAGAAACGGGGACGGTCCCCTTCGCCTGAAATAGAAAACCGTCACCGTTATCGAACCTCGTATTCTAGGAGCGCTTCAGGATCTCCTCGACGATCTCCTGAACCGAGAGCGCGTCGCGGAACCCGGGCATGGTATGCGCCTGGCCGGCGAGAAACGCCCGGAGGTTGTCGAGCATGCGCATGTAGCCGTCCTGCCGGGGGTTCTCCAGTTCGGTGAGCTCGTCGCGCCAGGCGCCGCCGGCGCTCGATGCGAGCCGGTTCCAGTCCCACAGGCGGTACGAGCGCTTGGACCCCCAGACGGTGAACTCGACCCGGTCGGGTCCGACGCCGCCGGAGCCGCCGGCCACCGATACCGGGATTCCATCGCAGTCCAGGCGGGCCAGGAATTGGGTCTCGCAGAGCTCGGCGTCGGCCGGATAGAGAACCGAGGCGTGGCCGAGCGTGGCCGGCCCGAACAGCCGCTGGGTCAGGTAGACGAAATGCGAGAAGACCTCGCGCACGAAGCCGCCCTCGGCGCGCTCGGCGAGCCAGGTCGCGGTTTCCTGCCAGCCGCGGGGCCACTGCGAGAAGTGCAGGCGGACGTCGACGCCGACGACCTCGCCGATCGTGCCGTCGCGCAAATCCCGCTCGATCGTGTTCGCGGCCCGCGCATCGGCGAAGGGGAAATTGACCGCGTTCGGCGTGCCCGATTCCTCCACGCGCGCCACCAGCGCGCGGCTTTCGGCCACGTCCACGCCGAGCGGCTTCTCGCAGAATACCGTCTTGCCCGCCTCGATCGCCGCCAGGGCGTATTCCTTGTGCGCCGCCGGCGGGCAGGCGATGTAGACGGCCTCGGTGCGCGGATCGCCGATGATCTCTCCCGGGTTCTCGGCCAGGGCGAGATCCGGGAACGCCGCCCGGGTCCGCTCCCGGGACCCTGGGTCCGGGTCCCAACCGCCGACCAGGGTAAAGCCGCCGTGGGCGCGCATATTGGTCAACATGCGGTGCCCCATGACGCCGAGTCCGATAAACGCGATGTTCGGTTTCATGCGCGCACGTTCCTTGCCGCCGGTTGCCCTTGGCCGGTTCCGAGTCGTACCCCGCAGCCGAGCCGCCCTGCGGAGAATGCTAGCGAATTCGACCGCTTTGTAAAAACCCATTGCCCCGCTGCCTCGCCCGGTCATCTCGAGCGCGTCCGCCCGGGACAGCGCGGTGGTTCGAGGTATATCATCCGCCCCCCCTTTGCGGAATATCGCGACACCAAGCACTCGCGTGATGGCCGAAGAAACCGAACCCGATCTCGACGGCGAGGCGGAGCCCGGGCCGCAGTCCCGGAAAATCCGCCTTGATCCGGAAGAATCCGCCTTGACCCCAGCAATTTCGGAGTGATTCGCGGCTGGCATCGCGGCCCGAGATAGGCTAACTGTGAGGGTGGAGTGGTGCCTCATGGGAGAGGCTGCACGGGGACCTGCCGGCCCCCGGGGCAGCCATAACAAGAGCCGAGGAAGGCCCTCCCGAGGCAGAGGGAGAGGGAACGTGACCAACTTTGGACCGGTCATCAGCCGCCACGGGCTCGAGCGGCACGGCATCGGCAATTTCGCGGCGGCGCACTGGAACCTGGCGGCGCCCGCGCTCTACCAGCACACCTTGCGCCGGGGCGAAGGCCGGCTGGCCGAGGGCGGCGCGCTGGTGGTGCTCACGGGCCAGCACACCGGGCGCTCGCCCAACGATAAATACATCGTCGAGGAGGCCTCGACCCGCGACGACATCTGCTGGGGCGAGGTCAACGTCGCCATCTCGGAAGCCGGCTTCGCGCGCCTCCACGCCAAGGTCCTGGCGTACTTCCAGAGCCGCGAGCTCTACGTCCAGGACGTGCTTGCCGGCGCCGATCCGGAGTACCGCCTGGCGGTGCGGGTGGTTAGCGAGAGCGCCTGGCACTCGCTGTTCGCGCGCAACATGTTCATCCAGCCGGGCCACGACCTCCTGGCCGATTTCGCGCCCGAGTTCACCGTGCTCCACGCCCCTTACCTGCAGGCCGACCCAGAGACCGACGGCACCAACTCACCGACCTTCATCGTGGTCCACTTCGCCCGGCGCCTGATCCTGATCGGCGGATCGAGCTACGCCGGCGAGATCAAGAAGTCGATCTTCTCGGTGCTCAACTACCTCCTGCCGGCGCGCCAAGTCCTGCCCATGCACTGCTCGGCCAACATCGGCGGCGACGGCGGCACGGCCATCTTCTTCGGCCTTTCGGGGACCGGCAAGACGACGCTCTCGGCCGACAGCACGCGGCGCCTCATCGGCGACGACGAGCACGGCTGGTCGAACACCGGGGTATTCAACTTCGAGGGCGGCTGCTACGCCAAGGTGATCCGCCTGTCGGAGCAGGCCGAGCCCGAAATCCATGCCACCACGCGGCGCTTCGGGACGATCCTGGAGAACGTGGTGCTCGACGAGGAGACCGGCGTCCTCGACCTCGACGACAACCGCCATACCGAGAACACCCGGGCCAGCTACCCGCTCGACTTCATCCCCAATGCTAGCGAGTCCGGCCGCGGCGACCATCCGAAGAACATCGTCATGCTGACCGCCGACGCCTTCGGCGTCCTGCCGCCGATCAGCCGCTTGAGCGCCGAGCAGGCAATGTACCACTTCCTGTCCGGCTATACCGCGCGCGTCGCCGGCACCGAGAAGGGCCTGGGCAACGAGCCCGAGGCGACCTTCTCGACCTGCTTCGGCGCGCCCTTCATGCCGCGCCACCCGTCGGTCTACGCCCAGCTCCTCGGCCGGCAGATCGAGCGGACCGGGGCCAATTGCTGGCTGGTCAACACCGGCTGGAGCGGCGGCTCCTACGGCGTCGGCGCGCGCATGCGCATCGAGCACACCCGCACCCTGGTGCGCGCCGCCCTCGACGGCCGGTTGGCGGAGGTGTCAATGGCCACCCACCCGACCTTCGGCCTGGCGATCCCGGAGACCTGCCCGGACGTGCCGGCCGAGGTGCTCGACCCGAAGAAGACCTGGGCCGACAAGCAGGCCTACGACCAGACCGCACGCGAGCTCTCGCAGCGCTTCGAGACCAACTTCAAGCAGTTCGAGCCCTACGTCAGCGACGCGGTCAAGGCCGCCGCCATTCACGCCGCGGCGTAAGACCAACCGCCCTCGCGGATGGACATCTTTCTATACGCGGTAACGGTGATTTTCTGGGGCACCAGCTGGCTGGCCATCAAGTTCCAGCTTGGCGTGGTCGCGCCCGAGGTTTCCATCGTCTACCGGTTCGCCATCTCGGCGGCGTTGATGCTGGTCCTGTGCGCAGCCGCCCGGCGCCCCATGCGGTTTTCGGTCAAAGACCACGGCTTCATGGCGCTGCAAGGCGTTTGCCTGTTCTCGACCAACTACTTCTTCATTTATCTGGGCAGCCAGTATCTGACCACGGGGCTGGTGGCGGTCGCCTTTTCCACCCTGGTCATCATGAACATCTTCGGCGCGGTGATCCTGTTCCGCACGCCGATCGGGGCAAACGTGATCGCCGGGGCGGTGTGCGGGCTGACCGGAATTATGTGCGTGTTCTGGCCGGAGGTCAGCAACTTCGATCTCGCGCAGCAGGGCGCGCGCGGCCTGGGCCTCACCCTGATCGGAACCGTGTTCGCCTCGCTCGGCATGCTGACCTCGGCCTGGAACCAGCGCCGGCGCGCCCTGCCGGTGTTCCAGACCAACGCCTATGGCATGGTCTACGGAACCGTCTTCATCACGTTGCTCACGCTCGTGCGCGGCAGCCCGTTCGATTTCGACCCCTCGCCCGCTTATGTCCTGTCGCTGCTTTATCTGGCGGTGTTCGCAACCGTCATCGGGTTCTGGTCGTATCTGACCCTGGTCGGGCGGATCGGCCCCGAACGGGCGGCCTATGCGACCGTGCTGTTCCCGATCATCGCACTGGCGCTTTCGACCTGGTTCGAGGATTTCGAGTGGACGGCGCTGGCCGGCGGCGGGATCGTCCTCGTGCTCATCGGCAACGCCGCCATCCTGACCAAGGGTAACCCGTTCAAGACAGCGCCCCTGATACCCAAGGGGTGAAAAAGACCAGATGAAATCGGGTAGGCGGCGCCCCGCGCGCCGCCCCGTGACAGCATCTCGCAGAGGAAGGTACTTAGACGATCTCTTCGGCCCCTTCGTCGAGCAGATCGAGCAGCTCGTCCGTGACATCCCCGGTATCGACGACGGTCACGGGCGCGCCCGAATCGACGGTCGTTCCCTCGTCCACAGGTGCGTCGTCCCCACTCGAGGCGACGGCGTCGCCGGAGCCGGCGATGCCGGACTCGGGCTCCGTGACCTCGCCCTCGGCGGGCGCGGACTCGCCCAGGACCTCGGTGACGTCGGGCTCGTCCACGACCAGTGGCGGATCGTCGGTGCCGACGGTCCCGTCCGGATCCCCGGCGACCACCGTGGACTCGCCGCCGTCGGTGCCATCGGA
>JACZWN010000123.1 GCA_022572105.1 Pseudomonadota bacterium | reverse complement strand
GCGCGCCACGCGCCGGCAGGACTATCGCTGTTCGGCCCAGGGCGGGGGCGTTGCCGACGCGCAAGCCGGCCGGTGGGGACGGATAGGAACCACCGACGCATGGCGTCCGACGTTCGCCGAACCGCGCCTTGCGCCCGGCGGCGCTCACCCCGGATAAACGGCCGCTCGGATCCCGGATATTAGAGGCGATCCCGCGCCTGGTGGGTCGCTTGACACCCAAGAGGGTGTGGAGTACATGACGGCGGCCCGAGCAACCAGGCCTTCCGGGGGTGTAGCTCAGATGGCTAGAGCGCCGGCCTGTCACGCCGGAGGCCGCGGGTTCAAGTCCCGTCACTCCCGCCATCCGCCGTTCGCGCAGATCGTCCCACGGTCTCGTCCGATGGCCCTGAAATACTTAGGGAAATGGTCGCGCCCGCGGGGCTTTGGCGCTTTCCCGGCGGCGCGCGGAGCCGTATAGTTCGGGCGAATTCGGATCGCGGGCCGTTCTCGGTCCGTGCTCTGCCATGCGGTACGGGAAACGCGGAGCGCCGCACTACGCGCGGCGCGTCAGGAGGCCTAGGGAATGGAAGGCTTGTTGGCCGAATACCTGCCGATCCTGATCTTCCTCGGCATCGCCGCGGCCATGGCCGTGATCATGGTCGTGGCCGCCTATATCGTGGCGCGCCAGCGGCCCGATTCGGAAAAGGACTCGGCCTACGAGTGCGGCTTCGAGGCCTTCGACGACGCGCGCGGCCGCTTCGACGTCCGTTTCTACCTGGTCGCCATTCTGTTCATCATTTTCGATCTGGAGGTCGCCTTTCTGTTTCCCTGGGCCGTGGCGCTGGGCGAGATCGGCGAGTTCGGCTTCTGGTCGATGGTGATCTTCCTCTCCGTCCTCACGATCGGCTTCGTTTACGAGTGGAAGAAGGGGGCCCTAGAGTGGGAGTAGGGCGAATGGGAGTAGGGACGGCCGAGACGCCGCTTGCCCCGGGTGCGACGCAGGACGCGGTGCCGCGGCAGGTGAGCGACGAGCTCTCGGACAAGGGCTTCGTCGTTGCCCAGATGGACAAGCTCGCCGCCTGGGCGCAGAGCGGTTCGCTCTGGCCGATGACTTTCGGGCTCGCGTGCTGCGCGATCGAGATGATGCATTGCGCCTGCAGCCGCTACGATCTCGACCGCTTCGGCATCGTGTTCCGGCCGAGCCCGCGCCAATCCGACGTGATGATCGTCGCCGGCACCTTGACCAACAAGATGGCGCCGGCGCTACGCAAGGTCTACGACCAGATGGCCGAGCCGCGCTGGGTGATCTCCATGGGCTCCTGTGCCAACGGTGGCGGCTATTACCACTATTCCTACTCGGTGGTGCGCGGCGTCGATCGCATCGTGCCGGTCGACATCTACGTGCCGGGTTGCCCGCCGACCGCGGAAGCCTTGCTGTACGGCATCATCCAGTTGCAGAAGAAGATCCGACGCGGCGCCGGCATCGCGCGCTGAAGCACTTTATCATTAGAGACGATAGCACCCGGCGCTCCGCCATGGATCAGGCCTTGATAGACCTCGGAGACTACATCGACGCCGCCAATCCGGGCGCGGTTCTGGGCGCCGAGGTCGGCTACGGCGAGCTCGTGGTGACCACCACGGCGCGGGCGGTGGTCAAGCTGCTGACCTTCCTGCGCGACGACCAGAACTGTCAGTTCAAGCAGCTCATGGACGTGACCGCGGTCGACCGTCCGGACCGCGAGGCGCGCTTCGAAATCGTTTACAACATGCTCTCGCTCAAGCACAACCAGCGGGTCCGGATCAAGCTCGCGGCCGACGCCAGCACCCCGGTGCCCTCGGTCACGGCGGTATTCAGCTCGGCCAACTGGTTCGAGCGCGAGGTCTGGGACCTCTTCGGGGTGTCCTTCTCCGATCATCCGGACCTCAGGCGGATCATGACCGATTACGGCTTCGAGGGGCATCCGCTGCGCAAAGACTTCCCGCTCACGGGCTACGTCGAGGTGCGCTACGACCCGGACCAGAAGCGCGTCGTCTACGAGCCGGTCAAGCTGCCCCAGGAATTCCGCGACTTCGACTTCATGAGTCCCTGGGAGGGCATGCTGCACCTGCCGGGCGACGAGAAGGCCGAGGCGGATGCCGAGCCGGACGCCAAGTCCGCCGCGGGCGAGGAGGGCGACGGCTGATGGCCGAAAGGCTGATCAAGTCGATGACGCTCAACTTCGGACCGCAGCACCCGGCCGCGCACGGCGTGCTGCGCCTGGTGCTCGAGATGGACGGCGAGGTGATCGAGCGCGCCGACCCGCACATCGGCATGCTGCACCGCGGCACCGAGAAGCTGATCGAGTACAAGACCTATCTCCAGGCGCTGCCGTACTTCGATCGGCTCGACTACACCGCGCCGCTCAACCAGGAGCACCCCTTCCTGCTCGCCGTGGAGAAGCTGCTCGGCATCGAGGTGCCGCCGCGTGCCCAATACATTCGCGTGCTCTACTGCGAGATCGGCCGCATTCTCAACCACTTGCTGAACATCGCGACCTACGCCCTCGACATCGGCGCCATGACGCCGCTGCTCTGGGCCTTCGAGGAGCGCGAGAAGCTGATGGAGTTCTACGAACGCGTCTCGGGCGCGCGCATGCACACGGCATATTTCCGGGCGGGCGGGGTGCATCAGGACCTGCCGGCCGGCCTGCTCGAGGATATCGCCAGGTTCTGCGAGACCCTCCCCCAGCTCATCGACGATGTCGAGACCCTGCTGACCGACAACCGGATCTTCCGCCAGCGCTCCGTGGACATCGGCGCGGTCAGTCTCGAGGACGCGCTCGACTGGGGCTTCAGCGGACCCATGCTGCGCGCCTCCGGTGCGCCCTGGGACCTGCGCAAGGCCCAGCCCTACGAGTGCTACGAGGATCTCGAGTTCGACATTCCGGTGGGCAAGAATGGCGACTGCTTCGACCGCTACCTGGTGCGCATCGAGGAGATGCGCCAGAGCATCCGCATTATGCGCCAATGCATCGAGCGCATGCCCGACGGGCCCGTGATGACCCAGGACCACAAGGTCACGCCGCCCAGGCGCGCCGAGATGAAGCGCTCCATGGAGGCGCTCATCCACCACTTCAAACTCTACACCGAGGGTTTTCACGTGCCCGCCGGCGAGACCTACACGGCGGTCGAAACGCCGAAGGGCGAATTCGCGGTCTATCTGGTGGCCGACGGGACCAACAAACCGTACCGCTGCAAGATCCGCCCGCCGGCCTTCGCGCATTTGTCGGCCATGGATTTCATGTGCCGCGGCCACATGCTGGCCGACAGCGTGGCGATCCTGGGCTCCCTGGACATCGTCTTCGGCGAGGTCGATCGATGAAGATGACGCGCTACCGGGAGGGCGAACCCGGCGATTTCGTCTTCACGGCCGCGGACCAGGCGCGCGCCCGGGTGCTGGTCGCGCGCTATCCGGAGGGACGGCAGGCCAGCGCGGTCCTCGCGTTGCTCGACCTGGCGCAGCGCCAGAGCGGCGGCTGGTTGCCGCGCGAGGCGATCGAATACGTCGCGAATTTTCTCGAGATGGCGCCCATCCGGGTGCACGAGGTGGCCAGCTTCTACTCCATGTTCAACCTCAAGCCGGTGGGCCGGCACTTGATCCAGGTGTGCCGGACGACGCCCTGCTGGCTGCGCGGCGCGGCGGAACTGACCGATAGCTGTTGCGAGAAGCTGGGTGTCGGCCTGGGCGAGACCAGCGAGGACGGAGAGTTCACCCTGATCGAGGTGGAGTGCCTGGGTGCCTGCGCCAACGCGCCCATGGTCCAGATCGGCGACGACTACTACGAGGACCTGACGCCCGAGCGCTTGAGGCAAATCCTCGACGATCTCAAGGCCGGCAAGGAGGTCCCGGGCGGCTCCCGGATCGGCCGGCAGTCCTCCATGGCCGAAGGCGGAATGACGACGCTGAAGGATCTGCCGGCGCCCGCGCCCGCCGATCCCAGTGGCGCCCCGGCCGGCGCCCCGGCCGGCGCCCCGGCCGCTCCCGGGGAGGGCGCCTGATGCTCCAGGACAAGGACCGGGTCTTCACCAACCTCTACGGCCAGGACGACTGGCGCCTGGCCGGCGCGCTCCGGCGCGGCGTCTGGGACGGCACCAAGGGGATGATCGAACTCGGCCGCGACGAGATCATCGAGAGGATCAAGGATTCCGAGTTGCGCGGGCGCGGCGGCGCGGGCTTCCCGGCCGGCCTGAAGTGGTCGTTCATGCCCAAGGAGAGCGACGGACGGCCGCGCTATCTCATCGTCAACGCCGACGAGTCGGAGCCGGGCAGCTGCAAGGACCGCGAGATCCTGCGCAACGACCCGCACCGCCTGCTCGAGGGCTGCGTGGTGGCCGGCTTGGCCATGGGCGCGACCGTCTGCTACATCTACATCCGCGGCGAGTTCTACCGCGAGGCCGAGCGCGTGCAGCAGGCCATCGACGAGGCCCATGATGCCGGCTTGATCGGCAAGAACGCCTGCAAGTCCGGCTGGGACTGCGACATTTACGTCCACCGTGGCGCCGGCGCCTACATCTGCGGCGAGGAGACCGCGCTGCTCGAAAGCCTGGAAGGCAAGAAGGGCCAGCCGCGCCTCAAGCCGCCGTTCCCGGCCGCGGTCGGCCTCTACGGCTGTCCGAGCACCGTCAACAACGTCGAGACCATCGCGGTCGCGCCGGAGATCCTGCGCCGCGGCGCGGCCTGGTGGACCGGCCTGGGCCGGCCCAGGAACACCGGCACCAAGATCTTCAGCATCTCCGGGCACGTCGAGCAGCCGTGCAACGTCGAGGAGGAGATGGGCATCCCGCTCAAGGAGCTGATCGAGACCCACGCGGGCGGAGTGCGCGGCGGCTGGGACAACCTGCTGGCGGTGATCCCGGGCGGCTCGTCGGTGCCGCTCTTGCCCAAGTCGATCTGCGACACCGTGCTCATGGACTTCGACTCGCTGCAGGCGGTCAAGTCGGGCCTGGGCACGGCCGCGGTCATCGTCATGGACAAGTCGACCGACGTGGTCGCCGCCATCGCCAATCTGTCGCACTTCTACATGCACGAGAGCTGCGGCCAGTGCACGCCGTGCCGGGAAGGCACGGGCTGGATGTGGCGGGTCATGATCCGGATGGTCGAGGGCCGGGCGGGCATCGATGAGATCGACACCCTGCTCGACGTGACGAGGCAGGTCGAGGGGCACACGATCTGTGCCCTCGGCGATGCCGCGGCCTGGCCGATCCAGGGCTTGATTCGGCATTTCCGCCCCGAACTGGAGCGGCGCATCCTGGAATACAAGACCAGTGGCCGGGTGGCGGTCCCGGCGGCGGCGGAGTAGGACGGAGCCATGCCCAAGCTCACCATCGACGGCAAGGAGATCGAGGTCCCGGGCGGCGTGACCGTGCTCCAGGCCTGCGAGCTGGCCGGCATCGAGATCCCGCACTTCTGTTACCACGAGCGCCTCTCGGTGGCGGGCAACTGCCGCATGTGCCTGGTCGAGATGGAGCGCGCGCCCAAGCCGATCGCCTCCTGCGCCATGCCGGCGGGCGAGGGCATGGTGATTAGGACCGACACGCCGGCGGTCAAGAAGGCGCGCCAAGGGGTCATGGAGTTCCTGCTGATCAACCACCCGCTCGACTGCCCGATCTGCGACCAGGGCGGCGAATGCGACCTGCAGGATCAGGCCATGGCCTACGGCGTCGGCCACAGCCGCTACGAGGAGAACAAGCGCGCGGTCAAGGAGAAGTACATGGGTCCGCTGATCAAGACGATCATGACCCGTTGCATCCACTGCACGCGCTGCGTCCGTTTCGCCACCGAGATCGCCGGGGTCGAGGAGCTCGGCCTGGTGGGCCGAGGCGAGCACGCCGAGATCACCGCGCTCGAGAAGGCGATCGATTCCGAGCTGTCCGGCAACCTGATCGACGTCTGCCCGGTCGGGGCGCTGACCTCCAAGCCTTACGCCTTCGCGGCGCGGCCCTGGGAGCTGGTCAAGACCTATTCCGTGGACGCGCTGGACGCGGTCGGCTCCAACATCCGGGTCGACACGCGCGGGCGCGAGGTCATGCGCGTACTGCCGCGCCTGCACGAGGACATCAACGAGGAGTGGATCTCGGACAAGACCCGCTACGCTTGCGACGGCCTGGCCCGCCAGCGCCTCGACCGGCCCTATCTGCGCGAGAACGGCAAGCTGCGGCCGGCGTCCTGGGAAGAGGCTTTCCGGGCCATCGCGGCGCGCCTGGACGGGTTGGATGGCGGCAAGATCGCGGCGCTCGCCGGCGACCTCTGCGACGCCGAATCCATTCTCGCGCTCAAGGACCTGATGGCGGGCCTGGGCGCGGCCAACCTGGACTGCCGCCAGGACGGCGCCAAGCTGGAGGCGGGCGCGCGCGCCGGCTACCTGTTCAACACCACCATCGCCGGGATCGAGCGCGCCGACGCCGTACTCCTGGTCGGCACCAATCCGCGCCGAGAGGCGGCCCTCGTCAACGCGCGCCTGCGCAAGCGCTTCCTCATGGGCGGCTTCCGGGTCGGCCTGATCGGCCAGCCCTGCGATCTCAGCTACCCGGTCGATTACCTGGGCGCCGGGCCGGAGACGCTGAAGGACATTGCCGAGGGCAAGGGCGCCTTCGCCGAGGTCCTCAAGGGCGCCGAGCGGCCCATGATCGTGCTCGGCATGGCCGCGCTGGCGCGCCCCGACGGCGCGGCGATCCTGCATCTGACGTGCAAGTTGGTCGAGGACTTCGGCCTGGTGAGCGACGGTTGGAACGGCTTCAACGTGCTGCACACGGCGGCCGCGCGGGTCGCCGGCCTCGACCTCGGCTTCGTGCCGGGCGCGGGTGGGCGCGATCTGGCCGGCATCCTGGACGGGGTCCATCACGGCGACATCGAGGTCGTTTACCTGCTCGGCGCCGACGAGATCGACATGGCCGGGCTCGGCCCGAACGCGGACGAGGGCGCCTTCGTCATCTACCAGGGCCACCACGGCGACGTCGGCGCGCACCGCGCCGACGTGATCCTGCCGGGCGCCGCCTACACCGAGAAGAACGGCACCTACGTCAACACCGAAGGGCGCGTCCAGCTCGGCCGGCTGGCGGCCTTCCCGCCCGGCGAGGCGCGCGAGGACTGGACGATCCTGCGCGCGCTGTCCGAGGTCGTGGGCGAGCGCTTGCCCTATGACAACCTGGGCCAGTTGCGCCAGCGGCTGATCGAGGTCAACCCGGTGTTCGCCGCGATCGACCAGGTCGAGGCCGCGCCCCGGGGCGGGTTCGGCGCGTTCGGCGCAGCCGGCACGCTCGACCCGGCGCCCTTCGCGGTGGCGGTCGAGAACTTCTACATGACCGATCCGATCAGCCGCGCCTCGGAGACCATGGCGAAATGCACCGAGGCCTTCGTGCTCGGCCAAAGCGGGGAGGCGACCGGCACCGGTGGATAGCGTCCTGAACTCGATCTTGAATTGGCCCTTCTGGGGCACCTACCCCGGGCAGGGCGTTATCATGGTCGCGCAGATCTTGCTGATCATCGTGCCGCTGCTGTTGTCGGTCGCCTATCTGACCTATGCGGAGCGCAAGGTGATCGCCGCCATGCAGCTGCGCAAGGGGCCCAACGTGGTCGGCCCCTTCGGTCTGCTGCAGCCGATCGCCGACGGCATCAAGCTGCTGTTCAAGGAAACCATCCTGCCGGCCGGCGCCAACCGTGTGGTGTTCATGGCGGCGCCCATGCTGACGTTCATCCTGGCGCTCATCGGCTGGGCGGTGATCCCGTTCGACGACGGCTGGGTGCTCGCCGACATCAACGTCGGCATCCTGTATCTCTTCGCGATCTCCTCGCTCGGCGTCTACGGCGTGATCATGGCCGGCTGGGCGTCGAATTCCAAGTATGCGTTCCTGGGCGCCCTGCGCTCGGCGGCGCAGATGGTGTCCTACGAGATCTCCATGGGCTTCGTGATCGTCACGGTGCTGCTCTGCGTCGGCTCGCTCAATCTCACCGACATCGTGCTGGCGCAGAAGGACCTGTGGTTCGCCGTGCCGCTGTTGCCGATGTTCGTGATCTTCTTCGTCTCGACGCTGGCCGAAACCAACCGTGCGCCCTTCGACTTGGCCGAGAGCGAGTCCGAGATCGTTGCCGGTTTCTTCCTGGAGTACTCGTCGTTACCCTTCGCGCTGTTCTTCCTCGGCGAGTACGCCAACATGATCCTGTTGAGCTCGATAACCACGATCCTGTTCCTGGGCGGCTGGCTGCCGATCGTCGATGTCGCGCCGTTCAACTGGATCCCGGGCATTTTCTGGTTCGCCGGCAAGGTGGCGCTGTTGCTGTTCTGCTTCCTCTGGATACGCGCGACCTTCCCGCGCTACCGCTACGACCAGCTCATGCGGCTCGGCTGGAAGGTGTTCCTGCCGCTATCGCTGTTCTGGGTGGTGTTAACCGCAGGCGTCCTGATCGCCTTCGATTGGGTGCCGAGGAGCTGACCATGGGTATGATCCACCGCGGCCTTCGCAGCCTGCTCTTGTCGGAACTGCTGACCGGCATGAGCCTGACCCTGCGCTATTTCTTCAGGCCCAAGGTGACGCTCAACTACCCCTACGAAAAGGGTCCCTTGAGCCCGCGCTTCCGCGGCGAGCACGCGCTGCGCCGCTATCCCAACGGCGAGGAGCGCTGCATCGCCTGCAAGCTGTGCGAGGCCATCTGCCCGGCCCAGGCGATCACCATCGAGGCCGAGCCGCGCGCCGACGGCAGCCGGCGCACGACCCGCTACGACATCGACATGACCAAGTGCATCTACTGCGGCTTCTGCGAGGAGGCCTGTCCGGTCGACGCGATCGTCGAGGGGCCGAACTTCGAGTTCGCCACCGAAACCCGCGAGGAGCTGTACTACAACAAGGAGAAGCTGCTCGCCAACGGCGACCGCTGGGAGGCGGAGATCGCCCAGAACCTCACCGCGGACGCGCCCTATCGCTAGATGGCTAGAAGAATAAATAGATAAGGGAAACAGAAACTTGTGCGCTGTTCTTAAGGTATCGGAAGGGGGTCTGGCATGATCGTCCAGGCGCTCGCCTTCTATCTTTTCGCCGCCGTCGTCGTGGGCGCCGGCGTCATGGTGATCTCGGCGCGCAACCCGGTGCACTCGGTGCTGTTCCTCATCGTCGCCTTCTTCAACGCGGCCGGGCTGTTCGTGCTCATGGGCGCCGAGTTCCTGGCCATGATTCTGATCGTGGTCTACGTCGGCGCGGTCGCGGTCCTGTTCCTTTTCGTGGTCATGATGCTCGACATCAACTTCGTCGAGTTGCGCCAGGGCTTCCTGCAATACCTGCCGATCGGCGGCCTGATCGGGCTCATCCTGCTGATCGAGCTTCTCACGGTGCTGGGCGCCTGGGCCGTGGCGCCGGAGGCCGGGGTGGTCGTCGGCACGCCCATGCCGCCGCCCGATCTGACGACCAACACCCAGGCCTTGGGCGAGGTCCTCTACACCAAGTACATCTACCTGTTCCAGGCGGCCGGGCTGATTCTTCTGGTCGCCATGATCGGCGCCATCGTGCTCAGCCTGCGCCGGCGCGAGGGCGTGCGCCGCCAGAATATCGGCGCCCAGATCTCGCGCCCGCGCGAGGCCGCCATCGAGGTCAGGAAAGTCCCCAGCCGGAGCGGAATTTGAGGCATGTTCGAGATCGGTCTTTCACACTATCTGACGGTCGCCGCGATCCTGTTCACGCTCGGCATCTTCGGCATCTTCCTGAACCGCAAGAACGTCATCATCATCCTGATGTCGATCGAGCTCATGCTGCTCGCGGTCAACATCAACCTGGTCGCCTTCTCGACCCACCTGCACGATCTGGTCGGCCAGGTCTTCGCCTTGTTCGTGCTCACCGTGGCCGCGGCGGAAGCCGCCATCGGCCTGGCCATCCTGGTCGTCTATTTCCGCAACCGCGGCTCGATCGCGGTCGAGGACATCAACCTGATGAAGGGCTGAGCGGGGCATGCTCGAGACCGCTATCGTCCTGCTGCCGCTGATCGGCGCTATCATCGCCGGACTGTTCGGCCGCGCGATCGGCGACCGCGGTGCCCAGGTCGTCACCTGCACCCTGCTCGGCATCGGGGCGCTCATCTCCATCGTCGTCTTCAAGCGCGTCGCCATCGACGGCGAGACCGGCGTCACCGAGCTCTTCACCTGGATCGATTCGGGCGCCTTCGAGTTCTCCTGGGCGGTCAAGCTGGACACCCTCAGCGCGGTGATGATGATGGTCGTCTCCGTGATCTCGTGGCTGATCCACATCTATTCGATCGGCTACATGGTGCACGACAAGTCGATCCCGCGCTTCTTCTCCTACCTCAGCCTGTTCACCTTCTTCATGCTGGCGCTGGTCACCGCCGACAACTTCATCCAGCTGTTCTTCGGCTGGGAGGGCGTCGGGCTCGCCTCCTACCTGCTGATCGGCTTCTGGTACCAGCGGCCGGCCGCCAACGCCGCGGCGATCAAGGCCTTCCTGGTAAACCGCGTGGGCGACACCGGCTTCGCGCTGGGGATTTTCGGCACCTTCGTGCTGTTTGGCGCGGTCGGCTT
>JACZWN010000276.1 GCA_022572105.1 Pseudomonadota bacterium | reverse complement strand
GTTGGGTCAGGTCCGGCACGGCAGGCGCGGCCGCACCCGCCTTGTAGCGTTCCGGCCCGCGCGGGTATAAAGATGCGCGTTCCAAGCGCCGCCGCCGCCGCAATCGAGGTCCTGCCCTTGACCGATCCATCGGGAGCCGTCGCCAGCATGACTGGATTCGCGCGCCAGGAAGGCGGTGACGGGACGCTCGCCTGGGTCTGGGAGGTCAAGAGCGTCAACGGGCGCGGCCTGGACGTGCGCTGCCGGGTGCCCAGCGGCTACGAGGCGCTCGAGATCGCCGCGCGCACGACCGCGCAGGAACACTGCGCCCGCGGCAATCTGCAACTGTCCCTGATCGTCAACCGCGGCCGGGTCCCGCTTCGCCTCCAGGTCAACCGCGAGCTGCTCGATCAACTGGTCGAGGTGGTGCGCGAGCTGGAGGAGCAGGTCCGGGCCGCGCCGCCGCGCCTCGACGGCCTGCTCGCCGTTCGCGGCGTGGTCGAGGCGGTCGAGGAGGAGGAGACCAAGGAGCAGATGGACACGCGCCAGGCGGCCATGGAGGAGGACCTGGTGCTCGCGCTCGAGGCGCTGACCGCCATGCGCCGCGCCGAGGGCCGGCGCCTCGAGGCCGTGGTCGCCGGGCGTTTGACGGAGATCGAGCGCTTGACCGGAGCCGCGGGCGAGACCTCGGCGGCGCGTCCCGAGGCGCTGCGCGCGCGCTTGCGGGCGCAGGTCGAGGAGCTGCTCCAGGCCGCCCCCGCGCTGCCCGAGGAGCGCTTGGCGCAGGAGGCCGCGATCCTGGCCGCCAAGGCGGATGTGCGCGAGGAGCTCGACCGCCTGGAAGCCCACGTCGCGGCGGCGCGCGAGATCCTGGCCAAGGGCGGCACGATCGGGCGGCGCCTGGACTTCCTATGCCAGGAACTCAACCGGGAGGCCAACACGCTGTGCTCCAAGTCCTGGGACGTGGACCTGACCCGCATCGGGCTCGACCTCAAGTCGGCCATCGACCAGCTGCGCGAGCAGGTCCAGAACATCGAGTAATACCAATGACCTTTGGTATAAACGGCTGAGGGGCGGGGCCGGGGCAGCTCATGAGCCAGGGGGCAATCGAACGGCGCGGCTTGATGCTGGTCCTGTCCTCGCCCTCGGGCGCGGGCAAGACCACGATCTCGCGCGAGCTGCTCGCCCGTGACGGGGGCTTGGTGCTCTCGGTCTCCGCCACCACCCGCCCCATGCGGCCGGGCGAAACCGAGGGCGTCGATTACGTTTTCATGGATCAAGCGCGCTTCGACGAAATGGTTCGGGACGGCGCCTTCCTCGAGCACGCGACCGTATTCGGGCACTGCTACGGCACCCCGCGCGGCCCGGTCGAGGCGGCGCTCGACGAGGGCCGGGATGTGCTCTTCGACATCGATTGGCAGGGCGCGCAGCAGGTCGCCGAAGAGGCCCGCGAGGATCTGGTCAGCGTATTCATCCTGCCGCCCTCTACCGAAGAGTTGGAGCGCCGCCTGCACACCCGCGCCCAGGATTCCGACGACGTGGTCCGCGCGCGCATGGCCAAGGCGGCCGACGAGATGAGCCATTGGGCCGAGTACGACTACATCGTGGTCAACGAGGACGTCGAGGCAAGCGTCGCCGCCGTGCGGTCGATCCTGGAGGCCGAGCGCTTGCGCCGCGAGCGCCGTATCGGCCTGCACGACTTCGTCGAGGTGCTGCGCCGGGGCAGCTAGCGGATCTCCGCCAGTGCTCGGGCCAGGGCGCAGAAGTCCTCCACGCTCAACTCCTCGGCGCGCGCCGTCTCGGCGACCCCGGCGGCGGCGATCAAGGTGCCCGGGTCGACGCCCAGCGTCTTCAGGCTCTGTCGCAGCATCTTGCGGCGCTGCCCGAAGGCGGCCGCGGTGACCCGCTCGAGCACCGCTAGCGTGGCCGGAGCGAGCGGTTGCGGTCGCGGACGCAGGCCGACCACGGTCGAGATCACCGCGGGCGGCGGCGTGAAGGCTCGCGGCGGCACATCGAACAGCGACCGCGCCTCGCACAGCCACTGGGCCATGATCGACAACCGCCCGTAGGTCTTGCGCCGCGGCTGCGCGCTCAGACGCTCCGCGACCTCCTTCTGGAACATGAGCACGAAACCCGCGAACCGGGTCGGATCGGCGGCGAGTTGACCGAGCCACCTCAGCAGCAGGACGGTGGCGATGTTGTACGGCAGGTTCGCCACCACCCGCCGCGGCGCCACACCCAGCTCGGCCACCTCGATCTCGAGCGCGTCGGCCTCGATCACCTCCAGCCGGCCCGGATAGGCCGCGGCCAGCTCATCGAGGGCGCCCCGGCATCGGTGGTCCTTCTCGATCGCGATCAAGCGGGCGGTGCCCTCGGCGAGCAGGGCCCGGGTCAGGCCGCCCGGCCCGGGGCCGATCTCGATAATCGTGCCCCGGGACGGATCGCCGGCGGAGCCTGGAAGGAAGTCGGGCAGCGCGCGGGCGATGCGCCGGGTCAGGTTGAGGTCGAGCAGGAAGTGCTGGCCCAGGGCCTTGCGCGCGCGCAGGCCGTGACGGGCGATGACCTCGCGCAGCGGCGGGAGGGCCGGGTCCAACTCAGGCAACGGAGCGGGGCCGCGCCAAGGGGCGGG
>JACZWN010000122.1 GCA_022572105.1 Pseudomonadota bacterium | reverse complement strand
CCGGTCTTGAGCACGCCGCTCGGCACGCTTACCCTCGAGATCCAGGCGCCGCTGCCGATCGGCAGCCGGCTCACCCTCGGGCTGCCGGTGGAAGGCTTGCCGCAGCCGGCCGGCGCGTCCCGGGCGCCGGCGGCGCTCGGCACCCTGGCCCACACTTGGCCGGCCCTGGAGGAAACGCTGCAAGCCCTGCGGGAGATCGGCGCGCCCGGCACCAGCGCGTCCGCGGCGTCGGCGATGGTGCCGCGGCCCGGGCCGAAGCTCACCTCGGGCCTGTTGTTCTTCCTCGCGGCACTGGGCGGCGACGTGGGCCGCTGGCTGGGCAACCAGGCGACGCAGGCGCTGAAGAACGCCGGGCGCGACTCGCTACTCACCCGGCTCGGACGGGACTTCGGCCAACTGAGCCGCTTGGCCGAGAACCCCGGCGGCGACTGGCGCCTGTTCTTCATCCCGCTCTTGGATGGCGAGCAGGTCCAGCAGCTACGCCTGTTCCTGCGCCACGGCCAACAGGGATCGGGCGGCGGCGACGGCGAGGAGGACGACGAGCCGACCCGCTTCGTCGTCGAGCTCGAGCTGAGCCGCCTGGGCGACCTGCAGCTCGATGGCCTGGTGCGCGACAGACGCTTCGACCTTATCTTGCGCACCCGCGCGCCGCTACCCGAGTTCATGCGCCGCGACATCGCGCAGATCTTCCAAGACGCCAACGGCGCGACCGGCTACGCCGGGAACATCGGCTTCCAGTCCTCGGCCGCGTGGCGCTTCATGCCGATCGAGACGCCCGCCGATGTCGCCTCGCCCGGCGTCGTGGTCTGAAGAATCCCACAATTTCTAGAGATTGTATTCGTTCTAGAGATTTTGTTCGGGCCTAACGCCGTTTACGCCCCGCCGTCCCCGCCGGACGCTTTCTTGCGCCGGTGCATGTTGGCGCCCAGTTCGTCGAGCTCGCGCTGCTCGCGCCTGGCGACTTTTGCGCGCTCGCGGCGCTCGTGGTTGTCGCGGGCGAGCTCGTATTTCTTGACCTCCTGAAACGCCTCGCGTACCTCGGCGCGCGCGGCGTCGATCGCAAGCCCCAGGTTGGCGATCGATTCGCGCAGTTTCTTGCGCCGCTCCAGGGCCGCGGCGACGAACGCCGGGAAGGCGATGGTGCCCTCGATCGAGCCGGTCGCGGCGCGTTGTTCGCTGTTCAGTTCTGCCTCGAGGTGCTCCAGGTCCTCGCGCATCTTGTCCGCCAGCTCTTCGAGGCCGGCCAACTTCTGACGTTTCTCGTCGAGGGCCCAGGAATGGACCCGCACCAAGCTGCCCAAGGCAGTCATGGCCGCCTCCTAACTCGCCGCCGGACCCGGGTCCGGCCCGGCCGCGGGTGCGGCCTCGCCGATGATCTCGGCGAGCGCGGCGTAGCCCGCCGCCAGATCGCTCCGCTCGGTCCGGCCCTGGCTGAGAAACGCCTCGAGCTTGGGATGGTGCAGGATGGCTTCGTCGATCGCGGGATCGCTGCCCTTCTTGTAGGCGCCGATGCGGATCAGCTCGGACATATCCTCATAGGTCGAGAGCAGCGTCCGGACGCGGTTCACGAGCGCGTTCTCGGCGTCGCTGTTGCACTTCGGCAAGGTGCGCGAGATGCTGCGCAGGATGTTGATGGCGGGGTAGCGGTTGCGTTCCGCGATCGCCCGGTCGAGCACGATCTGGCCGTCGAGGATGCCGCGCACCGCATCGGCGATCGGTTCGTTGTGATCATCGCCCTCGACCAGGACCGTGAACAGTCCGGTGATCGAGCCCCGGTCGACGCCCGGCCCGGCGCGTTCCAGGAGTTGCGGCAGGGCGGCGAAGACGGTCGGCGTATAGCCCTTGCTGGTCGGCGGCTCGCCCGCGGACAGGCCGATCTCGCGCATGGCCATGGCGAAGCGGGTGACTGAATCGATCAGGCACAGGACGTCCCGGCCCAGATCGCGGAAATACTCGGCGATGGCCATAGTGAGATAGGCCGCCTGGCGGCGCATGAGCGGCGGCTCGTCCGAGGTCGCGACGACCACCACCGATCGGGCCAGGCCCTCGGCGCCGAGCTCGTCCTCGAGCCACTCCTGGACCTCGCGGCCGCGCTCGCCGATCAGGCCGATGACGTTGACATCCGAGGCGGTGTAGCGCGCCAGCATGGACAGCAGAATCGACTTGCCCACGCCGGAACCGGCGAAGATGCCCATGCGCTGGCCGCGACAGCAGGTCACGAAGGTGTTGAGGGCACGCACGCCCAGATCGATCTTTTGCCCGACGCGCCGGCGTCCGTGCGCCGGCGGCGGCGCCCGGCGCAGGGGACAGGCGACCTCGCCGCCCGGCAGCGGCCCCTTGCCGTCGATCGGCTCCCCGAGCGCGTTGACCACGCGCCCCAGCCAGCCCTCGGTCGGCCAGATGACGGGCTCGGAATTGATCACCTCGGCCTTGCAGCCGAGACCGATCCCGTCGAGCGATCCGAACGGCAGCAAGAGCGCCCTGCCCTGGCGGAAGCCGATGACCTCGCCGGATACCCGCTCGTCCCCGCGTGCCATGATGTCGCAGCGATCGCCGATCGACAGCACCCGCTCGAGGCCGGCGACCTCGATCAGCATGCCGAGCACGCTGGCCACCCGGCCATAAAGTTGGTATTCGGGGAGCCGGTCGAGTTCGTCGGTAAGCGTCCGAATCGCGATGTTCAAGGCCGATATCCCCTGAATCCGTACACAAGACCCGCCCCAGCCGGACACAGTATGGTCCGGGCGGATTTAAGGTTCGGTAAAACAAAGGACGTTCGGGCTTGCGGCGCTAAGGATTTGTTAATAAAAGTTCCGCAAAATGGTTAATGTCAGTAGATACCACTCAATCCAAGCCATCGGGAATTGACACATGAGAGTGCTTCTAGTCGAGGATGACCCTGCCACCGCTCAGGGCATCGAAATGATGCTTCGCTCGGAAAGCTATGTCTGCGACGTCACGGACATGGGTGAGGATGGGCTCGAAATCGGCAAGCTTTACGATTACGACATCATCATTCTCGACCTGATGCTGCCCGACATGGACGGCTACGAGGTGCTGCGCCGGCTGCGGGCCGCCCGCGTCAAGACCCCGATCCTCATCCTGTCCGGACTGAATTCATTGGACGACAAGATCAAGGGGCTCGGCGTGGGTGCCGACGACTACCTCACCAAGCCGTTCGACAAGCGCGAGCTGGTCGCGCGCATCCAGGCCATCGTCCGGCGCTCGAAGGGGCATTCCGATTCGCTCATCAAGACGGGCAAACTGACGGTCAATTTGGACACCCGTACCGTCGATATCGACGGTCAGCCGCTCCATCTGACCGGCAAGGAATACGGTATTTTAGAGCTGCTTTCGCTGCGCAAGGGCACGACGCTGACCAAGGAGATGTTCTTGAACCATCTTTACGGGGGCATGGATGAGCCGGAGCTGAAGATCATCGACGTCTTCGTCTGCAAGCTGCGCAAGAAGCTGACCGCGGCGACCGCCGGCGAGAATTACATCGAGACGGTGTGGGGCCGTGGCTACGTGCTGCGCGATCCGCCGCCGGTCGAGGAAGCCGTTAAAGGCGAGCAACAGGCGGTGGCGGCCAGCGGCTGAACCCGGAGCACGGGCCCTCACGGGTTACGGACCCGACCGAAATCGAAGCCGCGAAAAAGAAGTCACGGAAAAAGCAATTGGCGCGCGCCTTTCAAGGCGCGCGCCAATTGCTTTTATCTTCCTGGAACCCGGTGGTTCGTGCCGCGGCCCCCGCGGCGGGCCAAGGCAGGTTGTCTCAGCTGGCCACCTTCGCCTTCTCGGCGTGGGCCGAGGCCAGGCTGTAGATACCGCGATGACCCTGCATGATCTCGAATCGGTCGGTCGTGCCGAGCACCGTCTCGGCGCCGCCGAGGTACAGGAAGCCGTCCGCCGGAAGCCGGTCGGCGATGCCGTTCAGAACCTGCGTCTTGGTCGGCATGTCGAAATAGATCAACACGTTGCGGCAGAACACCACATCGAACTTGCCCAGGATCGAGAGATCGCCCAGCAGGTTGAATTGCTGAAACTTGATCATCTTGCGCAGGCTTTCGTCGATCTGCCAGCGGTCCCCGACCTGCGCGAAATACTTAACCAAATGGGCGATCGGCAGGCCGCGCTGGACCTCGAACTGCGAATAGAGACCCTCCTTCGCCTTGTCCAGGATCTCGTTGGACAGGTCGGTCGCGACGATCTCGACCCGCCAGCCGGCCAGCTTGTCCGCATGCTCCTTGAGGAGCATGGCCAAGGTGTAGGGCTCCTGCCCCGAAGAGCAGGCCGCGCTCCAGATCCGGAATGACCGCCTGGCGGCTCGCGCCTCGAGGAGATAGGGCAGAACCATCTCGTTGAACTGGTCGAAGGGCTTCTGATCCCGAAAGAAGAACGACTCATTCGTCGTCATCGCCTCGGTCACGTCGACCAGAAGCGCTTCTTCCCCCCTATTCCGAATCGCTTGGGCGAGCTCGTCGAAACCGGAAAAGTTCCACTTGCGCGCAACCGGGTTGAGCCTGCTCTCGAGAAGATAGGCCTTCTCCTTGTTGAGCGCGAGGCCGGAGCGTTCCTTTAGAAGCTGGGCGATTATTTCAAAGTCGGTTACATTCATGCCGCAGACCTCACGACGAGCTTGCGTACGTAGGGCGCAATGTCTGATAACGGTAGGACCGCCGAACATAAGCCGGCGGTCGCCACCGCCCCTGGCATGCCCCACACCACACTGGAGTCTTCGTCCTGGGCGATCACCGAGCCCCCGGCGGCCACCACGGCCTCGGCGCCCTTGTGCCCGTCGTAACCCATGCCGGTCAGGATAATCACCAGGAGCCTCGGACCGTAGAGCGCCGCCAGGCTACGCAGCATGGGATCGGCGGACGGACGGCAGTAGTTCTCCGGGTCGCTCTTGGTCAGACGAAGGACTTTGCCGCTGTCGCCTGACTCGGCGATCATATGATAGTCGCCGGGCGCGAGATAGATCCGCCCGGGAACGATTGTCTCGCCGTCCTCGGCCTCGTTGCAGGGCATGCTCGAGGCGCGCGAGATGTGGCCGGCCAGGAGCGAGGTAAAGGTGGCCGGCATGTGCTGCGTGATCAGGATCGGCTGGTGCACATGTTCGCCGAGATCCCCAAACAGCTTGAACAGGGCATTCGGCCCTCCGGTCGAGCTGCCGACGGCGATCACATCGGGTGCGTGGATCGGCCCCCGGCGCAGAACGATCGACCCGCTCCCACTCCGGGACGGTACCGGCTTCGTCGACGCGGAACGCCCGGCCGGTCCGGCGCTGGCCGGCCTCGGCACGCGCCTCAGCCCGGCGCGGCCGGCGGCCGCGATCGCCTTGACCTTTTCCGTAAGCTCGCGCTTGAAGTTGTCGGTGGAATGGATCTCGCTGGTCGAGCTGGGCTTCGCCACGTAATCCGCCGCGCCCATGGACAGGGCGCGCAGGCTGACATCCGCGTTCTTGCGCGTCAGCGTCGAGGCCATGAGGATCTGGACGCCCGGTTTTTTCGCGAGCAACAAGGGCAGCGCCGTCATGCCGTCCATGACCGGCATTTCGATGTCGAGCACGATGATCTCGACGTCATGACGGTCGAGCTGGCCGAGCGCCATCTGACCGTTCGCGACCGAGGCGATGACGGAAATCGTCGGATCGGCCTCCAGAAACCGCGTAAACAGACCGCGGATCACCGCCGAATCGTCAACCACCATCACGCGGAACGGATCGTCCATTGTCGCACCTGACCCTTAGCTTTGTCGGCGATTATCGTTACCTGAGAGCCCGGTCTCAGAGAAGCCCGACTTGGATGAACTTCGACTCGATGATTTCGCTGTCGAAGGGCTTCATGATGTATTCGTTGGCGCCGGCCTGGATCGCCTCCTGAATGTGCGACATGTCGTTCTCCGTCGTGCAGAACACCACGATGGGCTGATCCACTCCCTCCAACGCGCGGAGCTCCTGCAGGAACTCGAGGCCGTTCTTGACCGGCATGTTCCAGTCGAGCAGAACGGCGTTGGGCATCTGATCCATACAGACGTCCAAGGCCTGTTGGCCATCCTCCGCCTCTGAAATCTCGAAGTTGAGTCCCTCGAGAATCTTTCGAGCGACCATGCGCACGACTTTCGAATCATCAACGATCAGGCACGTCTTCATTGTCCAACTCCGGAGCGATCCTCAAGGGGTACCGCAAGTGACCAACCTAAGCGCTTTCTCGTGGGCGCGGGGCTGACGGCGCAAGGGGCACGGCCTCAGGCCGCGTCAGAGCGTTCGTAATCGAGCAGTCGATTGACGTCGAGAACGATCAGAAGCTGCTTGTCCAGACGGTAGATGCCGTCGGAAAAGGTGCGGAACTTGGCATCGAGAGTCGGCGGATTGCGTTCGTACGCGCTCTTCGACAGTGCCAATACCTCGCCCACCGAATCGACCATCAAGCTGTACAGCTCGCCTTCGTTCTCGGCCACGATGCTCATGCTTTCGGCTTCTTTGGACCGCGCCGACAGGCCGAGCCGAAGCCGTAAATCCATCGCGGTCACGACCCGGCCACGCAGGTTGAGCGAGCCCGTGATCTCCGGTGGAGCCAAGGGGATCGGAGTGATCTGATACGAGCTCAGCACGTCCTGTATCTGCAGCACGGGGATGCCGAAGAGTTGCCCGGCGATCGTGAAGGTGACGAACTCCTCCGTCTCGTCGGAAGCGCCGTTGGCGTTCCTCGACCCGGTGGTCTCGATCTGACTGCTCATGCCGCACCTCGTACTTCGGCCAGGGTTTCATGAAGCGTGGCGACCAAAGCCTCGCGGTCGCTCTTTGACACGTAGTCCTTGAAGCCGACCTCGCGGCCACGCGCCAGGTCCTTCGGCGTGGCGAAGGCAGACAGCGCGACCATCGGCACTTCGCTCCAACGGGAGCCCTTCTTGACCGCTTCGGCGAACTCGAAGCCGCTCATCCCCGGCATTTCGATATCGGAGACGATCAAGTCGAAATCTTCGCCCGCCTCGCACAGCTCGAGGGCGGCAGCGGCGCTGTCCACGCAGGTCACCTCGTATCCGGCGACCGAGAGCAGCGGTGTAAGCAGGTTGCGGAAGAACGGGCTGTCGTCGACCAGCAGGAGCCGCGATTCGCTGGCTTCGCCGATGGATTCCCTGGTCTCGCCGCCGAACCACTCCGGGAACGCCTGGGTCAGGTAGAAGCTGACATCGACGATATCGGTGGCCTTTCCGGCGATCACGGCACTGCCCACGTAGCCGGTGCGGCCGGAGCTCAGCTCGAACTTCACGCGGTCCTCGACGATGTCCACGATCTCGTCCACCACCAGGCCCATGGACCGGTCGCGGTCGGAGAAGACGATGACCGCCTGGCGGCCTTCCGCGCCCAGCTCCTTGGCGCCCTCCATGCGAATGAGCGGCATGAGCTGGCCGCGGTACTGAACCACGTATTGATCGTTCGAGATTTCGATCTTGCTCCGGTCGATCTCCTCGAGGCGCGCGACCAGGGCGAGCGGCACCGCTTTCGGAGCCTCGTCGACCGCGTGGAACACCAGCATGGAGACCGCCTCCTCGCCGCGCGCGGCCTGGCGCTCGGCCACGGCGTCGTCGGCCTCCCCGGCCAGCTCGACCTCGCCGGTCGCGGCCGCGATGCCGTTGGGATCGAGGATCATGACCACGCTGCCGTCGCCCAGGATGGTGTTGCCCGAGAACATCTGGATGTGGCGCAGGATTTGCGCCACCGGCTTGACCACGATCTCCTCGGTGTCGAAGACGCGATCGACGATGATGCCGAAGGTGTAGCTGCCAACCTGGGTCACGACGATGAAGTGATCGTCGCTCTGGGTCTTTCCAGACCCGATGGAGGTTTGCGCCTCGGCCGCCGGCGCATCGGGCTTCGACTCCGCGCCTTCGGCCTCGACCGGCGTATCCTTGACCGGCACATTGAGCTTCATCAAGTCGCGTAGATTGACCAGCGGCAGGAGCCGGTTGCGCAGGCGCAGGACCGGGGTGTCGTTGATCCGCTCGACGGTGTTCTCGGAGTTGGCCGAGGCACGCACCAGCTCGAGCACGCTGATCTGCGGGATCGCGAAGCGCTCGCCCCCGCACGCGACGATCAGCGCCGAGACGATGGCTAGCGTGAGCGGGATCTTGATGACGAAGGTGGTGCCGCGGCCCTCGACCGAGTTCAGCTCGATCGTACCGCCGATCTTCTCGATGTTGGTGCGCACCACGTCCATGCCGACGCCGCGGCCGGACACCGAGGTGACCTCCGACACGGTCGAGAAGCCGGCCTTGAAGATGAGCTTTTGGATCTGCTGCTCCGACATGGTCTCGGCCTCGGCCTCGGTGATCAAGCCGGTGGCGATCGCCTTCTTCTTGATGATTTCCACCGGCAAACCGGCGCCGTCGTCGGAGACTTCGATGATGATATGGCCGCCTTCGTGATAGGCGCTGAGCGCGATCTTGCCGACCTCCGGCTTGCCCGCCTTGATGCGATCCTCGGCGTTCTCCAATCCATGATCGGCCGAGTTGCGCACCATGTGGATCAGCGGATCCTTGATCAGTTCCAGGACCTGTCGGTCGAGCTCGGTGTCCGCGCCCTTCATCACCAGATCCATCTTCTTGCCCAGCTCGAGGGACAGGTCGCGCACGATACGCGGCAGCTTCGCCCAGGCGTTGCCGATGGGCTGCATGCGCGTCATCATCACGCCTTCCTGAAGCTCGGAGACGACCTGGCTGAGCCGTTGCAGGGGCGCGGCGAACTCGCTGTCCTTCTGGCCGCGCAGAATCTGCAACAGCTGGTTCCGGGTCAGCACCATCTCGGAAACCATGGTCATGAGGTTCTCGAGCAGGTCGACGTTGACCCGGATCGACTGGTTGGCGACCGCCGATTCCTTTGCCACCTCTTCCGTGGCGGCACCGGACTGGCCCGGCTGCGACGGCGCCTGCGCGGCCGCCGGAGCAGGTGTTTCCGTCTTCGGCCGCATCTCGGTTTCAGACATTTCGACCTCGCTTTCCTCGATCGGCCCGGCCTCGCTCTTGGCGGTTTCGGCCCCACCACTTTCGGCAAAGACGTTCAGGCGGTCGATCAGATCGGAATCGTCACCCTCTGGCTCAGCCTCGGTATCCTCGAGAACGAGCAGGATCGAGCGAATGGCATCCAGGCATTCCAAAATCAACGACACGGCATTGGGCGTAACCACCAGATCGCCTTCGCGGATTTTGCCGAGTACGTTCTCGCCGGCATGCGCCACGGATTCGAGCCGTGGCAAACCGAGGAACCCGCAGGTTCCCTTGATCGTGTGCATGAGCCGGAAGATGTTGCTCAACAACTCGGCGTCGTTCGGATTCTGCTCGAGTTTGACCAACTCAACGTCGAGCACCGTGAGCCCTTCGTTGGTCTCGGTCAAAAATTCACTCAACAGGTCGTCCATGACCGTAACCCCATGAATGCTGGCCCTTTCCGGGCCTAATTAAGCCGTCCGTCGGCGTTAACCAACCTCATAACCGTGGGGTGACAGTGACAAAAACAAATTAAGAAGCCCTTACTGGCCGGCCGAAATGGCGGCCTGGGGCGGAGTTAATTGTTAATGAAGGGTCAAGATGTTAGCGGGGCCGCGATCATTCTTTACGGACTCGCGGGCAAGGGCGGCGGCGCGCGGAGTCGGAGTCGATGTCGGGCGGCGCGCCGGGTTACACGGCCAGGGTCACGGAGAACCGCAGGCTGTCGCTGCTCGGGCTGTCGATCGTAAGGTCGGAGCCCATGCGCTGGGCGAGCAGCCGGGTGAAGTAGCCCTGGACGTTGCGCGGCGTCAGTTCCTCGATCGCGACATCGTCGGCCAGCGCCGGTCGGTTCTCCTCGCGAATCTTAGCACCGGCTCCGGTAGCCGTGACCGAAGCATCCAGCCCAGCCGGTCCCTCGAGCAGCGATATGCTGAGCGTGCCACCACGCGGCAACGCCTCCCGGGCCAGCCCGATCATGTTGAGCAGCAGCTTGCCGAGCCCGTCGGGCATGTCGGCGGGCGCCTGCCGGACCGCCCAGTCCAGTGTGGTTTTGCTCGAGGCCAGAAAACCGGCCGCGAGCTCCCGCAGGTCGCTAAGCTCGTCGCCGATTCGGGCTCCGGCCATGCCGTACGCGAGGCGGTAAAACTGCAGAATGTTGGCCGCTTGACGAGCGCTGTTGGCGGCGAGCCGGAGCGCGTCGTCCGACATGCCCAGGTCCTCGTCCGCCATCAGCTCCATGCCGTTGTTGACCGCCCCGATCGGGCCCACGAGATCGTGGCACAATCGCGAGGCGAGCAGTTCGGCCACCCGCATATCGATCTGAAAAGCCATCCCGTCCCGGTCCTTATACCAAGTCTCGTTGATAACGACCCATAGAGATCGGGCCGGCGATGCGGGGCATCGTCAAGGCTTTCCGACGCCCCCACCGATTCGCCCGCTGCCGATTCGCCCGCCCGACCGGACCGGCGGTTTCCCAAGACTTTGGGACGGCCCAATGCTTTTGAACGGGGCGCATGGCTTGCGATGCCTTGCATCGCCGCGCCTCGCGCTCCTGGCCGAAAACCTTGGGAAACCGTCTGTATGGGTCAT
>JACZWN010000121.1 GCA_022572105.1 Pseudomonadota bacterium | reverse complement strand
CCCGGTCACCCTGTGCCGCCCGTCACCCGCTATGTTCACGAGACGGGTGCCAGTTTAGCCCTTGGCGCGGCCCCGGCCCCAGACGGTTTCCAGCCCCCCTGATACAAATACCGGACCGCGATCGGGTAACCTTTTTGCTTGGGGCGGGGGTCGTAGCTGGCGGGGAGCACCGTGCGGTTGTCGAGGGGAGCCCGTCTCGCCGGTGCCCGCGGGCGCGCCCTGGCCCTCCCTGAGCGCCTGCAAATAGGCCGCGGCGTTGGCGAGCACCGGCGTCGAGGAGCGGCGCGATGCGGCTCTCGAGGGGATGGTTCTCCGGGTCGCTGGTGAGCGTCCGGGGGATGTCGGGGCCCCGCAGGCGCCGCCGAGGCCCGGGCGCCGCCGAGGCCCGCGCGACCGGAAAGACCGCGCCGCCAACGGGCGGGACCAGCCACCGTCGTGGATAACTTTGTGGATAAGCATCTAAGGCTCTGTCAAATAAAACAAAATTCCACCCACAGTAGCTTTGGGGAAAATCGGATCTCATCTTGCCATGACGAAACGAATCGGCGATAATTTTTCCATAGCGGCAAGGTCTGCGGAGGAGTGTCCCGCAATGGTCTCCGACATACTTACCGCGGTCATTGTTCTTCTTATGGCGGTGCTGGTCATCTATCCGACGACACGGGTTCTGCTGCAATCGTGGCACAACCGGCACCGGCGCCAAGAGCGGAGCGACGAGGTGGCCCGGCGCCGCTGAGGCACCGCCGCCCGTGGGCTCCCGACCAGGTGAAAACGTTGACCGCGTCAGTCGGCGGCGGCCGGTTCGCGTTCGGGGTTGAGAAGGCTGCGCGCGGGGGATCGGCTTATGGCAACCCTCGACGCCACTGTATCAACGAGACTCGGTATTACGAGATCCTGTGCCGCGATCCGTATTATTTTTGGTTAGTAGTTATCCATTCTTCAGAATTCTTCACCGTCCATCATTTCCCCTTTTAACACGTCTGATTCGAAGCCATTTCTTCACTTGGTGTCCGCGCGGGCACAAACGACAATTCGCCGAACCACCTCCACATTCATCACCACCGCGACAACACCCAGGGTGACGAGAGGAAGGTTCGAGAGGGCGCCGAGGAAAATGACGAACACCCGCACGTCCCGGCCCAACCGAAAGTATGAGGCGCCTTGTAGCCTTTGCGCCATCAACCCGTCATACTTGTCCGCCGTATAGCTGTTCAAGAACGACCCCAAAATCGCCGCGAACCCCAGCAAGACGGACAGGCTCGTGCCGGTCGCAGCAAATTCGTGCCACATCAGGCCGAACAGCAGGACGGCGTCGGCATAGCGGTCGAGGACCGCGTCGAACCAGCCTCCGAATTCGCTCTGGGCATGCTTCAGGCGGGCGATCTCGCCATCGCAGCCATCGACGATCGAGGCCAGTTGCGCCAGCGCGCCACCGGCGGCCAAAGCAGGATAGCCGCTCACGGCCATCAATCCCGCGGCCACGCACGACAGCAGCCACGAGATCAGAGAGATTTGGTTCGGTGTCACCGTCGTGCGCACCAGGTAGCGGCTGAGCCACCGGGAAACCGGCCGATTGAGATGGCGCGCCACCGGCCCGTCCCGGGTCTTGCGGCCCTGGTCGCGCATCAGACGTCGTTCGGCTTCACGCAAGGCCTCGGGCGTGTCCACGTCGAGCCACGGCATTCCCGTCACGTCGACGGTTCTCGCCCGGCCTTCGCCCGCCAGCTCCCTGAGCCCGTCGGAAAGCCCATGCTCGTTCCTTGCCGCCGCGCGCTCGAGACCCTCGAACAGGCCGGACGTACAAAGCATGACTCCGGTGTCGCCGGCATCCCAATCGTCGAGCGTCTTCTCGATCTCCTGAATGCGTCCGTCGTCGATCTTGACCCGGGTCACGTCGTCGAGATCGAAGATGCCGTCCTTGTCGCGGTCCACGGCGAGGCACATTTCTCCCGGTGCAGGAGGATCGTCGGCCAGTGCCCGCGCAATCCCGGGATCGAAAAGATGATCGATCATGACCAGGAAGAAGGGCGGCTCGCCGGTGCGACCCTTGGCCGCTAGGGCACTGGCGCCGTTGCCCCGCTCCCAGTCCTCGGCTTCGATGAAGTCGATCCTGACGTCGCGACGTCGGGCGATATCGGAAAAATGCGCCCTGACCGCTTCGGCCTCATGACCGAGGGTGACAAGGAACCGCCGGATATCGGCGTCAATCAGTGTGCAGACGACCCGTTCCGCGAGGGTCAATCCGAGCACCTTGGTCAGGGGTTTCGGCGTCTTGGTTTGCGGTCGAAGCCGCGATCCCAATCCGGCGGCCAGGATCAGCGCCATCTCCGGTGCCGCGTTTGCCAAATCAGTGTCTTCCGTGGCTCAAGACATCGACGATTTCATCGCACAGTTCCCGGCTCGACGCCGCGACCAGGCTGACGCGGTCGGTCAAGCTTTCCGGTGACGCCAGGGGCGCGCCATCGAGGCCGACGACCCAGCCCCCCGCCTCGATCACCAACCGTGCGGCGGCGAGGTAGCTTTCCGCAGTCAGACGGCCGCGCACGTCCACGTGGGCGTCGGTCGCGCCCTCGGCGACCAGGGAGATGGCGCGCGACGCGCAGCCGTAGCACCGCACGCCTCTGGCAGCGGCCATCAGGCGCGCAAGGCCCGGCGACGGAGAATGATGATTGAGTTCGACCGAGATCATGGCCCCGGCGACGTTGCGGACGCCGAAAGTCCGGAGGCGTTCCTTCCCGCGCCAAGCGCCGGAGCCTTTGAGCGCGATCAGGGGCGTGGCCTGCTCGAGCGGCCCGACCAGGGCCGCTTCGACCCAATCGGGATGGAGGGGGGCATCGACCGGCAGCACGGCGCAGGACAACGCCGACAACGGCAACCCCTGCGCCCAGTTGTCGGACCCGTCCACGGGATCGAGGACGAGACGGTGTCGCGGCGTGCCGGAACCGATTTCCAGAGGCCCGCTCTCCTCGGAAACGACGACGACCGGCAACTGGAGTTCCCGGAGGACAGCCAAAGCCGCGTCGTTGGCGACTAGGTCGAAGCGTTTGACATCGTCGCCCTTCGCGTTCTTGGACCCGGTTCCGGCACGGTCGGCTTTCGCGACCGCGCTCCGCACCTGACGGTGGAGCATGAGCAACCGCTCGACCCAGGGCGAGGCCACGGTCCGGGCAGTGTTCCCACCGCCCGGATCATTATTGGCAGCCTGACTGTCGGAGCTATTCACCGGCGGTCGTTCGAGCGGCCTCCATACTGAAAACGCTGCCGGCATCACTGCCTTGAATAAATGCCTCGGTCAATTCACAGGCCACCGAATCGCGCATCTGCTTGGGCGGACTCTTCATGTAATAGGCGGAGGCCGCTTCCAAAGGACCACCGATGCCGCGCTCCAATCCCAGCTTGGCGCAACGGACGGCATCGATGACCACGCCCGCACTGTTGGGGGAATCCTGGACCGACAACCTGAGTTCGAGTTCCAACGGCACGTCCCCGAAGCCGCGGCCTTCCATACGGATGAAGGCGACTTTGTTGTCATCCTGCCACGGCACGTAATCGGACGGTCCGATATGGATGTTCCGGGAATCCAGCCGTTCGTCCAGCTGCGACTGCACGGATTCCGTCTTGGAAACCTTCTTGGACTTCAGGCGGTCGAGGGCCTTCATGTTGAGAAAATCCGTGTTGCCGCCTGTGTTCAATTGGTAGGTCCGGTCAAGATGCACACCCCTGTCCCCAAACAGGCGCGTGAGGGTCCGGTGCACAATGGTGGCGCCGATTTGGCTCTTGATATCGTCGCCGACGATGGGAAGGCCGGCGCCACGGAATTTCTCAGCCCATTCGGGATCGGAGGCGATAAACACCGGAACGCAGTTGACCATGGCCACTCCGGCCGCCAGGCAAGCCCGGGCGTAATGCCGCCCCGCCTGTTCAGAGCCGACCGGCATGTAGCAGACCAGAACCTCGGCCTTGGCGTCCTTGAGGACCTGGACAACGTCGACCGGTTCCTCGTCGGCCGGCCGGAAAGCCTCGTCATCGGGATAGTCGGCCATGTGGGGCGCCACGCCGTCGAGAATCGGCCCCATCCGCACCACGACCTCGGATACCGGCAAGGCGCTCTGGAAAACCTTGGTGCAGTTGGGTTTGGCGAAAATCGCCTCCTCCACCCGCTTGCCCACCTTGCGGCGGTCGATATCAAATGCGGCCACGATCTCGATGTCGCTTGGCCCCCAATCACCGATCCGGGCATGCATAAGGCCGGCAAACGCGCCCGCGTTCCGTCCCCTGTAGTATTCCAGACCCTGGACCAGGGAACTCGCGCAGTTGCCAACACCGGCGATGGCCACTCTGATTTTTTTCATCCGACATACCTCCTGATATTGTTGTTCTAGACCGTAATCGGCTCACGTATAGGGCCCCGAGCCGATGCGGATACGCACCGACACGCCCTTGCGCATCACGCATATACGCGCGACCGCGGCTTTGTCGAAAACGCAACGGGCGTATTCCGAATGCGAGAGGGGGGGGGTACCGGATACCCGGTACCGGAATTATTTTCCCCGGCGATTCATCGAGTGACCGGAACCCGCCAAGTAGCTCTCACTTGGCCAATCCACGCTGGGCCATGCGGCCCACTCGGTCATTGAAAACCGTTGCGGCAAGAGGAGTAAGGTGCTCCCTTGCGAAAAGATCATACTCTTTCCGTCGTGAGTTGACAAGAACTCCAGGCGGATTCTTCCGAACCACGCGCGGAACTCTGGGCTCCGTTCTCAGCCCGAGACCCAGGGAGACCTCCCAGAGTAATACCAAGTCTCGTTGATACGGACCCATTTCACCGCCATCCTTTGCCCGCCGGATAAAAATTAGGGACAGTATACCATTTTGCCCGGCTCCAGGGGCCGGTTTGGCGTAAGCCAAGACCTAAGCAGCGAAAAATGGTATACTGTCCCTAATTTTTATAGTGCCGGCACCGTAAGCCGCCCGCAACGACGCGGAGCGGGCCAAGGATGGCGGCCTTCGGTGGGGCGCCTTGGCCCTCGCGCCAGGCTTGGAGCAGGCCGTCGTAATCGACGGTTTCACCCCGCGGCTTCTCGTTGGCCAGCTTGGCCTTGGGCGAGCCGGGCCGGTCGAGCCATTTCTCGGCGTCGATCTCGTCGTTGAGCTTGGGGCCGCAGTCGCCCTGGGCGCCGCTACGCGCGATGCGCGCCATCACCTGGTCCGGCTGGCGGGCCAGGTTGTCCATGGCGGTATCGACGGCGACCTCGCCCGCGACCGCCTCGCCGACGTTCTGCCACCAGAACTGCGCCAGCTTCGGGTAGTCCGGCACGTTGGTGCCGGTCGGCATCCAGGCGACGCGCGCCGGCGAGCGGTAGAACTCCACCAAGCCGCCCCGCTTGGGCGCCCGTTCCGTGAACGACTCGTGCTGGACGTCGCTTTCGCGGATCGGGGTCGGGCCGACGTGCGTCTTCTTGAGCGACACGGTCTTGGACACCGTGATTTGTGCGTAGAACCACGTCGCGCTTGCGCACCGAGTTTCCCGTGACGTCGCGGCCGTCGACCAGGACGCGCCCCCCGCTGGGCCGGTCGAGGCCGGCCATCGGGCGCATCAGCGAGGTCTTGCCCGACGGCGTCGGCCCGAGCAGCAGGTTGAGCGAGCCCGGCTCCAGCTCGAGGTTGATCTCGGCGATGTGGGTCTCGCCGGCGACGATCCTGGTTCCGCCTTCGAGCTTCAGCGACATCGCGTCAGCGCCCTTCCCGGGACCGCGCCCGCGCGCCCGATCCGCTCCTCGAGCCGCGCCTCGGCCTCGCGCGACAGGTGCAATCCCAGCTTGGACCGGCGCCAAAGGATATCCTCCGCGCTCGCCGCCCATTCGTGACCCATCAGATAGTCGACTTCCGCCTCGGTGAGCCCGCCGCCCAGGTCCTCGCCCAGGTCATCGAGGCCGCGCGCGGAGCCCAGCAGCGCCTCGACCCGGGTGCCGTAGGCGCGCGCCAAGCGCCGCGCCAGGCCCTCGGGCAGCCACGGGCGCGCGGCCTCGAGCTCGGCCAGGAAGGCGTCGAAATCGGCGCCCGGCATATCGCCGCCGGGCAGCGCCGCGCGTTCGGTCCAGGCCGGCCGCGCGGCCCCGAGGAACGGCAGCAGCTTGTCGAGTGCGTGCTCGGCCAGCTTGCGGTAGGTGGTGATCTTGCCGCCGAAGACCGAGATCAGCGGCGCCCCGCCGCCCGGCGTGCCTTCGGTCCCGGGATCCAGGTCGAAAACGTAATCCCGGGTCACCGCCGAGAGGTTCTCGCGCAGGTCGTCGTAGAGCGGGCGCACGCCGGAATAGCTCCACACCACGTCGTCCGGTGCGACCGGCCGGGCGAAGTAGCGGTTGACCGCCGCGCAGAGGTAGTCGGTCTCCTCGGGCGCGATCGCGACCGTGCCGGGATCGCCCGTGAACGGCACCTCGGTCGTGCCGATCAGCGTGAAGTCGCGCTCGTAGGGGATCGCGAAGACGACGCGCCGGTCCAGGTTCTGCAGGATGTAGGCCTGGGCGCCGTCGAACAGGCGCGGCACGACGATGTGGCTGCCCTTGACCAGGCGCAGGCCGCTGCCCCGATTGGCGCCGGCGACCTTGTCCTGGACCTCGAGCACCCAGGGGCCGGCGGCGTTGACCAGCGCGCGCGCCGTGACCCGCCGGACCCGCCCGCTTCGCGCTCCGGCGCCGCTCGGCTCGAGCGTCGCCCGCCACAGGCCGTCGACGCGGCTGGCGGCGGTGAGCCGCGTGCGCGGCAGGATCTCGGCGCCGCGTTCCTGCGCGTCGAGCGCGTTGAGCACGACCAGGCGCGAATCCTCGACCCAGCAGTCGGAATAGCAGAAGGCCTTGGTGAAGGCGTCCTTGAGCGGCGCGCCCACGGGGTCGCGGCGCAGGTCGATGCCGTAGGATGCGGCCAGCCGGGCGCGCCCGCCCAGGTGGTCGTAGAGCAGCAGGCCGAGGCGCACCATCCAGGCCGGCCTCAGGCCCCTGTTGTGCGGCAGCACGAAGGACAGCGGCCAGATGATGTGGGGCGCGGCGCGCAGCAGCACCTCGCGCTCGATCAGCGCCTCGCGGACCAGGCGGAACTCGTAGGTCTCCAGGTAGCGCAGGCCGCCGTGGATCAGCTTGGTGCTGGCCGAGGAGGTCGCGCTGGCCAGGTCGTGCTGCTCGCAAAGCACGACCGAGAGCCCGCGCCCGGCGGCGTCGCGCGCGATGCCGGCGCCGTTGATGCCGCCGCCCACGACGAGCAGATCTATGGGCCGATCTTCTGGCACGTCCTGTCGTCCTCCCCCCGGAACGCGATCCGGCGCGCCCGGTTCCGGCCCGCCCATCTGCGGGCCCACCTGCGGGCCCACCTGCGGATCGGTTTCGCCCGCTCGGACCGATCCTTCGAGACGCTTTCCGGGTGCGGCGGTTCCGGGCATGACGGCCCCGGGTGTCACCGCCGGTTGGAAAACCGTAGTACAGGCTTTCAAATTTCACAAGTGAAAGCAATTAGGTTCATTATATTGTAATATGAACATAATTCAGCCATGGCCCGGGGGGCGGTTGGCGGTGGGCGGTGGGCGCCTTGGGGTCGTGGGGGCCCTGGTCGAGGAGCCCACGTCGGGCCGTCGCGCCGCCGCCGGCCTCAAGCCGCCGCGTCGTCGTCCGTTGCGCGGCCTTCCGTCGCGGTGTCGGCCTCGGCGATGTGCAGCGCGACCTCGGCGGCGGCCAGCGCCTCGCGCAGCTTGGGCGGCGGCGCGCGGTCGGTAAAGAGGGCGTCGATCTGCGCGACGCGCGCCAGCCGCACCATGGCGTTGCGGCCGAACTTGGTGTGGTCGGCGGCCAGGAACACCTGGGCCGAGTTCTCCATGATCGCCTGGGCCACGCGCACTTCGCGGTAGTCGAAGTCGAGCAGCGTGCCGTCCTCGTCGATGCCGCTGATGCCGATGATCCCGAAGTCGACCTTGAACTGGCCGATCAGGTCCAGCGCGGCCTCGCCGACGACGCCGCGGTCGCGCGCGCGCACGGCTCCGCCGGCGATGATCACCTCGAACTCGGGATTGCCGCTCATGATGCCGGCGACGTTGAGGTTGTTGGTGATCACGTGCAGGCCCTTGTGGCTCATCAGCGCGCGGGCGACCTCCTCGGTCGTGGTGCCGATGTTGAGGAACAGGGACGCCTGGTCGGGGATATGCCGGGCGAGCAGGGCCGCGATGCGCCGCTTCTCCTCCAGGCACAGCACCCGGCGCGCGGTGTAGGCCAGGTTCTCGACGCTGGACGGTAGCCCGGCGCCGCCGTGGTAGCGGCGCAGCAGCACTTGCTCGCACAGTTTGTTGATGTCGCGCCGGATGGTCTGGGTCGTGACCGCGAAGCGCCGCGCCAGGTCTTCGATCGCCACGAAGCCGTGGCGCCGGGCGAGTTCCAGGATCCGTTCCCTACGTTGGTCGCTCGTGGACACCTGCGCGCTCCGCCTCCCGGTCCCGGCCGCGGATCGGCAAGGCCCCCCCAAGGCCCCCCTGTGCCGGCGCGGCGCTGGTTTCGCTCGCACGGCCATTATGCCGGAAATGTTCGAAAATGAAAATCCCCGGCGGGTTTTCGAACCTCCGCCCACCGGCGCCTCGCAGGCGATTCCGGGCGCCTCGCGGGCGACTCTAGGGCCGCTCCCGGGGGCGCGAACCGGGGCCGGATTCACCGCCGGCTTCTCTTCGCAGTGCAGAAATACTTGCTTAATCATTCGCCCGCATACTGCTTTACAGCTACCGAAAATCCGTCTTGCGACACGATCTTACAATCGTTAAGCTGCACCGCAACAATGTTATTGCGATGCAGCATTCCGGGTCATAAAATCGGTCACAAAATTACCGGCGGGAGAGGGCGTTGAGATGGACGAGAAGCACGGGCATTACCTCGATGATTTGGAGGTCGGCATGACCGCCATCTACGCCAAGACGGTGACCGAGGCGGATATCGTCATGTTCGCCGGCGTCTCGGGCGATACCAACCCGGTCCATCTGGACGCGCTGTTCGCCGATCAGACCCCCTTCAAGGGCCGTATCGCCCACGGCATGCTCTCGGCCAGCTTCATCTCGACGGTGTTGGGCACGCGCCTGCCGGGGCCGGGTTGCATCTACCTCAGCCAGTCGCTCAAGTTCCGCGCCCCGGTCAAGGCGGGTGACACCGTGACCGCGCGGGTCACCGTCAAGGACGTCGACATCGAGACCAAGCGGATCACCGTGGACACGGTCTGCACGGTCGGCGACACGGTGGTCATCGACGGCGAGGCGCAGCTGATCGTCAACCGCCGCGCCGACGTGGCCGTTGCGCCCCGCGGCGAGGCCTCGGCCAGGGCCGGCGCGAACGGCTCCGGCAGGCGGCTCGGCGCCACCCGGTAATACCCGGCCCTCCCGGGCACCCCCTCCCGAGCGCCCCCTTCCGAGCACCGGGGGCCCGGCCTTCGTTCCGGCCTTCGGGCCTGCCCGTTCCCCCGCCCTTCGGGGCCGGCCTGTTCACCCGCCCTTCGGACCCTACCCAGGGACCGGCAAGCGCGCTATCTTGCCGCGCGTTTCTTCACCCGGCTTCCAACACGGACCGTGGGCGGCATGGCGATCTTCCGGCACACCACCGACCTCCCCGACGAGGCCCTGGGCGCGGTCGTCGCCATCGGCAACTTCGACGGCGTGCACCGCGGCCACCAGGCAGTCATCAACAAGGCCGGCCGCCTGGCCCGGGAGTTCGAGACGACGCTCGCGGTGCTCACCTTCGAGCCCCATCCGCGCCGCTTCTTCCGCCCCGACAGCCCGCCCTTTCAACTGACCTCGTTCCGCCTCAAGGTGCGCCTCATGGAAGCGCTCGGCGTCGAGCACATCTTCGTGCTGCCCTTCAACCGGGCGCTCTCCGAGCTGAGCGCCGAGGACTTCGTGCGCCGGGTCCTGGTCGAGGGCCTGCGCGCGCGCCACGTGCTGGTCGGCGACAACTTCGTGTTCGGACACCGGCGCACCGGCGACACCGCGCTGCTCGAGCGCCTGGGCCGGAGCGACGGCTTCGGGGTCAGCGTCGTGCGCCAGGTCGAGGGCGCGACCGGCGAGGCCTATTCCTCGTCCGGCATCCGGAACTACCTGAAGGCCGGCAACCCGACCCGCGCGGCGCTCTTGCTCGGGCGCTACTGGGAGATCGAGGGCCGCGTCCAGGCCGGCGCCAAGTTGGGGCGCGAACTCGGCTTTCCGACCGCCAACATCCCGCTCGGCGACATCATCGAGCCGGCCTACGGCGTTTATGCCGTGCGCGCCGGCATCGACCGGGGCGAGCGCACGCTTTGGTACGCCGGCGTCGCCAACCTGGGCGTGCGGCCGATGGTGGACGGTGAGATCCCGCTGCTCGAGGCGCACCTCTTCGACCAGGACCTGGACCTCTACGGCCAGCACATGCGGGTCGCGCTGGTCGACTACCTGCGCCCGGAGCTGACGTTCGACGATCTGGAGGCGATGCGGGTGCAGATGGTCGAGGATGGCCGCCGCGCCCGGATCATCCTGGACTGGGAGGACTGGGATCCGTCCTGGCCGTCCAGCCCCTTCATGTCGGTTACCGCCGAGCCGAACCGGTGAGGCGGGCGGAAAAGAGGGGGGG
>JACZWN010000002.1 GCA_022572105.1 Pseudomonadota bacterium | reverse complement strand
GCGCGGCCGCGGCCGCGGCGAGCGCCGCCTCCTGGCGTTCCACGTAGTCCAGCGCCGCCGCGCCGACGACCGCCTCGATGCGGCGCACGCCGGCCGCCAGCGCGCCCTCGCCGACGATCTTGAAGAACCCGATGTCGCCGGCGCGGCGCACGTGGGTGCCGCCGCACAGCTCGGTCGAGAAGGCCTGGCCGCCATGGCTAGCATCGGCGCCGCCCATGGACACGACCCGCACCTCCTCGCCGTACTTCTCGCCGAACAGCGCCAGCGCACCGGCCTCGATGGCCTCCTCCGGGGTCATGAAGTGGGTCTCCACGGGCGCGTTCGCCCGGATCCGGGCGTTGACCTCGGCCTCGACGGCGTGGAGGTCTTCCGCGCCGAGCGCCTTGGGATGGCTGTAGTCGAAGCGCAGTCGGTCGGGCGCGACCAGCGAGCCCTTTTGGGTCACGTGCGCACCCAGGCGCCGGCGCAGCGCCTCGTGCATCAGGTGGGTCGCCGAGTGGTGCGCGCGCAGGCCCGCGCGGCGCGCGCCATCGACCTTCATCTCCACCGTGTCGCCGGCCTTGATCTGGCCGCGGGTGACCTTGCCGGCGTGCACATGCAGGTCGCCCAGCTTCTTCTGGGTGTCGGTGACCTCGACCTCGGCGCCGGCGCCCGAGAAGAGCACGCCGGTGTCGCCGACCTGGCCGCCGGACTCGCCGTAGAACGGCGTCTGGTTGGTGACGACCTGGACCTCGGCGCCCGCCTCGCCCGCGTCCACCAGCTTGCCGTCGGCGATGACGGCGAGCACCTTGCCCTCGCCCGCCTCGGTGTCGTAGCCCAGGAACTCGGTGGCGCCGAACTTCTCGCGCAGCTCGAACCACAGCGTCTCGGTGGCCGCGTCGCCGGAGCCGGCCCAGGCCCTGCGCGCGGTCTCGCGCTGGCGCTCCATGGCGGTGTCGAAGCCGGCCTGGTCGACGCCGCGGCCCTGGCCGCGCAGGATGTCCTGGGTCAAATCGAGCGGGAAGCCGTAAGTGTCGTAGAGCTTGAAGGCGACCTCGCCGGCCAGCGGCTCGCCGTCGGCCAGCTTGCCGACCGCCTCCTCGAGCAGCTTGAGGCCGCGGTCGAGGGTCTGGCTGAAACGGCCCTCCTCGAGCTTGAGCGTCTCGGTGATCAGCGCCTCGGCGCGGCCGAGCTCGGGGAAGGCCTGGCCCATGACCGCGACGAGCGTCGGCGCCAGGCGCCAGATCATCGGCTCCTTGACGCCCAGCTTGTGCACGTGGCGCATGGCCCGGCGCATGATCCGGCGCAACACGTAGCCGCGCCCCTCGTTGGACGGCAGCACGCCGTCGGCGATCAAAAAGGCGGTGGCGCGCAAATGGTCGGCGATGACCCGGTGCGAGACCGTGTGCTCGCCGTCGGGCGCCGTGTTCGAGACCTCGGCCGAGGCCTCGATCAGGCTGCGCAGCAGGTCGGTGTCGTAGTTGTCGTGGGTGCCCATGAGCACCGCGGTGATGCGTTCGAGACCCATGCCGGTGTCGATCGAGGGCTTGGGCAAGGGCACGCGCTCGCCCGGCACGAGCTGCTCGAACTGCATGAACACCAGGTTCCAGATCTCGATGAAGCGGTCGCCGTCCTGGTCCGGACCGCCGGGCGGGCCGCCGGGGATCCCGGGCCCGTGGTCGTAGAAGATCTCGGAGCAGGGACCGCAGGGGCCGATGTCGCCCATCTGCCAGAAGTTGTCCGAGGTCGGGATGCGGATGACCCGGTCCTCGGGCAGCCCGGCGATCTTGCGCCACAGCCCGGCCGCCTCGTCGTCCTCGGCGTAGACCGTGACCAGCAGGCGCTCCTCGGCCAGGCCGTACTCCTTGGTCACCAGGTTCCAGGCCAGCTCGATGGCCAAGTCCTTGAAGTAGTCGCCGAAGGAGAAGTTGCCGAGCATCTCGAAGAAGGTGTGATGCCGGGCGGTGTAGCCGACGTTCTCCAGGTCGTTGTGCTTGCCGCCGGCGCGCACGCACTTTTGCGAGGTCACGGCGCGCTGGTAGGGGCGCGTCTCGATGCCGGTGAAGACGTTCTTGAACTGCACCATGCCGGCGTTGGTGAACAGCAGCGTCGGGTCGTTGTGCGGGACCAGCGGACCCGAGGCCACGATCTCGTGACCGTGCTTGGCGAAGTAGTCCAGGAACGCGCTGCGGATTTCGCTTCCGGTGGTCATGGCCTGTATTTAGAAGTTCCTGGCCCCGCGCACAAGTTGGAACGATTCCAAACTATTGCGCAATTCGTTCCCTCGCCTTGGCGCCGTTTCGGGCGGGGGGTTGTAGCGCGCGGCCCGGAACCTGTCCAGCGGCGCTCCCGGCTTGGCACCGTGGCGCTCGTTGCGCTTGAGCGTTTTCCTGTTTGGCTCGATCCGGTCCGCACCGCCACCCGGCCGCCCCACGAAGCGCACAACCTGTCGCTCGGCCAGTCCGCCCTGATCGACGCGAAATCGGTCGACTTCCCGGCCCGCTTCCGCATCGGCGGACCGGTGTACGAGCTGCTGGAGTGAGCCACCGGGCGCCGCCGTGGCCCCCCCTGTGGCACGACCGACGGCGCGACCGGGTGGCCGCGCGCGTCGAGCTCCGAAAAAGGGGCCGGGATTCGACCGCAAACGGGGTTGTTTAGCCCCCCGCCGCGGCCTCCTCGCCGGCCTCCTCGCCGGCCTCCGCCTGGTCCCGGCCCTCGGGCATGTCGGCGGCGACGAGGCCGGCGTTCTGCCGGATCTTGTGCTCGATGGTGGCGGCGACCTCGGGGTGCTCCTTGAGGAAGGTCTTGGCGTTCTCGCGGCCCTGGCCGACGCGCTGGCCGTCGAAGGAGAACCAGGCGCCCGACTTCTCGACGATCCCGGCCTCGACGCCGAGGTCCAAGAGCTCGCCGGTCTTGGAGATGCCCTGGCCGTACATAATGTCGAACTCGACCACCTTGAACGGCGCCGCCAGCTTGTTCTTGACCACCTTGACCTTGGTCTGGTTGCCGACCACGGCGTCGCGGTCCTTGATCGCGCCGATGCGCCGGATGTCGAGGCGCACCGAGGCATAGAACTTGAGCGCGACGCCGCCGCTCGTGGTCTCCGGATTGCCGAACATGACGCCGATCTTCATGCGCAGCTGGTTGATAAAGAGCACCATGGTGCCCGAGCGCGAGATCGAGCTGGTCAATTTGCGCAGCGCCTGGCTCATCAGGCGCGCCTGCAGGCCCGGCAGCTGGTCGCCCATCTCGCCCTCGAGCTCGGCGCGCGGCACCAGCGCCGCCACCGAATCGATGACCAGCACCGCGATCGCGCCGGAACGCACTAGAGTATCGGTGATCTCGAGCGCCTGCTCGCCGGTGTCGGGCTGGGAGATCAGGAGCTCCTCCACGTCGACGCCGAGCTTGCCGGCATAGGCCGGATCGAGCGCGTGCTCGGCGTCGATGAAGGCGCAGGTGCCGCCCTGCTTCTGCGCCTCGGCGACAACGTGCAGCGCCAGCGTGGTCTTGCCCGAGCTTTCCGGACCGTAGATCTCGACCACCCGGCCGCGCGGCAGGCCGCCGATGCCGAGCGCGATGTCGAGCGCCAGCGAGCCGCTCGGCACGACCTCGATCGCGACCACGCGGTTATCGCCCAGACGCATGACCGCGCCCTTGCCGAAGGCGCGCTCGATCTGGCCGAGCGCCGCTTCCAGTGCTTTCTGTTTGTCCACCGAGTCCCTCTCGATCAGACGCAAGACGTTGTTCGACATGACCTGCCCTTCCTTATCCCACAGGGGTGTCCCGACTGCAATGTAGGCACGAATGTACCTGTTTTGTTCTCACCTGCCAAGAGGAATTTGCACAAAAAGAAAACAAAGTGTCCGCGGGGGCGCGGGCATCCGAGGCGCGCGCCTCATCCATCGGCGGATCGGTTTGGGCGGGTTGCCCGAGCGGCTTTATACGAGACGCGAATGGCACGCCGCCCCCCACCGCCATCCGCACGGCCCTCGAGGAGTGAAAACCACGCTGCCGGCCGCCGGCGTCCTCACAGCGCGCGTGACGCGGGCCACCTCGGTTGATTCCACCAGAGCGACCCGCCCCCGGGTCGTCGGGCCGGTGATGCCGCCAACCCGTGGTCGCCCCAGGGGCCGTGGTCACCCCAACCCGAAAACGTGAGATTCTACGATTTTTTCACCACTTTCTAGGGCCCGTTGACCGAACATTAAGGATCGTCAAAAAAGACTTAAGACGGTCGCGCCCAGGTCGTAAGCTACGAATCGTACAATTTGTACGTTTCAAGGAGGAGCCCGGACCATGCCCCGGACGATGCCAACCACGAGCGCCACCACAAGCGCCACGGCGAGCGCCTCTTGGGCCCGGAACAACTTCGCCGAGATCCTGAGCCGGGCCGCCTACGGCAAGGAGCGGATCACCATCGAGCGCCGCGGCCGGCCGCTTGCGGTACTGGTACCCGTGGAAGACCTCGAACTCTTGGAGGGAGTCGCCGCGGAGGCGCGCGGCAGCAAGGCCGCCGGGGCGACGACGGCCGATCCCCTTGAGGCGTTGGAATCCTATCGGCGGCGTGTCCAAGAACTCGAGCGGCTCCTGGCTGAACGGGATCGGCAGGAGGCCTCATATCGCACAGACGTATCCCGCCTGGCACAGGCGTTTCAGTCAGCCAGGATTAGGGCGTGGAACTGGACAGCCGAGGCCAGGCTGACACAGTACCTTCCCATCCATGGAGATGTGCGCGATTCCCGGGGCCGGCCCGCGAGCAATGTTTGGCCTTCCGAGGAACAGCTCCTTCAGGCCATCCACCCCGACGACCGAGAGCGCTTGGCTCGAGCCTGGGACCGGGCCTACAAGGAACACGTGCCTTACGAAATCGAATACCGGCTCCTGCCTTCCCGCGGCGAAGTACGGCATCAATATGAAATCGGCAGACCGGAGTTCGACGAGTCCGGTCGATACCTGGGGCATTTTGGAACGACGCAGGACATCACTAAACGCAAGCGCGCGGAGGAGGCGCTGCGCGACAGCCGAGATCAGCTTCGCCTGATTACCGACAACCTGCCTGTCTTGATCACATACATGGATTCGGAGGGACGCTTCCGGTTCGCGAACAAGGCCGCCCGCACGTGGTACGCGCTTCCAGCCGAGGAGATTCTTGGCCAGTCGGTCGAGGAAATTCTTGGCGAAAGTGCTTGCGCGAAATTGAAACCCAGGATCGCCAATGCGCTTTCGGGGGTGAGTATAACGTTCGCGGAGACGATCGTTTATCCCGACAAGACACCGCGCGATGTCGAGATTACCTATATCCCTGACGTCTCGGAAACCGGAAAGGTGCAGGGCTATTTCGGTTTGGTTCAGGACATCACCGAGCGCAAGCGGGCAGAAGATGCGCTCAGGAAAAGCGAGCAGCGTTACCGGGAGCTGTTCGAAGAATCCCCGCTGCCGATGCTGGAGGAAAACTGGCGTCAGGTGAAGGTATATCTGGATGAGCTATCCGAGCGAGGCATCTCTGATATCCCGGGCTTTTTCCGTGACAATCCGGACGAACTCGGCAAGGCCTATGAATTGGCCGACCGCTTTGGCATCACGCAGGCGGCCGTAAGACTGTATCGGGCCAAGAGCAAGGAAGAGCTGCGAGCGGCCATGATGCAAGAGACCGCCGACCCGGACGAACTGAAGGGTTACGGCGAAATGATCTCGGCCTTCCATGCCGGCGCATCAAATTTCGAATACGAGTCCGAGGAGATCGCCTGTGACGGGACGCCGATCACAACGCGCATACGGGCGGTCATACCCCCCAACTACCGAGACGATTGGGCGCGCGCCTTGATCACAATGGAGGACATCACCGAGCGCAAGAATGCCGTGGACGCGCTGGCGCGAAACGAATCACGGCTCAGGCAGGCCACAAAACTGGCGGGCCTGGGACATTGGGTTTGGGACGCGGTCGAGGACCGGTGCATCTATTGTTCCGAGGAGAATGCCCAGATACACGGAGTCTCGGTCAAGGACTATATGGCGCGCGCCTCCGCGTTGGAGGGCGAATGCTCCTTCGTTCACGCCAAGGACCGGGACAGAGTCGGGGGTCTGTTCAAAGCCTTGAGAAAAGGCATCGGCTTCGAAGCCGAATACCGCCTGATCACCCCGGCGGGGGAACAACGCTACGTCCAGGAGATCGCGGCGGCCGTGTTCGACGAGAACGGAACCGTGGTGCGAGAGCACGGGACCATTCAGGACATCTCCGAGCGACGGCAGGCCGAGGAAACGATCCGAACAAGAGAGGCATGGCTAAGCGCGATCCTCGAGAATGCTCCCATAGAAATCGTCATCAGGGATACCGACGGACACATTCTGGCTATTAGCCGCAACGTCGCGGAAACCCTGAATTTGGAAAGGAGCGATTTCATCGGTGGCGTCACGGCGGACTTCCCGCCCGACCATATTGCCGCGAAATTTATGGCGGCGGACCGGAAGGTCATGGAAACCGGCCAATCACTACAACAGGAGATCGTCGAAGAAACAAATGGCTCGATTCGCTACTCTCTGAGCGCAAAGTTTCCACTCAAGGATGAGAGTGGTGGGATCATCGGTATCTGTAGCCTTACCAACGATATCACGGAAGTGAAGCAGGCCGAGGAACGACTCCGCCAGGTGCAAAAGATGGAGGCGCTGGGCCAGCTCACGGGCGGCGTGGCACACGATTTCAACAACCTCCTGGCGGTCATCCTGGGCAACATGGAGTACCTGGCCGATCGGCTGGGCGGGGACGACCGGCATGTCCGGGCGGTGACGCACGCGGCCGCGCGCGGAGCCGAGTTGACCGGGCGCCTGCTCGCCTTCTCGCGGCGCCAGCCGCTGCGTCCCCGGGCCACTGACCTGAGCGACCTCGTCGCGGGCATGTCGGAGCTGCTCGCCCGGACGCTCGGAGAGACGATCGAGCTCACGGTCCGTAACGTGCCGGACCTGTGGCCGGTGCTTGCCGACCCGGGACAGATCGAAAACGCCCTGCTCAACCTGGCGCTCAACGCACGCGACGCCATGCCCGACGGCGGGAATCTATCGATCCGGACGACCAACGCGACCCTCGACGAGCCCCGGCCCGGCCTCGAGGCCAGGGCCGGCGACTACGTCGTGCTGACCGTGACCGACACCGGCGCGGGCATGAGCCCGGGAATTCTGGAGCGCGCCTTCGAGCCCTTCTTCACCACCAAGGACGTGGGCGCGGGCAGCGGCCTGGGCCTCAGTATGGTCTACGGCTTCGCCCAGCAATCGGGCGGCTTCGTCTCGATCGAGAGCGAGGCGGACCGGGGCACGACGGTGCGGCTCTACCTGCCGCGGGCCGAGAGCGAGGCGCCGCGGGCCGCGCCGGAATCGTGGGCGGCGGAGCCACCGCGGGCGCGAGGCGAGACCGTCCTCGTGCTCGAGGACGCGCTCGACGTGCGCGAGCTCGCCGTCGCCATGCTCGAGGACCTCGGCTACTCGGTCTTGGCCGCTTGCGACGCCGAGGCGGCGGCCAAGACCATGGCGGAGCGATCGGGGGCGGAGCGTTCGGGGGCCGAGCGTTCGGGCATCGACCTCCTGCTGACCGACGTCGCCCTGCCGGGCGGCAAGAGCGGCCCGGACTTCGCCGACGAGGCCAAGCGCCGCTGGCCCGGCCTCAAGGTCCTCTTCATGTCGGGCTATCCCGCCGAGGCGCTCGCGCATCAAGGTAAGCTCGGCGAAGACATTCCCTTGTTGAGCAAACCGTTCCGCAAGGTCGAGCTCGCCCACTGGGTGCGTGAAGAGCTCGACCGCGAATGACAGCGCGTCTCGATCATCTCGGTAAAAGACCCCGCGAATCTTGAAGCGCCGGGGCGCCGAGGCGCCGATCTTCCGGCATCGAAAAATCCTGCGGCCGGGCTACAATGGGCCGAGCCGATCGAGAAGGCTCGGCTGAACGGGGACCGCCCATGGCGTTCAAAAAGGTCATTCCCGTCGAAGACGCGATCGCGCTGATTCGGCAGGGCGACGTGCTGGCGACGGTCGGTTACGGCGGCAACGGGACGCCGGAGGCGCTCCTGATCGCGCTGGAACGGCGCTTTCTCGAGACCGGGACGCCCGGGAACCTCACCCTGGTCTATGCCGGCGGGCAGGGCGACGGCAAGGACCGTGGGCTCAACCATCTCGGTCACGAGGGCCTGCTGAAACGCGTCGTCGGCGGCCATTACGGCCTGGTCCCGCGCATCGAGCGCCTGGCCGTCGAGAACAGGATCGAGGCCTACAATCTGCCTGAGGGCGTGATCACCCACCTCTACCGGGACATCGCGGCGGGCAAGCCAGGCACCCTCTCGAAGGTCGGTCTGGGGACCTTCATCGACCCCCGGATCGAAGGCGGCAAGGTCAACGCGGCAGCCGTGGACGACATCGTGGAGCTGGTCATCCTCGGCGGCGAGGAGACCCTGTTCTTCAAGGCCTTCCCCATCAACGTCGCGTTCATCCGCGGCACGACCGCCGACCCCGACGGCAACATCACCATGGAAAAGGAGTCGCTGCGGCTCGAGAACCTGGCGCTCGCGCTTGCCGCGAGGAACTCCGGCGGAATGGTGCTGTGCCAGGTCGAGCGGATCGCCCAGAGCGGATCGCTGGATGCGCGCCGGGTCAGGATCCCCGGCATCTTCGTCGACTCCGTGGTGGTGGCGAGCCCGGAACATCACATGCAGAACTACGGCACCCAGTACAACCCGGCGCTGTCCGGCGAGGTCCGGGTGCCGCTCGAGGCCCTGCCGCCGGTTCCGCTCGACGAGAAGAAGGTGATCGCCCGCCGCGCCGCCTTGGAACTCCTGCCCAACAGCGTCGTCAACCTGGGCATCGGCCTGCCCGATAGGATCGGCGCGGTCGCCAACGAGGAGAAGATCCAGGACCTGATTACGCTGACCGTCGATCCCGGCGTGATCGGCGGCGTGCCGCTGGGCGGGCTCGATTTCGGCGCCTCGGTCAACTTCAGCGCGGTCATCGAGCACCCGAGCCAGTTCGACTTCATCGACGGCGGCGGTCTGGATTCGGCCTACCTCGGGTTCGCCGAATGCGACCGCCTCGGCAACGTCAACGCGAGCCGCTTCGGCAACCGCGTCACCGGCTGCGGTGGCTTCATCAACATCAGTCAGAACAGCCGGAAGGTGATCTTCGTCGGCACCTTTACCTCCGGAGGCTTGGAAACGGAGGTCGGCGACGGCGCGATCGCGATCGCCAAAGAGGGCAAGCACAGGAAGTTCGTCGAGACGGTCGAGCAAATCACCTTCAGCGGCCCGCGCGCGGCCGATCTGGGCAAGGAGGTCTACTACGTCACCGAGCGCTGCGTATTCGCTCTTCGGACCGAGGGGCTGGAACTGGTCGAGGTCGCGCCCGGCATCGACGTCGAGCGGGACATCCTGGCGCAAATGTCGTTCCGGCCGATCGTCGACGCGCCCAAGCTCATGGAGGCAGGCTTGTTCAAGCCGGAGCCGCTCGGCCTGCGCGAACGCATGCTGGACATTCACATCGAGGACCGGCTCAGCTACGACCCCGGGACCAACACCGTGTTCATGAACTTCGCCGGCATGCGGGTACGCGACGAAGAGGACCTGAGGAGGATCAAAGAGGCCGTCGACGGCCTGCTGGAGCCGCTGGGAAAACGCGTCTACTCCATCGTCAACTACGATTCCTTCGCGGCCGACGACGCGGTGATCGACAAGTACATGGACCTCGTCCGTTACGTGGAGAAGAAGTACTACATCAAGGTGTCGCGCTACACGACGAGCGGGTTCATGCGCCTGAAGCTCGGCAAGGAGCTCGAGAAGCGCAGCGTCTCCTCCCACGTCTTCGAGAGCAGGCGCGAGGCGCGCAAGCACCTGGACCAGGATTAATACCAGATCGCGCGGGTTGGTGCGGCTCGGTTAACATTTTGTTAACCACGCCGGGCCCTAAATGGCCCTCCGGTAGAAATCGCGGCGACATTTGCAAGCCATGTGCGATTTCACCCAACGGCAGACCGGTCCACCGGGGGACGGAAAAATCACGGGTTCGACAATATCCACGGGCGCCCGAAGCCGCCCGAGGCCGTGTTTGTCGGCGTCGGCGACGAGCACAGGTATCGCCGCCTCAAGCGGCGTCCAAGCCGAGCCAACGTTCGGCTCGCGGGCCGCATGCACCGCCCTGCCCGGCACCGATTCGTGATCGCGATGGAAAGAACGCGCCACCGGAGGCTCGGGACGGCCAGGGTACGCGCCGGGCCGTTGCTGTTTTGTTGTCTCTTGCCGTTCATATTCTGTGCGTTGGCGAACCCGGCGAGGAGCGCGCCGCCGGAACCGCGCGCGGTGACCGTCGGGATTCTGAACTCATTCCCCCCGTACTACGAGTTGGATGAAAACGGACGCCCCGGCGGCTTCGCCGTCGAGGTCATGAACGAAGTCGCGGAGCGGGCCGGGATTACGGTCAAGTATGCCATTTTCAAGACAGGAAAGGCGACCCAAGAAGCGCTCAAGGAAGGCCGTGTCGACGTTATTCCCGGTCTGGGAATCACGGAGTCACGCAAACGAGTCTTCGCGTTTACCGCTCCAGTGCAGACGCTGCGCATCTCATTCTTTATCCGCAACAATACTCGAGACGTTGGTGGTATGGCCGACTTCGCCGGACGCACCGTCGCCGTGGTCGCGTCTAATGCCGCGCAGCAACTCCTGGAGCGGCACGACGAAATTCTGTTGAAGGTATTTCCCGATGTGACCGCCGCGCTCTTCGCCCTCCTTGCCGGCCATGTGGACGGCCTCGCTTACCCCGAGCCGATGGTCTGGAAATTGGCCAAGGAAGCCCAGGTCGCCGACCGAGTAAGGGTTGTCGGCGATCCGTTGATTGAGATCAAATCCGCCATGGCGGTGCGCAAGGACAATGTCGAGCTGCTGGCGCTTCTGGACCTTGCGGTCGGCGAGTTCGTCGCCTCGCCGGACTACCGCAGGATCTACGTGGCCTGGTTCGGCGAGCCCTCGCCCTTCTGGACCCCAATTAGGGCGGCCTTGGCGATGGGCGTCCTCTTCGCCCTTTCCCTGATAGCCATGGCGGGATGGCGCTATCGCTTCGTTACCAAATTGAACAGTCAGTTGGAACGCCGCGTCCAGGAGCGCACCGTCGAGCTGCGCTCCGCGGTGGCGGCCTTGCGCGAGAGCGAGGCGCGGTTCCGCGACTTGGCGGAATCGGCCTCCGACTGGTTCTGGGAGATCGGGCACGACCTGCGGGTCACCTATATATCGGATCGCATTCGGGAGGTGGCCGGAGTCGAGCCGTCGAGTGTCATAGGGGTTCACGTCCGGGACCTGCCGACGGTCAACCACGAGGACTCCGACTGGAACGCGTACATGGATGCCCTCGAGGAACGCCGGCCGTTCCGCGGCCTCATTTGCCAGCGGCCGGTCGACGACGGCTCGATCAGGTCCTTTCAGGTCAGCGGACGGCCGGTCTTCGACAACAAGGGCGAATTCCTGGGTTTCCGCGGCGCCACCACCGACGTGACCGCCCGGGTGCGGGCAGAGGAGGCACTACGCCAGGCGCGCGACGAGTTGGAGCAGCGGGTCGCGCAAAGGACCGCGGAGCTCCGGGAAGCCAACGAGCAATTGAAAATGGAAATCGCCGAGCGCAAGCTCGCGGAACAGGCGCTGCGGGAAAGCGAGGAACGTTACAAACGCTTGGTGGAAACGACGAACGTGATTCCCTGGGAGGCGGACCTGAGCACTTGGCGGTTCACCTACGTTGGCCCCCAGGCGGTCTCCCTCCTGGGGTACGCATTGGACGATTGGTATGGCGCCGGGTTCTGGCCGAACGCCATCCATCCGGACGACCGTGATGAAGCGGTCGCCTTCCGCCAAGCGACCAGCGCCCGTGGTGAGGACCACGACGTCGAATATCGGATGCTGACGGCGGACGGAGATGTCGTCTGGATGCGCGATGTCGTTACCGTCGTCTCGGACGAGCACGGGCCCAAGGCGTTGCGCGGGATTATGATCGACATCACCGAGCAGAAACAGGCGCAAGTCGCGCTCTACGAGCGCGAGGCCCAATTCCGGGCGATCATGGACAGCGCGCCGGTCGAAATTTACCTTAAGGACAGGGAGGGACGTTATGTCCGCATCAATCGGCGGTACGAGGAGCTGTGGGGCGTCAAAGACGAAGAGGTTCGCGGCAAGCTGCCCGGAGACATCCATCACCAAGAGAATTTCGTCACGTCTACGAGGGCGCATGACCTGGCGGTATTGCAAAGCGGGCGGACGATAGAGCAGGAGGACGACGTGCTCTTCGAGGACGGCGTTCACACCCTGCATATGATCAAGTTTCCGATCCGAGATTCCGACGGGAACATTTCGGGCCTTGGCGCAATCGCCACAGATGTTACCGAGCGCAAGCGGGCGCAAGAGGCGCTGCACCGGAGCGAGGAACGCTTGCAGCGGTCCGTGCTCGACGCGCCGATCCCGATCATGATGCACGCCGAGGGTGGCGAGGTATTGATGATCAGCAAGAGATGGTCCGAGTTGTCCGGCTATTCCCATGCCGACATACCGACCATTCACGACTGGACCGAGAAGGCTTACGACGCCAACAAAGAGCGTGTGCGAGACCGTATCCGTCGGCTTTGCGAAATCGAGGAGCCATTCGAACACGAGGCTTCCGTCACCACGGCTCGGGGCGAACGACGGATATGGGACTTCCGCACCGCACCCCTCGGGCGGCTCCCCGATGGACGGCGTTTCGTTATCTCCATGGCCGTGGACGTAACCGAAAGAAGGATGGCCCACGATGAGCTCGAGCGGCGGGTCGAGGAGCGCACCGCCGAGTTGCGCGCGGCGCAGGCGGATCTCCTGCGCCAGGAGCGCCTGGCGACGCTCGGCCAGTTGACGGCCACGGTCAGTCACGAGCTGCGCAATCCCCTGGGCGTGATCCGGACCTCCAACTTCATCGTGCGCGACGGCTTGAACGAGATCACGCCACGCGTCCAGCGCGCGCTGGAGCGCATCGACCGCAGCGTCATCCGCTGCGACCGTATCATCGACGAGCTGCTCGACTTCACCCGCATCTCGGGGCTCGAGCCGGAGCCCACGCCCATCGATGCCTGGCTGGACTTGACACTGAAGGAGCAGGCCCTGCCCGCCGAAATCACGCTGCGCCGGGACTTCGGCCTGGCGGGCACGACGGTGCCGTTCGACCGCGATCGTTTCCGCCGCGCGATCATCAACGTCTTCGACAACGCCTGTCAGGCCATGACCGGAGAGGTCGGCCGAGAGGCCACCGATGCCGATAACGCCGTCCTGTCGGTGAAGACGCAAAGGAAGAACGGACGGGTCGAGGTGATCTTCGAGGACCGCGGCCCGGGCATCCCGGCGGATGTCCTGCCCAGGATCTTCGAGCCGTTGTTCAGCACCAAGGGATTCGGCGTGGGTCTCGGTCTGCCCGTGGTCAAGCGGATCATGGAGCAGCACGGCGGCGGCATCGAGATCGACCGCGCCGGAACATCCGGCACGCGGGTCTGCCTGTGGCTGCCCGCCGAGCGGCCGACCCGACCCCGAACCTGAGCCAGGCGGGGGTGCGGGCTGATTCCGCCTAAACCGAAAATGCTCTAGAGTTCCGCCGAGCGGCCGATTCCCGCGGCGCTTCGCGACGGCGTCGAAGACTCGGTCCGGGTCGCCGTGTCGTCTTCGCCCAAGACCTCCTTCACCTTGGCGGCCAACTGCTTGAGGCTGAACGGCTTGGGCAGAAAATGGATGCCCCTGTCCTGGCCCAGGCGCTTGCGGAAGGCGTCCTCGGTATAGCCGGAGATGAAAATGACCTTCAGGTCGGGCTGATCTTCGCGCACCTGGCGCACCAGGCTGGGCCCGTCCAGGCGGGGCATGACCACGTCCGTGATCAGCAGGTCGACCGAACCAAGGTGATCCTTGAGGACTGCCAGCGCCGATTCGCCCGAGTCCGCCTCGAATACCTTGTATCCCTTGTTCGTCAGCACCCTGGCGCTGAACGAGCGCACCGCATCCTCGTCCTCGACCAGCAGGATCGTGCCCATGCCGGTCAGGTCCCGGGTCTCCTTCGCCTCGGAATCGTCCACGACCGCGGCGCCGGCGGCCGTCTCGGCGTATTGCGGCAGGTAGATGGAGAACCTCGTGCCCCGGCCGACCTCGCTGTCGACGAAAACGAACCCGTCGGTCTGCTTGACGATGCCGTAGACCGTGGACAGTCCGAGACCGGTCCCCTGACCCACGTCCTTGGTCGAGAAGAAGGGATCGAAGATCCGGTCCAGGATCTCGCGCTCGATGCCGCAGCCGTCGTCCTCGACCTCGACCATGACGTAGTCGCCCGGCGGCATGACCTCGGCCTTGTATTTGCGTTCGCGCCGGACTGTCTCGTTGGAGGTCCGGATCGTCAGCTTGCCGCCTTCAGTCATGGCGTCGCGCGCGTTGACCGCCAGGTTGATGATGACCTGCTCCAACTGACCTTGGTCCGCCTTCACCAAATCCAGATCCCGGCCGTGGATCATGTCCAGCTCGATATTCTCGCCGATCAAGCGCCGCAACAGGTGCGACAGTTCGGTCAGAATGTCGGTTAGGTTGAGCATGCGCGGCTGCAGGGTCTGCTGGCGAGAGAAGGCGAGCAGCTGGCGCACCAGGTTCGCCGCGCGGTTCGCGTTCTGCTTGATCTGCATGATGTCGGCGAAGGACTGGTCGCCCGGGCGGTGGCGCAGCAGCAACAGGTCGGAGAAGCCGATCATCGCGGTCAGCAGGTTGTTGAAATCGTGCGCGATGCCACCGGCCAGTTGGCCGACCGCCTGCATCTTTTGCGATTGGGAGAACTGGAGCTCCAGGTTCTTCTGTTCCGTAGTGTCGATGAAGTGGGTGATAAAGCCGCTGGCCTCTCCGACCCGATCCGCGATACCCGTCACGAACATCGAGCAGACGGTATCGCCCGCGCCTCCGAAACGGACCTCGAGCGGTGTCTGGCTTCCGTCAGCTTCGTCCTCATCCCTTGGGGCGAGCATCGCGCGGACCGCCTCGCGATCCTTTTCGTTGACCAAGTCGAAGAGCGAAACTCCGGTCAGGCCCTCGGTCTGCGTGCCGATTAGGGCGCTGAAAGCGCGATTGCATTCGGTCAGCCGGCCGCTCGAATCGAGCAACGCGATACCGACCGGTGCTTCGAGGAAAAACCGCTCGAAGCGTTGGACGGAGCGCTCGAGCGCCTCGGCCATGGCCCGTTCGCGCGACAGGTGACGCACGACCGAGCGGGTGCGCAATCCTCGACCGTCCGCGCCCGGAACGACATCCTGGCTGATCGAAGCCTGGAATCGGACACCGTCCAGGCCCTTGAGCGCGATCTCGCCGCGCAGGACGTCGCCGCCGCGGCCGAAGGGATCGTAGGGCGGCGTTCCCTCGGGCAAGGCCTCGGCGATCACGTCGTGCAGGTGAATCGCGCCGCTTTCGAGGTCCTCGTGCGACAGGTTCAGCCAGTCGCAGAGCGTCTGATTGGCGAACAGGAACTTGCCGTCGCCGTCGACCGAGTAGAACCCGATCGGCGCGCGCTCCAGTAGATCGACGAAACGCTCCTGCTCCTCGCGAACGACTTGCTCCAGCTGCCGGCGCATGGTGATGTCGTCGACCATCCAGAGCACCGTGCCCGGGCGCCCGGCGACCGGATAGGCCGCCACGTAGCGCCATTCAGACTGGCCGCCGCCGCCGTTCGCCCCGGCGTTTTCCGACCCGCCGCGTGCGCGCACCGGCAATTCCGCGTAACCCGGGATACCGTTGCGCGCGTTGGCGGCCAAGCGGTCGAGCTGATCGCGCGCCTCGTCGTCACCCGCCACCTCCGCGGCGAGAAGCTCGGGGGTCGGTTTCTCGACGCCGCCGAAGAAATCGTAGAACGCCTTGTTGGCGAGAATCGTTCCGCCTTGCGAATCGACGACCTGTCGCGGCTGCGGCACCGCGCCGAAGATGTCGTTCTGCAGGGCGTTGGCGCGCCGAAGCCGGCGCACCGCGACCAAGGCGGCGGCAATCGCGACCGCGGTGATCGCCAGGGCGGCGAAAAATACCGCCTCGAGCCAATCGATCGGCGCGGATGCCGATGACGCCGCCTCGCCGCCTGTCTGGGCGGCCAGATCCGGCGTTCCGAAGAGCAGCACTGCGAAGCCGACCAGCAAGCGCGCCGCGCGCGTCATGACGTGACCCCCCGGGGAAGCGAATCCGCGCCGGCACTTTAACCACACCCGCCCCGCACCCGGCAAGGTGCGCGGCAAGGCGCCTGCGGTCATCGGCGTGCGGTCCCACGGCGCCCCGACAGCTTGCCCTTGAGGCGCATGATGTAGCCGATGATCTCGGCGACCGCCTTGTAATGCTCGGCCGGGACCGCCTGATCCAGATCGACGCCGTCGTAGAGCGCCCGGCAAAGCGGTGGATTTTCAACGACGGGAACATCGTGCTCCTCGGCGACCTCGCGCATGCGGAAGGCAATCGAATCGATGCCCTTGGCGACCAGCACCGGCGCCTCCATCTTCTCGTGTTCGTACTTGAGGGCAACCGCGTAGTGGGTCGGGTTCGTGATCACCACGTCGGCATCGGGCACGGCGGCCATCATGCGCCGGCGCGCCCGTTCCGTACGGATCTGGCGCAGGCGCGCCTTGATCATCGGATCGCCCTCGGTCTGCTTGTACTCCTCCTTGAGATCCTGCTTCGACATGCGAAGCTCTTTTAGGTGCTTTTGCTTCTGATAGAGAAAGTCGAGGATCGCGATCACCGTCATGACCGCAAGGACGCCGACAAGTACGCGGACCGCCAGGCTCTGCAGCACCCCCATGAATTGCGCGACGCCCAACGAGGTGACGTTGAACATGATCTCGCGCTCCGGCCACAGGAGCAGCACCACGACCGCACCGACGATGGCGATCTTGCTCACGCCCTTGGCGAATTCCACCAGCGAACGGCTCGAGAACAGGCGCTTCAGGCCCTTGATCAGCGACAGTTTCTCCAGCTTGGGCGTGATCGTTTCGGTCGAGAACACCAAGCCGTTCTGAATGAAGCCGGCTATGAAGGCCGCCAACATCACCACGATCACCGGCGCCAGCACCGCCAGCCCGAGCTGGCCCATGGTCTCGATCAGGACATCGCGCAGCTGCCCGCCGTCGAGCCGGATGCTATGGGGCTGCTCCACGAAACGGTACAGGCTGCTCACGATCCCCTTGGCGAACGATTCGCCGAAAACGCCGATGAAGAGCGCGGCCGCCAGGATCATGAACCAATGGGTGACCTCCTGGGACTTCGCGACCTGGCCCTTCTCGCGCGCCTGCTCGAGCCGCCGCTGTGTCGGTTCCTCTGTTTTTTGTGAATCGTCTTGAGTGTTTTCGGCCATGGCCCATCCGACCGCCGCGGCAATCCCCCGCCGGGCGCTCCATTACCCGCTTCTAAATCGAGACGAACGGCAGCAGGGTGTCCTGGAAGCTGCCGATAAACCAGCGCAACATCATGGGTAGCGCGATGAACAGGACGGCAATGCCGACGGCGATCTGCAGCGGCATCGCGACGAAGAAGACCTGCATCTGCGGCATCAGCCGGCCAAGCAGGCCCACGCCCAGGAAGAATATGAGCCCCACGACCACGAAAGGCGCGGCGATCTGAAACGACAGCAGAAAGGTCTTGGAGACCGTGCGCGCCATCAGATCGGAAAAATCGCTGACCGGTGGCACCTGGCCCGGGATGAACAGCTGGTAGCTGTCGATCACGGCCATCAGCATCAGGTGATGCAGGTCGAGGGTGACGATCGTGAGCAACGCGACGACGGACAAGAACGATCCCGCGATCGAGCCCTGCTGCGCGGCGATCGGGTCGAGGGTCAGCGCGTTCGCCATGGTGCTCATGTAGGCGATCAGCATGCCCGCCGTGGTCAGCGCGGCCAGGAACAGGCGCGAGAGCGTCCCCAGGAAGACCCCGATCAGGACCTCGCCCAGTATGACCAGGACCAGCATGGCGGCGCTCTCGGGCATCGCCGGCAGGGTCCCCGACAGAACCGGAGCCACGACCATGGAGATCATCAGCGCGAGCAGCAGGCGCAGACGCGGAGAAACGTACGGCTCCCCATAGCCCGGCAGAATCATCATGGCCGCGCCGACGCGCACGAAGACCAGCAAAATCGTGAAGATTCCGGCGGGCAGAAGCTCTTCGAGCATGGCCGGCTAGCCCAACGCGACGATCCGGTCCATCAGGCCCTCGGTGAAGGTGACGAGAACCCCGAGCATGAAGGGCAGGAAAACCATCAGCGACACGACGATGACGAGGGCTTTCGGTACGAAGGTCAGGGTCATTTCCTGCATCTGGGTGAGCGCCTGAAACAACGAAATGACGAGGCCGACGGTGAGGGCGAGCAGCAGGACCGGCGAGCCGATCTTGAGCATGACCACGACGGCTTCACGCGAGACCTCCATGACGTCGGCGGAGTTCATTGGCCCCTTAAACCCTTTTTTTCGGGTGCTCTTACGGCCGTCGCACGGCTCGCCGGCGCCGACACGCGCCTAGATCGGCATCCGGATAATTTCCTGGTAGGCCTGGATCACGCGGTCGCGCAGCGCGACCACGGTTTGCAGCGTCATTTCGGCTTTGCCCACCGCCATCACCACGTCGTTCAAGTCGGCGGTTCCGGCCGCTGCCTTCAGGGTCTGGCGCTCGCCCTCGCGCAGGGCCCCCATGGCGCCTTCGGTAGCTTCGCGCAGGACATCGGAGAAATCCGCGCCGCCCTTGATTTGCGGGCCGCCGGGGCCCGGAATCGCGTCGTGCCGCGCGATCTTCTCGTACGCCTTGACGGCGTCGGTGAAATTGATGGCCATGGCAAATCTCCCGGGGCGAAACACGCCCCTGCCCTCGGCCTTCCTGGCGAATTGGCGGCCGCCTTCCTGGCGGCCGCTGGAAAACTCGGCGCTTCTTGGTATTAGCGCAGCAGATCGATGGTCCGCTGCAGCATGGCGCGCGCCGCCTGCATCACGCGGAGGTTGGCCTCGTAGCTGCGTTGGGCTTCGCGCATGTCGGTCATCTCGATCAGCGTGTTGACGTTCGCGGTCTTCACGTATCCGCTCGCATCGGCGGCCGGATGGCCGGGCTGGTAGCGCAGGCCGAAATCGGACGGGTCGCGCGAAACCTTCTGCACGTCGATCAGCTCCGTGCCGAGCTCGCGGTTGAGCGTGGTGCCGAAGGTCACCAGCTTGCGCCGGTAGGGCTCGCCGTTCGGCGTGAGCGCCGTCGAGCCGGCGTTGGCGATGTTCTCGGAAATGATGCGCAAGCGCGTGCCCTGCGCCTTCATGCCGGCCGCCGAGATGTTCATGGATTTGCTCAGATCCGCCATCCAGCCTCCTCCTTATACCAAAGGTCCTTGATAATGACCCATAGAGATCGGGCCGGCGATCCGTCGGGCCAACGGGCGGGTAGGAGGGAAGCCGCGGGCGATGCGGGACATCGTCAAGGCTTTCCGACGCCCTCCGGCGGTTCGCCTGCCCGACCGGAACGGTGGTTTCCCAAGGCTTTCGGACGGCCCAATTCTTGTGGACGGGGCGCATGGCTTGCGATGTCCCGCATCGCTACGCCACGCGCTCCTGGCCGAAAACCTTGGGAAGCCGTCTCTATGGGTCATTATCAAGGACCTTTGGTATTAAGCGCCGGCATCATCAGCCGCCGCGCCCGAGTGCGGTCCGGACCATGTCCATCTGCTTGCGGTACAGGTTGACGATGGTCTGATAGTCCGACTGGGTCTTGGTGACCTTGATCAACTGCTCCTCGAGAATCACCGCATTGCCCGACGGCGAGGTCTCGTAGGGGTCCTTTTGACGCACGCTGTTCGCCGGACCGCCGCGTTGCGCCGTGCCCCGCAGGTGCGCCGCGTGGGTCATCTTGGGATCGACGGGGGACAGCTGGCTGCGCAAGATCCGCCCAAACTCCGCCTCGTCGAGGTCGCGCGGTACGTAGTTCGGCGTGTCGGCATTGGCGACGTTCTCGGCAAGCACCCGCTGGCGCTGGCTCAGCCAGTCCAAGCGCTTGCCCAAAACCGCGAAAATGTTGAATTTTCCTTCCATGCCTCTCCCGGTGACGTGGCGGCCGCTCGGGCCGGAGGCCCTCGGGACGGTCATTATCGGGCTCGTTGCGTTAACATTGCGTAAAATCGGTTTTATTTCTCCTCGAATGCTGTTTAGTTAGGGGGTTGCGGCGCGCTTTCCGGCGCGCTTGGGGGACCCGGCACAGGAGGGAGCCGGCATGCTCTATCTGACACGCAAAATCGGCGAGTCGGTCATCATTAACGATAATATCGAGGTGACCGTCATCGATATCCGGGGCAAGTCGATCAAGCTAGGCTTCACGTTTCCGACCGATGCGACCGTGCTGCGGCGCGAGATTTTCGAGCGGATTCAGGCCGAGAACCGGGCCGCGGCCGCGGGCGGCGAGACACTCGCCCAGGCCATGAAGAACCGTGGTCAGCCCGGCCGCGGGCCATTCAAGGGCGACTCGAAACCATCGGATTAGGCCTGCGGGTCGGCTACGACCCGCTCGGCGCCACCCTAAACCTTTCGTTAAGCATGTTGCGCCAGGATGGATCGACGGGCGCCACCGGCGTGCATCTCGCGTGCGCCCAAGCCTCGCCTTTGACCCATCGCACGAGGACGCTTGATCGCCGTGGTGGACGAATCCGTTTATTTCGACACGCCGAGGTCCGAGCGGGACACACCCGACCAGAGACCGCTGGCGGTCGCCATCGACAACCACCCGGGCCGGTCGGGGGCGCCGCGCGTGGTCGCCAAGGGGCGCGGCGCGCTCGCCGAGCAGATTCTGCAGATCGCCTTCGACCGCGGGATCCGGGTGCGTAGCGACGCCGACTTGGCCGAGATCCTGGCGACCATGGAGATCGACAGCGAAATTCCGCTGCAAGCGCTCGCCGCCGTGGCCGAGATCCTGTCCTACGTCTACCGGGTCCAAGCCACGGCCGTATCGGATCCCGGAGCATGACCCCGAGCGCCGAGATTATCGTCGAGCTGCAGGCGCTTGGCGGAATTATCGCCCGCGCCCAGGCCGAGCTGGCGGCGGACTCGCTCCTCGATCTGTCTTCGTTGGAGGGCGACATCGAGGACCTCTGCTGCCGGATCGAGGGGCTTCCCGCCGAAGATGGCCGCTACGTGCAACCCCGGTTGGTCGCGATCATCGACGATTTCGGACGGCTCGGCCGGTCGATCGAGGCGAAGATGGAAGAGTTGAAGAGCCAGATAGGCAACGCCGCCGGGCGGCGGCTCGCGCACAGCGCCTATTCGAAGAATGCGGAACCCGAAAAGTGAGGCCCGTAAAGTGCCCTCACGCCTGATGGAGCGTGTATGGATTTCGACGTCTACATCCGCTTCATGCTCGCCTTGGTCCTGGTGCTCGCGCTCATCGGCGGCCTCGCCTGGGCGGCGCGGCGCTTCGGGTTCGGCGGCCAACTGACCCCGAACAGGGGCAAGTCACCCCGGCTGTCCGTGGTCGAGGTCAGGGTGCTCGATTCCCGGCGCAAGCTCGTGCTGCTGCGTCGCGACGGCTGCGAGCACCTGGTGCTGCTCGGACCGAACCAGGACCTGCTCCTGGAAAGCGCCATCCAGGCGCCGCGGGACGCCGCCTCTCCGGCGCGCGCCGCCGTGCCACAAGCGGAAACGCCCGCTGGGAAGATGCCCGAGGTGGAGATGCCCGAGGCGAAGAGGCAGACCTCATGATGCGGCCAAGCGCGCTCGTCTTGGGCGTTCTCGCCCTCCTGGCCGTGGCCTTGGTGCCCGAGCCAGCGCTCGCGCAGATGCTTCAGTTCGACCTGGGCGACGAGACCAGCGGCTCGACCGCCAACCGGCTCATCCAACTGGTCGTGCTACTTACGATCCTGAGCCTGGCGCCGTCGATCCTGGTCATGCTCACCTCTTTCACCCGCATCGTGGTGGTGCTGTCGTTTCTGCGCAGTGCGCTCGGCATCCAGCAGACGCCGCCCAACTCGGTGCTCATCAGCCTGGCCCTGTTCCTGACCGCCTTCATCATGATGCCGACGCTGGAACGAATCTATGACCAGGCGATCCAGCCCATGGTCGCCGAGGACATCACCGAGATGGAGGCCCTGGAAAAGGCGACCGAACCAGTCCGCGAGTTCATGCTCGACCACGTCCGCGAGCAGGACCTCAAGCTGTTCCTGGACATGGCCGAGACCGGACCGATCGCCACGCCCGAAGAGACGCCGATGCGCTCGCTCATTCCGGCGTTCATGATCTCCGAGTTGCGCCGGGCCTTCGAGATCGGCTTCCTGCTGTTCCTGCCATTCATCATCATCGACATGGTGGTGGCCTCGGTGCTCATGTCGATGGGCATGCTGATGCTGCCCCCCATCATGATCTCCCTGCCCTTCAAGCTGATCTTCTTCGTCCTGGTCGACGGCTGGTACCTGGTCGCCGGCTCCCTGGTGCAAAGCTACGGGATCTAGAGCAAGTTCCACTAACGTGGAATCGCACCAGCCCGGCGCCGACCCGCCGGTCGCAACGCCAAAGCAAGAAAGCGCACTGGAGTGGGCCGGCGCGCCGCCCGGCCCGATGCGTTATTGAGTAGTGGCTTGGCCGCTCGCTCCGGTGCGCTTGCGGTAGCTGGCCAGGAACGCCTCGACCTGATCGACCTGAGCCAATTCCTCGGCGGCCGACTTGACCCGGTTCGGCTCCAGATCGCCGACCAGCAGGGCGAAGGCATGCTTGTTCGGCCCACGCGACATGCCGTCCTCGTAGGTCCGCCCCAGCGCCAGGATCTTGTCACGCTCGCCGGCCATGGTCAGCGCCACCGCCAGGTCGAGCACGGCGTCGCTTTCGGCTTCGCGCAACGGACGCTCGGACGGCGGGGTCGCCGGCACCAGGCGCTCGAGCGCGAGCACCGCGGCCGGCCAGTTCTCCTGGTGCGAAAGGATCTGGGCGCGCAGGCGTAGCGCCTCGACGCTGTCGTCTGTGCCGAGCGAAACCAGAGCCTCGTCCGCCCGGTCCAGTTGCAGCAGCGCGCGGGTCCGCAGGATGCGGCGCTCACCGACCAGGCCGTCGGGGAGATCCGGCAGCGCGCTGGCTTTCAGGACCGCCACGGCCTTGGCGGGCTCCTGGTTCAACAGGCGGACCAACGCCAGGCGCGCCGCGACCCGGGCCTTGGCGGTTCCCCGAAGCCGGTATTCGACCTGCGATTCGAGGATGCCGGCCGCGCGGTCGAGCAGATCGACCGCGACCAACCGGTCCACGAGGCGGAGGATCACCTCGTCCCCTTTCGGCCCCGGCGGCGTCAACTCCTTGAACTCCTCGAACAACGCGAGCGCCTTCAACGGCGGCAGCTTGGCGTCCGCCTGGCCGCTGAAGAGATTGGTGAAAATCACGCGCATGCGGCTTGCCGCCGCCCGGGAAACTTCGGAATTCTGGGTATGCGAGGCCGCGCGGCGCAACAGGCGCAGCCCCTTTCGGTAGTCCCCGCGCAGGACGTAGAGATCGCCCAGGCGCTGCAAGAGCGCGAACTCGAAGCGGTCGCCGCGCCAGGCGAAGCGCAGGCGCTCCAACTCTTCGATCGCTTGTTCGGTGGTGGTCGAGCCGTCTTCCAGCGCCAGATCGAGCAAGGCGAGACGGGCCCGAATCCGCGACGACGCGTGCTTGCCCGCCGCCACTCTTCGCCACAGCGCGGCCGCGGTCTCGGTATCGCCATCGAGATGCAGGCGGCGCGCCACCAGGAACGCGACCTGCGCCTCCTCGGTGTGGCTCGGATCGTCCCGGCGCACCGCCTCGAGGTAGCGCTCGGCGCCCTCATGGTCGCCCACCGCGAGCCCCGCCTCGGCGGCGAGCAGCCGCAAGCGGACCCGCACGGCATGCGGATAGGCCGCGATCAACGCCTCGGTCTGCGCGAAGCCGGTCGCGGCGAGACCCCAATCGAGGCGGGCGGCGGCCAGCGCGGCGCGCCATAGATCGGCCTCCCACTCGCCCGCGAGCGACGGATCGAAGAGCACCTCGGCCGCGCCCGCGAGATCGTCGGTCAAAAATTCACTCGCGCCCTCGACGAGGCGCAGCCGCGGATCCAACGCCATGCGCGGATCCGTCTGCCCAGCCAGACGCAACATGCCAAGCGCCTCGGAAGCCAGGCCGTGGGCGAAGTAGAACCGCGCGAGCTCGAAGCGGGCCGCGTCGGCGTGCGCGGGCTCCGCCCGGGCGAGCGCCCCTTGCAGCATATGCTTGTTGACCCGGAACCGCTCCGCGCCGCCGCGCCGCCAGGCATCGAGATCGAACAGCCTCGGGCCCCGGCGCGGCGCCGCCACGTTGGACTTCAAAAGCGCCAGACTCGAACCGCGCGAAACGATCAACCCTTCGCGGTCGCGCAGCACCACGGCCTTCGCCGTCACCTCGACCTGGAGGCTCTCGGAAAGCGGCTGGAAAACCAGGCCCTGATGGCTCGCGAGCACTCGGAACTGAGGGAACTCCCGGGTCACACGGAGCCCCAGTTGGGCGGTGGGCACCGGCACGACGATCAAGCGATCGCCCAGGTCCGGGTCGATGAACGAGACCATGCGTCCGGGCGTTTCGACCCGGTACACAACCCGGGCGCGCGCCGCGCTTCCCTCGACCAGCACTTCGATCTCCGTCCCGCCGTCGGGAACCCCAGGCTGCAAATCGACGATCCAGGCCGCCTTCTCGCGGCGCAGATTGGCGGTCAGCATGGCCGGTGCGGCAAAGCGGATGACCGTCGCACCCGCCACTTCGAACTGCTCGACCGGTTCGAGCTCCGGCGCCATCCGACTGATGTCGCCCGCCAGATCGCCGGTCGGCGGACGGTCGAAGACGAGCCAGAGCTTGCCGCCGCGCCGGAAGGCAGCGGCCGCGGTGACCTCCGGCCAATCGAAGCGCAGCGCCCGCGGGATGCCGCGCGACAAGGACCTGCCGGGCATCGGGGAGGTTTCGATCAGGACCGGCGCGGAGCCGCTGGAGACCAGCACCGGACTCGCGCCGGACGCTTCGCCGCTTGGCATGGAGGGAACCCCGGCGGCCGCCAGGCCCGTTGCAGAGACCGTGCCCCGGGGCTGCTTGTCCGACGAGGCCGAGGCCGCCCGACCGGGTTTGGCCTTGGGCCCGACCTTGGTTTTGGTCTCGGCCTTGGTTTTGGTCTCGGCCGGCGCGGCCGGGGCAACGGTCTTGGCCTTTGCGTCCTGCGATCCGGGTGCATTTTTCCCGGCCTTTTCCGAGACCTTCTCCGAGACCTTCCCGGGGGCCTTCTCCGGGGCGGCGGACCGGTCGGCGGATTTCGGCTCGGACTCGGACGTGGCCGGGGGTAGAAGCGAGATTGGGGCGCCGCGCGCGGGCGGCGTCCCGGCGCGCGCCTTCGGATCGCCGACCTTGGCGGCCTGCGCCGCGGCGGCGTCCCCGGCCTTGGGCGGGCTCGGCCGGCGCTCGGGCACCGGGGCCGGCGTCGACTTCGCCTCGGACCGCCCGGCCGCTCGGCGGCGGCGCCAGTCTTCGGGCGTGGTGGCCCGTGCATCATCGAGCGTGCCCGGCTTGAGAACGTCGAGGACGGTCTTGCCTTCGCTCTCGAACAGCCGGGTCTTGGCGCCGGGGACGACGGTCAGGGTCACGACCAGCCCGTCGCCCTCGGGCCTGGCCGCGATGCGCGAAACCTCGGGCGGCGGATCGGCCCGGAAGCGCGCGAGGTCGAGCTCGCCCACGCGGTCGAAGCGCAGAACGACGTATCCCCCTTGCCCCCCTTGCCGCTCGACGCGCGCGCCCACGGGCCGGCTCCAGTCGAACACGATCCGGCTGAACCCCGGATGCTCGCCGACCCGCACCGCGACCCGCTCGGCGGCCCAGACGCCGACGGCCGGGGCGCCGGCGGCGACCAGCACGGCAAGGACGAGGTAAAGCAGGCGCGACCCGGGCATCATTGCGACTCCCGGGCAAATTCGTGAATCACGATATCGAGGCGATCGCCCTGGAGCCCGCCAGGCTCCGCGCTCGACGCGGGCGCCTGCCCCCCGGCGCGGCTCTCCACAATGCCGCGCGCTACGATCGGACCTCGGTAACCGGCGCGCGTCAACATGCCGGTGAAGAGCGCGGCGCGGGCCAGCGCCAGTTGCCAGTCGGAGCGCCGCCCGTGCGCCCGGTCGCTGTGTCGTACGCGGGCCGCCACCTCGATCCGGTTGTTCAGGTTGCGCAGCACCCCGCCGAGCGCGAAGCCCGCGTCCCTGGCCCCGGGTGCGAGGGTGGTGGCATTAGCCCGGAATAGCAGATCGGCCGGCAGGGAGACGACCAGGCGGTCCGGCAGTCGTCGGATCGTGCCGCGCGCCAACAAGGCGTGCGCCGCGATTTGCTGGCGCAACACGGACGCCAGATAGTCCAGGTCGGCGCCGGGGAGGACCGCTTCGTCCTCCGGGTGATAATCGAGCGCCGGCTTGACGCGCTCGACCGACTTGAGGGCGTTGAGATCGGCGTTCAGCGAATCGACGAGTCCCTGCCATTTTTTCTGCTCGACCTGCGACATGGCGAAGAGCAGCACGAAGAACGCCAGCATCAGCGCGACGAGGTCGGTGAATGTGATCATCCAGGCCTGGTTCGCCGAGCCGACCCAGCCTGGTTTCGCGAGCCGGGGAAGGAAAGACGACGCGGCCCCGGTTTTGGGACCGTCGCTGTGGCTGGCGGGGCGCGGGCCGGCCATGGCCCCTACTCCGCCCCCGTAGCGCGGCGCCCGGAGGTGGCCGGATCCCGGCGCACGCGCACGACGAAGCGTAGCGTCCCCGGTTGCCTGGGCAACAGGCCGATCGAAAGCATTGGAGGGCGCAGGCCCTCTTCGACGAGGCGCTGGGCCAGCAGCGCGGCGCGGCGAACTTCGAGGGAGCGGGGATCGGGCGTCACCGGCCCGGCGCCGCCGGCGGGCGGCGCGCCGACGCCGAGCAGGACCTCCAGGTCGTAACTCGGGCCGCCGCGGGGATCACGCGCGAGCAATCGCGCGAGGCGCTGGATCAGGAATTCACCGCCCGGACGCAGCCGTACCCCCGCCGGTCGGAAAAAGGAGGCCGCGGGCAGCTCCACGCGAACCGCCTTGGCGCGCCGGATCCGCTTGACCCGCGCGGAGGGAACGATCGCCTCGAACAGGCTGCCGACCTCCCGCATCTTGGCCTCGGCCTCGGGCAGCGCGCCGAGCGTGGCGCTGTAGGCCGGAGTCCGGTCCCCCGATTCGATCTTGCCGTTGAAGGCCCGGTTGACGCTTTCGATGACGGCTTGGGTTTTGTCCGCCTCGAACTCCGACAGGCTGTTCAACAGGATGAAAAAGGCGAGCAGGATGAGCATCAGGCTGAGCAGCGGCACGATGTTGCTGCTGGCCTCGCGGTCGCGGCCGGTGGGTACCGCAGCGGTCATGATGGATCAATCGAAGTTGGCCAGAAGGGCGTCGATGTCGTCCTGGCTGTTGCCCTCACCCGGCATCTGCGGGCCGGTCATCAGATGTTCGTCCGAGGACGCCGGGGTCGCGCCGTCGACACCGGTGTCGGGCGCAGCCGCGCGCCCTTCGGCCCCGCTCTCCTCGCCAAAGGCCTGGAGCAGCGCATGGACCTTGGTCTCGACGTTTTGCAACGCCGTGACCACCTTGGAAACGCGCTGACCGGTGATGTCCTGAAAACTGCAGGCCTCATAGACGCGCGTGACCGCCTCGGTCACCCGCTCGGCCGTTTCCGCGGTCATCTTTTCCGTCAATTCCTCGATTAACTCGACCGCTTCGAAGATGTCGTTGGTGGCCTGCTCGGTGGCTCCGACGATGGCGATCAACTGGTCGCTGGCCTCGGGCAGGAATTCCCTGTTGATCTTGTCGGCCTTGATATCCGAGATCTCGGCCTTGGCGGCGTTGATGTAGTTGGCCAGCGCCTCGATGTCGGCATGCAGGCGGTGGTTCAGGCTCGCGTGGTCGCCCGAGATCGAGACCATGATGCTCTCGACGACCTCGAGGATGTCCTTGGGGTCGATGCAGGATCCGGTCCGGGACAGGTCGTGGAGCTGCTGCTCAATTTCCTGGTTGAGGGTCGGCAGCGCCATGAGCGGGGCCCCTTAGAAACTGCCGAGAACCGTGTTCAGCTTGCCCTTCAGGGTCGCGGCATTGAACGGCTTGACGATGTAGTTGCTGACGCCGGCTTCCTTGGCGGCGATCACGTTCTCGCTCTTGCTCTCGGCCGTGATCATGATGAACGGAAGCTCCTTGAGCTTGACGTCTTTCCGAACCTCCTTGAGCAACTGAAGGCCACTCATCGGCTCCATGTTCCAGTCGGAGATGATCAGGCCGCAGTCCTTGTCGCGAAGCTTCTGCAGGGCCGAGCTGCCGTCAATGGCCTCGTCCACGTTGTTGAAGCCGAGCTGCTTGAGCAGATTGCGGATGATTCTCAGCATGGTTTTGTAGTCATCCACGATGAGAATCGGCATGTTCTTGTTGACGCCAGCCATTGCCTACTCCTCTCTTCGGGGCAGCCGCAGCCAAATACCCCTCTTCCAAGAAATCCGAGGCGAAGCCTACCAAAGCTCGGTTAAGACTGCGTAAATAATGTAGGGACTTCGGGCCGCTTCGCCGTCCGTTATTGCTTTTCGGCGTTTTCGGTCGGCGCTTTACGGCGCTGGGCGAGCTGGGTGATTATGGCCGTCGCCTTGACCGGATTCATCTTGGCCAGGATCGGCGCGGTCTTGCGTTCCTTCATCCGCTCGACCACCGGCATCAGGACCGCCAGATCCATTTCCTCGAAGATCCGCGCGGCATCCTTGGGCTTCATGCTTTCGTAAATCTTCACCAGACTCTTGTACTGATCGTCGGTCTGCTCCTCCTGCTGCTTCAGCAGCACCCTCAGTCCGCCCGCTTTCTCCTCGATGCGCTGCTCGACCGCCCGCAGCAAGATCTCGCGCTGCTCCAGCCGACGGGCGCGCAGATCTAGTTCCCGGCGCCGTTCGGCCAAGGCCTGGAGAAGGTCGATCTCCTCGTCGGTCATCGAGAAGGGGTCCGCCGGCATATCCAGGACCCGAAGGGAGTCGACCTCGGCGGGCGTGGGGGCGTTGGAATAAACGGTCTCTCCGTCCTTTGGCCGCCGTATGGGCGTTCGCGCGCCGCGCTTGGCTTGCCCAGTAGCTGTGGTCTTGGTGGCCGTGGTCTTGGCGGCCGTGGTCTGGCGGCCGTGGTCTTGGCGGCCTTGGTCTCGGCCTGCGACGCCGTCTGGGCCTGGGCCATGGAGCCCAATCCCTGCCAAAGATCGCCGACCCGAACGGTCAGCGCGATCAAGGCGGTGATGATGAGAACCGGCAATAGACGTAAACGCATGGTAAAATATTTCCTCCCGCCGCGCAGCGATCACCGCATCCCTTGCAGGGCTTTCAGCAAATCCGACTCCTGCGCGGACAGGTCCCGCGCGCCGGAGTCCGGCCCGGGCCTATCGGGAAGAGCGCCGCTGCTTGCGGTGTCGCCCGGCCCGCTGTCAGCACCGGCCGATGTGTTTGCGTTATCTCCCGGCTTGCCATCGGCGCCGACCGGTGTAACCGAACTCTGCCGCCCCGGGTGCCGCGCGCCTTGAGCGCGCTTGGACGCGCCACCGGTCGCGATTTTTGCCCGCGCCGCGCCGACAGCACCGTCCAGACGGTCGGCCAGGCTGCTCCCCCTTTCGAGGAGAAAGGCCAAGTCGTCAACCAAGGCGCGGGCGGCATCCAGCTTACCCTGCAGCGCCTCGCCCGAGCGCTTGGTCTCGTCCTTCAGCAATTCGATGCCGCTGCCCGCCTTGTCGGTGGATTCGGCGAATTGGGCAATCAGCGCCTCGATCTCGGACTTCGCGTTGCGCAGCACGCCGAGCCTCCGGTTCAAGACCACCGCGAAGCCGATGGTCGTTATCAAGAGAACCGCGACGATGGCGTCGAGGATGAGCGAGATGTCCATGGTCAGGCTCACTCGCTGTCGGAGCCCGACTCACGAATCACCTTGTCCGCGATCCGGACCGCGATGTGCCCCCCCTTGCGGCCCATGAAGCCCGTGAACATGGGAATCTCGCCGCACCGCATGATGACCTTGGACGAGGGCGTGGAGTTCAACTCGAGGTGGCTGCCCTCGGTCCAGTTCAGAACGTCGCGCAGGTTCAGCTCGACCTGGTCGAGGACCGCCTCCAGCCCGATCTCGGTCTGCCACAGCTCGGCCGTCAGATGGCCTTCCCAGATCGAGTCGCGACCGAACTTCTCGCCCATGAACATTTGAAGCAGCAGCTCGCGCACCGGCTCCAGCGTCGCGTAGGGAATGAGCAACTCGATGCGCCCGCCGCGGTCCTCCATGTCGACGCGCAACGTGACCACCACCGTGGCGTTCGCGCCGCGCGCGATGGCGGCGAAGCGCGGGTTGGTCTCCAGGCGTTCGAAACGGAAGGTGGTCGGCGAAAGCGGGTCGAAGGCGGCCGAGAGATCGCCCAGGACCACATGCACCATGCGTTGGACCAGGTTGCGCTCGATCGTGGTATAGGGCCGCCCCTCGATGCGCATGGCAGCGGTCCCGCGCCGGCCGCCGAGCAGCACGTCGACGATCGAGTAAATGAGCGCGCTGTCCACCGTCATGAGGCCGAAGTTGTCCCATTCCTCCGCCTTGAAGACCGCGAGCATGGCCGGCAGCGGGATCGAATTCAGGTAGTCTCCGAACCGCGCCGAGCTGATGTTGTCCAGACTCACCTCGACGTTGTCCGAAGTGAAGTTGCGCAAGGACGTGGACATCATGCGGACCAGGCGGTCGAATACGACCTCGAGCATCGGCAAGCGCTCGTAGGATACGAGCGCGGAATTGAGGATCGCCTGAATGCCCGACTTGTCCCCGTCGCCGCTGCCATCATCGTCGACGCCGAGCAAACTGTCGATTTCGTCCTGATCGAGGACACGGGTCGAGCCCAGGCTTGCGGCGTCTGTCTCGCCCTCCGTTTCGTCGCCCTCGTCCGCCATGGCCTCCCATTCGGCAAGCATGGTTTCCTGGTCGCCTTCGTCCTCCGATTCCTGGTTTTCCGGTTCTTCCGCCATCATTCGTTCGTCATTGGATAAGCATTTCGCGGAACAGGATGTCCCTTACAGCGATCGGCGCGGCCGCGTTGCTCACGCGCATGAGCAATTCCTCCCTCAGGCGCTGGAGTCCGGCCGAACCGCTCAGATCCTCGACCCGCAGCTCGCGCAGGTAGACCTGGAAGCTGTCGACGATGCGCGGCAGCACCGCTTCGATTTTCTCGGCGTCCGCCTTGGAACCGACCTCCACGCTGACCGAAATCTTGAGATAACCGGTCTTGCGGCCACTGCTGTTCAGATTCACCAGCATGTCGGGAATTTCGTAATAGACGGAGGGGCCTTCCTCTTCCTCCTCGGTCAGCAGCTCGCCTTCGTTCTCTTCCGCGCCGATCAGCGAATCGGCAAGCCCCGAGAAATAGACGCCCGCCCCCGCCAGGCCGATGAGCAGCATCGGGAGCGCGATGAAGAGAACCAGCTTCTTGCCCGGTAACCGACGGGCGCGCACCGGCGCTTCGCCGTCCACCCCTTCGCCGTCGTCCTCGACATGCGGATCCTGGATTTTGGTTTGATCAGCCATCCCCGTGGGACTCGTTAGTTTTACAAAGGCTTATCTGAGAACCATCCTAAGCGAGCCTGGTTAAGAACTGGTTGAAGTCCGGCGTGCGGACGGCGCGCCGCGGCCGACGGCAAGAACTGCCCGGCAAGCTCTGCCCAAAATTCCCCACCGCATTCCCCTGACCAAGGCGAGGTGGCGTCCCAAGCATTTGCTTTTCAACGACTTTCCAGGTGGCACGAGTCATGCAAGAGACATCGCGCCGCTCATTGCCGGCGACCCGAGAGACGATCGAGACGCGATCGAGACGCGATCGAGACACGGAACAGCGCAACATCACGCGGACAGTCTATGGAAAACTCTCTTATCATCGCCTTGGCCCGTCAATCGGTGCTCGACCGCCAGATGGACGTGATCGCGACGAATCTGGCCAACCTCCAGACCGCCGGGTTCAAGGCCGAGAACTTGATCTTCACCGAGATCATCGAGACGGATCCGCTCACCGGCGATTTCCTCAGCATCGTCCACGACGTCGGCTTCGTGCGTGACCTCAGCGAAGGGCCGTTTGTGGGAACCAACAGCTCGCTCGACATGGCCATCCACGGCGACGGCTATTTCGTGGTCGACACGCCGGACGGTCCGCGCTACACGCGCCACGGCGTCTTTCAGCTCGACGCGCTCGGCAAGATCGTGACCACGGAAGGCCATCCGGTGCTCAACAGCGGCGGCGCGCCGATCGCGATCCCGCTGGCCGCCAGCACCATCACCATCACGCGCGATGGAACCATTTCCGCCGACACCAACGAGATCGGTCGGATCAAGCTCGTCCGATTCGATGACCCGCAGGCGCTGAGCAAAGTGGGCAGCGGCCTGTACGACGCCAAGGACCAGACGCCCCAACCCACGAACGACTCCGAGATTCTTCAGGGCATGGTCGAGAGCTCCAACGTCAAGGGTGTGGTCGAAATGACCCGGATGATCGACACGGTTCGCGCCTATCAGGCCGCGGCCAAGCTGGCCGACACGGAGCACCAGCGAATTCTCGATGCCATCGAGGCCCTGACGGCCCCAGCGTAGGGATTTGGAAGGCGTAAGGGACAAGAAGAGGAAAGGATTACCGCAATGCGTTCGCTCAGTATCGCCGCGACGGGAATGTTGGCCCAACAACTCAACGTCGAGGTGATCGCCAACAACATCGCCAACATCAACACCACCGGTTTCAAGCGTCAGCGGGCGGAGTTCCACGACCTGCTCTACCAGGACCTGCTGCGCGCCGGCACCAATTCCTCGGATACCGGCACCGTGGTGCCCTCGGGCATTCAGATCGGTCTCGGCGTCAAGCCGGCGGCGGTCTACCGCATCACCGAGCAGGGCGCCCTGGTCATCACCGACAACAACCTGGACGTGGCGATCAACGGCAAGGGTTTATTCGTGGTGGAATTGCCCGGTACACAGACCGGTTATACGCGCAGCGGCGCCTTTGGGCTCAGCCCGGCCGGCGACCTGGTGACCGCCAATGGCTATGTGGTAAAGCCGGGAGTTACGATCCCGAGCAATGCCGTCGACATCACCATCAACGCCCAGGGCCAGGTCTTCGCCACGATCGAGGGCCAGACCGCGCCGCTAAACGTCGGGCAGCTCCAGCTCGCCAACTTCCCGAACGAAGCGGGCCTGCAGGCGCTCGGCGACAACCTGTTCCTCGAGACCACGGCCTCCGGTCTGGCCACCATCGGAACCCCTGGTGCGCCCGGTTTCGGCAAAATCCAGCAGGGCGCGCTCGAGACCTCCAACGTCAACGTGGTCGCCGAGATCACCAACCTGATTACCGCCCAGCGGGCCTACGAGATGAACTCGCGGGTGATTCAGGCCGCCGACGAGATGCTCTCGAGCGTCGTCCAGCTCCGCTGATTAGGGAGGGTGCGCCATGCGCCGTTTGTTCGCTGCCTTCGTATTGACCCTGCTCGTCGTCTCGAGTGCCGCGGCCGGGTCGCAGCCCCAAGGGCTGGTGCTCCTGAAGACCAAGGTCGTCGTCGAAGGGCCGGTTTTACACCTTGGCGATCTCTTCGAGGGTTTGGGCGAGAAGGATGCGATCCCGGTCGCGCGCGCGCCGGCCCCCGGCAAGCGCGTCCCGGTCGATGCGCGCTGGCTCGCCGCCGTGGCCCAGGCCTACGGCGTGCCCTGGCGCCCGAGCTCGCGGCTCGACGGGGCGGTCATCGAACGCGCCAGCGTCGTGATCGAGACCCGGCAGCTCGAGGGCGCGGCGCTCGATGCGCTTAGGCAGCGCGGCGTTGGGGGGCGGATTTCGCTGGTGCTCGACAATCCCGCCATGCGGCTGTACCTGCCGTCCGATGTAGCGCCGACGCTCCTGGTCACCGGCCTCTCGCACAACCCGGAGACCGGCCGTTTTACGGCCCACCTCGTCGCGCCAGCGGAAGGGACACCGCTGGCACGGGCAACGTTGACCGGACGCGCCATCGAGATGATCGAGGTTCCGGCGCTGCGCCGGCGCATGGTACCCGGCGACGTGATCCACGAGCGCGACATCGAATGGCTCAGCCTGCGCGCCGACCGAATCGCCCGAAACGCGGTGCGCGACGTGGCCAACCTCGTGGGCAAGAGCCCGCGCCGGCCGATCCGCGCCGGTGAAGCGGTGCTCAGCAACGACCTGCGCGAGCCCATTCTGGTCCCCAGGAACAGCTTGGTGACCATCAGGCTGCAGACGGCGCGCATGATCCTGACCGTCCAGGGCCGGGCCATGGAGCCGGGCGCCATGGGCAACGTGATTCGGGTCATGAACACGCAAACCAGCAAAATAATCAGCGCCAGCGTGACCAATTCGGGTGCCGTCGAGGTGATCCCGGGCGGGCTGAGCGCCGCCGAATAGGAGTGGCATAGATGAACCAGCTCGACACAGCCCTTCCGACCGGGCCGGCGGCCGCGGCGCCCGGCCGGACCCGCCCGACCAAGACGCGTCTAACCAAGACACGTCTGACCAAGACACGTCTGACCAAGACCGCGACGATCGCGGTTCTGGCGCTCACGCTGGGCGCCTGCAACGCGCTGACCCGCCTGTCGCAGGTCGGCGAGGCGCCGCCGCTCACCGCGATCCAGAACCCGGCGGTCCTGCACGGCAACCAGCCGATCGCCATGCCCATGCCCCCGCCCCTGGTCGTGGAGCGCAAGCCCAACTCGCTGTGGCGGCCGGGCTCGCGCGCCTTCCTCAAGGATCAGCGCGCCAGCGAGGTCGGCGATATCCTGACCGTCGTCATCGAGATCGAGGACGACGCATCGATCTCCAATTCCACGAAACGCAGCCGGACTGCCGGCGAGGACGCCTCGGCAGCCTCGATCCTCGGCTTCGAGGCGAGCCTGGCCCAGGTTTTGCCGAGCGCGATCAGCCCCACCAGCCTGATCAACCTCGACAGCTCCTCCAAAACTGAGGGCGCCGGCAGCGTGAACCGCGGTGAAACGATCAACCTGCGGATCGCGGCGCTGGTCACCCAGGTGCTGCCTAACGGCAACCTGGTGATCGCCGGGCGCCAGGAGATCCGGGTCAACTTCGAGGTCCGCGAACTGCAGGTCGCCGGCCTGATCCGACCCGAGGACATCACCTCGACCAACACGATCAATTACGACCAGATCGCCGAGGCGCGCATCGTCTATGGCGGCCGCGGCCAAATCAGCGACGTGCAACAGCCGCGTTACGGCCAGCAGATCTACGACATCATCTGGCCCTTCTAGACGGGGTCCTGCACACCGACCGATCCCGCCTCGGGACCGGCGGCCGGACAACAAAACCGGCGCCACGAAAAAGCGGCCCGGGACCCCATGGGCGGGGTTCCGGGCCGCTGACCGTCGATTGAACCCCGGTCAAATAATATCCGTGTAGACGATCTGCTCGATGTTCAGGAAGGTGATCTCGTTGCCGCCGCCCAGGTCGATGGTGCCGCTGGCGGAGGCGCTGAAGGTGATCGTGTTGTCGGCGGTAACGTGAGTGTAGCCCTGGTCGGCGGTAAGCCATGCGCTTAGGTCGTTCGTGTCGCCCAGGTCGGCGGACGTCAGGACGCTGTCGAGCGAGATGATGTCCGTGCCGTCGCCGCCGTCCACGTCGTCGCGGCCGAAGCCGGCGCTCATCAGGAAGGTGTCGTCGCCCGTGCCGCCTCGCAGGTCGTCGTTGCCCGAGCCCCCGAAGATCACGTCGTCGCCGGCGCCGCCGATCAGGATGTCGCCGCTGTTATCGTGGCCGCCGTGGATGATGTCGTTGCCGCCGCCGCCGTCGATCTGGTTGCGACCGTCGAGACCGAGCAGCACCTCGTCGTCGTCGGTCCCCGTCAGCGCCCAGTAGCCGCGCGACTGGGCGGTCTCGAAGTTCTCGACGTGGATCGCGCCGTAACCCGTGGCGCCTTGCCCGTTGGCAACCTCGTAGGTGAAGCTGCCCTCGTAGGTCGGGTTGCCGTTGCCGATATGGTAGTTGACGTGATCGTTGACGTGGTTGGCCCAGGTGTTGGCGGGATCGGAACCGCTAAGCGCCAGGGTGCCGGCGGCCCAGATGTAGGCGTTATCGACCCCGCCGTCGTAGGCTGGCCCGGCCATGCTCAGGCTAACGTCCTGATCGTCCGCGGCCAGATAGAGGATCAGCTCGTCCGGGATCTGCAGGTTCCCGGTCGCCTCGTTGGTGATGATGTTGATAGGGTCAACGACGAGCGGGGCCAGGGCGCCGCCGGATTCGCTCGGCCCCGAATCCACCGGCGACAGCACGCCGGGCGAGCCGAAATCGAGGGTCGAGAAGCCGCCGCCGCTTGGGAGAAAGCCCTCGAACAGAAACTCCGCGTCGACCGGAAGCTCCGTGCCGCCGCTTCCGATCAGCCCGAAGCCCAGTTCGGTCTCGCCGATGACGCCCTGCGCGATCAGGCCGGCGATCAGGTCGCCGAATGAGTCGACATACTCCGATCCGCCGCCGCCGGCGACACCCTCGTCCTCGCCATCCTCGCCGGCCGCGGTCTCGATGGGCTCGTCGGCGCCGGCAACAGCCAGGGCCTGATCGATCAGGACATCGGCCCCGATATCGATGCCGGCGATCCGAACCGTGGGCGCGTCCTCGCCCTGGGCGGCCGAGACCAAGCCCTCGAACACGACCCGGGCGCCGTCCTCGAGGGTCAGCACGAAATCGTCGCCCTCGACGGCGAACCCGGCGTTGGCGGGATTGAACTCGACCACCAGCAGCAGGCCGGCTTCCGCCGGCACCACCAACGTCTCGCCGGGTTCCGGCCGAGCCACGCGGGCGAAAACCGCTGCGTCTTCGCTGGCGGAGCCCCCGGGGGCGTCGACCGGCGGCTCCAGAGCGGTGCCCAGTTCGCTTTCCGAAACCTCGACCATGGCGACCGTCCAATCGAAATCGACGAATGATTAACAGAGGACTTACTGTCTCTCTAAATAGAGTATTGCCTAAGAGTGTTAAAAACTTGTTAATATTCTTAGATATTACTTGTTCTATATTTACCTTATAATTGACTTGAATTTTATATACACTCGTTTAGATAAACTTTTATCTTTATAAGCTCACCTTGTATTTGCCTTTTGTGTGCGATGCAGCCGGCAAGCATGACAGGGTCGGCGCGCGGGTCGTTAACGCGGCGTGCAAGGGGCCAGGCATCCGGGCTCGACCCCGTCACCCCGATCTCGAGCGCGATGTGAAAAAGGCCGGGCCGTCCAGCCCGGCCCCCTCGCCATGTCCTGAGCGAAACCTTATGAAGGGATCGAAATTCTAAGTACAACCAATTGATTTTTCACGGAAAACACAGTCTGTGGTTACGCGTTCCGATGGGTCCGCTCCATCAGCTCGTGGCGCTCCTGTGCCTCGATGGAGAGCGTGGCGATGGGTCTCGCCTCGAGGCGCTGAAGGCTGATGGGCTCCATGGTCTCGTCACAATAGCCGTAGGAGCCTTCCTCGATGCGGCTGAGCGCGGCGTCGATCTTGGAGATCAGTTTGCGCTCCCGATCCCGGGTTCGCAGTTCCAGGGAACGGTCGGTCTCGGCCGAGGCTCGATCCGCTATGTCCGCCTCGTGAAGGAACTCCTCTTGCAGATGCTGGATCGTTTCGGTCGACTCGCGAACGAGTTCGCCCTTCCAATGCAGCAGCTTCTGCCGGAAGTATTCCCGCATGACCGGGTTCATGAATTTTTCGCCCTCCGCGGGCTGGTAACCGTTGGGTACCGCCACCTTACGCGTCCTCTTCCTCTTCTTGTTCATTCTCGCCCTATTCGCTGCACAGCGTTTTTTTCGCCGCGGAGTATATGAATTTTGCCCCGCCGGACAAGCGAAGAACGCACCCAGACGTATTCACATTTGATTGAATCTAAAGGGGAAAAGGGAAGAAGCCGCTGAAATTCGTGCCTCAGCGGCCCAGCTTCGCCAGCTCGACGGCGGCCCTGACCTCGATCTCGTCCAGAACCCTGGCCAGCCGGGGGTCGTCCACCTGGCCGCGCTTGGCGGCCACCATGGCCGCCAGTCGCTCGATGGCGCCCAGCGACAGGCTGCCGGCCAGCAGTCCGTAGTGCAGTTCGTCGAGGCTGTCCAGGAGCTCCTCGCCGCGGCGGCGGCCGCGGTTCCGGCCGCCCGGATCCTCCGATACCTCCTGCAGCGCCAGCAAGGCGTCGACCGGACCGAGCGCCGCGCCGCCGCTGACGGTCGAGACCGGCGGGGCCTCGCTGTCGGTGGACAGAGCCCGCGCGAAGGCATTCGACTTGGTCGAGCCGCGTCGCTCGTTGCGCCTGCTAGGCGGCGTCCCAATTGTGGAATGCCGATCGATTTTCATTTTCGATCCGTGGAATCTCCCGCTCCTCACCTAAAACTGAACCCGCGCCGTTAATTTGCGGTTAAACCTCGGGTTCGCGGACGGCAAAAATTGCCGCCTGCCGCTGGTTCGGAATTGCCCCGGGCAAGGCCGCCACCCCGCCCCAGCTCGCCGGATCGTCGTTTTATCCAGCAAATACAACGCGTTGAGGACTCACCCGAGTTGGCACGGGTTTCGCATAGCAGGGGCTGGAATGTTGTGTGTGAACCAGGATTGGATGATGGCGCGAGCGCTGAACCCAACTTTTGCCTTCCTTGGCGCCTTTGCCGACGCTTTTCCCGGCCGGATCGCCGGCGCGCTTCGGCGCCTGGCACCCCTTGTGCTGCTGCTGGCCGTCGCCTGGCCGGCCGCCGGCCAAGCCCAGTCCCGGATCAAGGACATCGCGAGCTTCGAGGGCATGCGCGACAACCTGCTGGTCGGTTACGGCCTGGTGGTCGGCCTCAACGGCACCGGCGACGACCTGAAGAGCGCGCCTTTCACACGGGAGAGCCTGATCGGCATGTTGCAGCGCCTGGGCATCAACGCGCGCGACGACGACCTGGATACCGACAACGTCGCCGCGGTCATGGTGACCGCGAACCTGCCGGCCTTCGCCCGCCAAGGAACCCGCATCGACATCAGCGTTTCGGCGCTCGGCAACGCCAACAGCCTGCTCGGCGGCACCCTCCTGGTCAGCCCGCTGCTCGCCGCCGACGGCGAGGTCTACGCGGTGGCCCAGGGATCCATCGCGGTCGCCGGCTTCAGCGCCGAGGGCGACGGTCAAAGCGTGACCAGGGGCGTCCCGACCAGTGGCCGCATCCCCAACGGCGCGATCGTGGAGCGCGAGATCGCGTTCGATATGGCCGAGTTGAAGACGGTCAAGATCAGCCTGCGCAACCCGGACCTGACCACGGCCCGGCGCCTGGCCGAGAAGGTCAATACCTTTCTAGGGATCCCGGCGGCGCGCTCGACCGACCCCGGCACGGTGTTGCTCAAGGTCCCGGAGCGCTACAAGGGCGACACCGTAGCCCTGCTCACCGACATCGAGCAGCTGCGCGTCAAGGTCGATCAGGTAGCCCGGGTGGTCATCAACGAACGCTCGGGCGTGATCGTCATGGGCGAGAACGTGCGCATCAGCACCGTGGCGATCGCGCAAGGCAATCTCACGATCCGGATCACGGAGACGGCGCAGGTCAGTCAACCCTCGCCCTTTTCCACTACCGGCACGACCGAGACGGTACCGCGCACCTCGATCGAGGTCGAGGAGGATGCGCAGCGCCGGCTCGCGGTCCTGCCCGAGGGGGTCAGCCTGCAGGAGATGGTCAACGGGCTGAACGCGCTCGGGATCGGGCCGCGCGACATGATCACCATCCTGCAGGCGGTCAAAGCGGCCGGCGCCTTGCAGGCGGAAATCGAGGTGATGTGATGGGCCTAGATACGCCGATCATCGACCTTTCCCAGATCGCGAACACCGCCCGCGCCGGCCAGGCCGAGCGGGCGGCCGCTCGGCTCCGGGGGCCCTTGGCGGACGACCAGGTCCGGCGTGCGGCCGAGGAGTTCGAGGCCGTTTTCATCTCCCAGATGCTGGCCCCGATGTTCGAGGGCCTGGAGACCGACGAGTTGTTCGGTGGCGGCCCCGGCGAGGACATCTATCGCTCGATACTGGTCGAGGAATACGGCAAGGCGATCGCCCGCTCGGGCGGCATCGGCATAGCCGACGCCGTGCAGCGGGAGATCCTCAGGCTCCAAGAGGTAAATCAAGAATGAACGCCCCGAATGAGATCACCGATCTACTCAAGATCACGAGCCGCCTGATCGGCGTGCTCGAGCGCGAGATCGAGGTGCTGCGCGCGATGCAGCCCGCCGAGATCGAGGCGCTGCAGCAGGACAAGATCGCCCTGAGCGCCGCCTACGAGGCCCAGATCAAGTCGTTCGCCGGCCAGCCGGAAATTCTCGAGGCCGTGCAACCGGCCCTGAGGGCCGAGTTCGAGGCGGTGATCGGCAAGTTCCAATCGACGCTGGCCGCCAACGAACGCGCGCTACGCGCCACCAGGGACACCTCCCAGCGCGTGCTCGAGGCGATCGCCCACGAGATCGACCGGAAGCGCCGCGAGAACACGGGCTATTCGGCCGGCGGCTACGCCGCGGCGGCATCGAAGTCCGCCTCCGGACAGCCGGTGTCCGTCGCCATCGACGAGCGCTTTTAAGCGCTAGGCAGCGGAGTCCTCACCCATGTCGCTCTCGATCGCCCTACAGAATGCCCTGAGTGGCCTCCAGGCCAACGAGGCCATGATTCAGGTCATCGCGAACAACGTCACCAACGCCAACGTCGAAGGGTATACGCGCAAGATCGCCCAACCCACCTCCGTCACCGTGGCAGGGGAAGGCAGGGGCGTGGAACTCGGCGATCTCAATCGCGTGGTGGACGAGCGATTGCTGGCCGATCTACGGACAACGCTCAGCACGCTCGGCGACGCCCGGGCGCAGAATTTCTACTACGAACGGATTATGAACCAGTTCGGAACGCTGACAAACGACGCCGCGCTCGGCGCCACGATCGCGGATCTGGCGACTGCGATGCAGGGACTAGCGATCTCGCCCGACAGCTCGGCGCACCGCAACGAGGTGGTATCCGCCGCCGTGGCCCTGGCCAGGCAGCTCAACGAGATGTCCCAGCATATCCAGACGCTCCGCTTCGACGCGGATCGAGACATCACCGCGAAAATCAAACTGATCAATACGGAGCTCGAAAAGATCGCCGACCTCAATGCGAGCATCCAAAGCAGTCAAGCGCTCGGCGAGTCAACAGCCAATCTGGAGGACCTTCGAGACCGGGCCCTCGCCAATATTTCGGAGCTGATCGATATCCGCTTCTTCAAGCGCACGAGCGGCGAGATCGTGGTCACGCTGCCGGACGGCCGTGTCCTGGCCGACAAGGTCGCCCACCCGCTCAGCCACACGCCGGCCGGCGCATTGACACCCGATATCACCTATGCGGGCGGCGGGATCGGCCCGATCATGTCGGGCCCCAACGACATCACGGCGGGCATCAAATCGGGCGAGCTCGGCGGCATAATCCAGGCGCGCGACACGATCCTGCCCAACCTACAGGCGCAGATCGACATGCTCACCCAGATGCTGCGCGACCAGATGAACGCGTTGCATAATGCCGGGACCAGCCGACCCCCTCCAAACACGTTGACCGGCACGCGGAGCTTCGCGCTGCCGGCCTCGGACACGATCACGTTCAGCGCCGCGGTGCGCATCGCGGTGGTCGACGCTAGCGGCAACTTCGTCGCCCACTACGACCTCGCGGCCGGGACCTACACGGTCAAGCAGATCGAGACGTTGATCGACACCAACCTGAGTGGGTTCGCAACCGCCTCCACCAGTACCGGTGGTCCGCTCTCGATCGCGGCCGACAAGTCGACCAACGGCATCGCGATCGTCGATCTCGCCAGCCAGACGGTAACCCATACCGACGGCACGACGACCTATAGCGGTTTTTCCAACTATTTCGGGCTGAACGATTTGTTCGTGACGCCGAGCCGGGTGCAGGGCGATTCGATCTCGAACCTCGCCGCCTTGATCCAGGTCCGCAGCGACATCGTAAGCGATCCCGCGCGGCTCGCGCGCGGCGCTCTGATTTCGACCACCGCGCCGGCGCCCAAGGCCGGCGAACTGGCGGTCGCGCTCGGCGATGCCTCGATCATCCAGTCGTTGGCCGACAAATTTCTCGAGGATCTGCAGTTCGCGGCGATCGGCGGGCTGCCGTTTACCGCCACCACCCTCGCCAGTTACGCCTCCGAGATTCTCTCCACGACCGCCATTTCCGCGGCGAGCGCGGAGAAAACGGCGTTGTTCAAGCAAACCTTGTTCGAGGAGCTGTCGTTCCGCAACGACTCGATCAGCGGCGTCAACATCGACGAGGAGCTCCGCAACATGGTGCTTTACGAAAACGCCTACGCGGCGACGGCGCGGGTCATCCAGGTCGTCGACGACCTCTTCGACATATTGCTCCAACTCGGCGCCTAGGAGCGATGCCATGATCCGCTTCTCCACCTTAGCCGCTCACAAGCTGAACCTGTCACAGACGCTGGACGCCCAGAGCCGCCTGTTCGAGACCCAGATGCAAATCTCGAGCGGCAAGGTCAGCCGCGGCTACGCCGGCGTCGCGATCGATGCGCGCCGCTTGGTGAACCTGGAGAACGCGGTCACCGAAGTGGAAGGCTTCGTCAGGAACATCGAGGTGACCGAAGGCCGGCTGCAATTGATGGAGAGCAGTATCGCCGGCATGTTCGACGTGGCGTCGCGGTTCCGGGATCTGCTAATCACCGCCCTCAACGTGGACAATGCCTCGCTGCTCACGCTCAACCAGCGCGCCGAGGACATGCTCCAGGAGCTGGCCGGCGCCCTCAACATCAAGCAGGACAACCGCTTCCTGTTCAGCGGATCCCGGATCGATATCCCGCCGATCGATGTATCGGTCCTGCTCAGCCCGACCGTACCGCTGGTCGATGCCGCCGAATTCAAGGGCGCGGCGACGACCTCCACCACCGGCCTTACCGGATTTACCGGCATCAGCCGGGTTCGGGTCGATTCGGGGACCACGGGCGACGCCTTCCAGCTCACATACGACAGCGGGACCAAGACCTTTACGGTGACCAACCTGAACGGCGGCGCCTCCGACACCTTCGTCCTGAACGCCGCGCCCGCCGCGGGCCAGACCACCGACATCACCTTCACCGTCGGCACCAAGCGCGTCGTGGTCACGGTCGACGAGAACTTCAACCTGGGGACCTCGATCGTGACCGACACCATCGTCGGCAACGTCGACGGCGCGGGCGTGGGCGCGTTCGGCGCGATCACCGTGACCTCGACCAGCGGCGATATCAGCAAGATCAACCTGAACAGGATCGAAACCTCGGGCACGGCCGCCAGCGCCACGCTGACGCTCAACTCCAGCGACGGCAACTTCGTCGCGACCGGCGTGGACTTGAGCACCATCGCCACCGTTCCAGTCACGCTCACGAACGCGACCACCGGCGCGACCGTTGTGCTCAGCGTCGGCGTCACCACCGGCCTCAACGACGCGGCCATCGCCGATCCCGATACCGAGATCCGGCTCGACGACTTCCTCGAGAACGTCGCGGCGAGCGATGGTTCGGTCAACGTCAAGGAGGCGCGGCCCGGCGATCCCGGATACGACACGGCCAATCCCGGCTTCTACAAGGGCGACAGCGCCAAGCTCTACGTCCGAATCGACCTCAACGCGACCATCGAATTCGGCATCAAGGCCAACGAGCCCGGGATCGAGAAGCTGGTCCGCAGCCTGTACATGGTGCGCAACGCGAACGTCGCGCCCGGCAGCATCGATCGCGCCACGCTCGAATCGGCGCTCGGCATCGTCATCGCGGCGATGGACGAGATACCCGACATCCGCTCCAAGATCGGTTCCGATCTCCTGGCGTTGGAGCAGATGAAGACGCGGCATCAGGATTTTACCGTCTTCACCACCGAGTCGATCGGACAGATCGAGAACGTGGACATCGCCGCGGCCGTGGCGCGTCTGAGCATCGACCAGACCTTCCTCGAGGCTTCGTACATGCTCACCGCGCGCCTCAGTCAACTCTCGCTCGCAAACTTCCTGCGCTAGGCGCGGCGCTTATGACGATATCACCCGGTCCAGCCGGCGGCAAAGACGAAGGATAAGGAGGATCCCCCGATGATGCTCAACCCAGACGGCGCTCTCGCGTTGCCGGACCGACCGACGGCGCTGCCCTCGGAAACCGTCATCGTCGAGACCAGGTTCGGCACCTACGAGTTCACGCCGGCCCAGACCGTCGTGATGCCGCACGGCCTGATCGGCTTCGCCGATCAGCAGCTGTTCGGCCTCGCCAACCTGCCGGCGCCGGTGCCCGAGGCCTTCAAGCTGCTGCAGTCGCTCGGCGAGCCGCCGATCTCCTTCGTCGTCATGCCCATATCGAGCGACGAGGCCCCCATCGAGGCGGCGGATCTCGATCAGGCCTGCACCGCCACCGGGTTCGTTCGGGACGAGATCCACGTCATGTTCCTGTGCACGATTCGGCCGAAGGACGACGGCGAGGGCATCGACATGTGGGCCAATATCCGCGCGCCTATCCTGTTCGACCCCGAGGCGCGACGGGCGCGCCAATACGTCCTGCCGAACGACCGCTATCCCCTGCGCCAGCCGCTCGACAATTGGAACGGCGCGCTGTGAGCGCGGCGGCGTCTCCGGACTCTTGACGCGGTAATCGGATCTCGATCCATGACGATGGTTACGAACGCCTCCCCCAGGGCCGGCGCGAAACCGAACCGGCAGCAGCGCCGCCAGGCGGCGCGCTTGGCGAAAAAGGGGCGCAGGGGCAACGGCGCCGCGGCACCGGCCAACGCCACGCTGCAAGAAGCGGTCAAGCTTCATAAGGCCGGCCATCCTCACGAAGCCTTGCAACTCTACCGCAAGATCCTCGCGGTCCGGCCCGATCAGTTCGATGCATTGAACCTTGGCGGCGTGGCCAACTGCGAGTTGGGCCATATCGGGGAGGCCGTCAAGCTCCTGCAGGCCGCGGTCAGGCTCGAACCCAGCTATGCCGAAGCGCACAACAACCTGGGCAACGCGCTCAAGGCGGCGGACAGATTGGACGAAGCGGCGGCCGCCTATCGCCGCGCCATAGGGGTCAAGCCCGGCTACGCCGAGCCGCATTACAACCTCGGCATCCTGTTGCAGAAATCGAGCGATACCGCCGGCGCCATGGCCGCCTACCGCCGCGCCACCGAAATCAACCCGAACTTCGCCGAGGCCCACAACAGTCTGGGCGCGATGTTGCAGGAATTCGGCGAACTGGACGACGCCATCGCCGCCTGCCGCCGCGCGATCGAGATCAAGCCGGACTACACGACCGCACACAGTAACCTGGGCGCCGCCTTGCTTCGTGGCGGCAATTCCGACGAGGCTCTGGCCCACTGCCACCATGCGCTGCGCCTCGACCCCAACGACGTGAGCGCTCACAATAACCTGGGCATGGTCTTAAAAGACATGGGCAGGCTAGACGAAGCCATCGAGGCCTACAGGAACGCCTTGACGCTCAAGCCCAGCTTCTCCGAGGCGCACAGCAACTTGATTTTCACCATGAACTTCCACTCCCGTTTCACGGCGGAGAGCATCCTTGCCGAAAGCAGGCATTGGGATGAAATTCACGCGCTGCCGCACGCGATCCGCGCCCGGCCGCACGCCAATACTCCCGATCCTGAGCGGCGGCTGCGCATCGGCTATGTCTCGCCCGACTTCCGGTGCCACTCGGTAAGTTATTTCATCGAATCCTTGCTCGCCGCTCACGACCGGAATGCGGTGGAAGTTTTCTGCTACGCCGAAGTCGCCCGGCCCGACGAGGTGACCACCCGTTTACGAGCGCTCGCTGATGGCTGGCGCTGGACATTTGGCACGAGCGACGAGGCCTTGGCCGAGCATATCCGCGAGGACGGGATCGACATTCTGATCGATCTTGCTGGGCACACGTCTTCAAACCGCCTTCTCACGTTCGCCCAACGGCCGGCGCCGGTGCAAGCGACATGGCTTGGCTACCCCAATACGACCGGATTGACGGCAATGGATTACCGGCTGACCGACGCCATCGTGGACCCGGAGGGGACCGCCGATGCGGTGCACTCGGAAAAACTGGTGCGTCTGCCGAAAAGTTTTCTTTGTTACGTCCCACCCGCCGACGCGCCGGAGATCGCGGACCTACCGGCGGCGGCAAATGGTTACATTACTTTCGGATCGTTCAATAACTTGGCGAAGGTGACTCCGGACGTGGTGGAGGTCTGGGCCACCATCCTCCACCATACGCCGGGCTCCCGAATCCTCCTCAAGAGCCGACTGTTTGCTCAGCACGAGCTGCGGAAACGATATAAGGAGATGTTCGTCGCGCATGGTGTCGACATCGAATGTATTGAGTTGGTTCCTGATATTCCATCGGTTTCCGGACATCTCGCTGCCTACGCCGGAGTCGACATTGGGCTGGATCCGTTTCCGTACAACGGCACGACGACGACCTGCGAGGCGCTGTGGATGGGCGTGCCCATGATCACGTTAAGCGGAGATCGCCATGCCGCCCGGGTCGGCCTTGGCCTGTTGACCTCGATGGGAATGCCGGAGCTCGCCGCGGCAACGCAAGAGGCCTACATAAGGACCGCCGTTGACTTGGCCGGTGATCTCGATCGGCTCTTGGCGCTCAGGGAAAGCCTGCGGACCCGCATGCGGAATTCGCCGCTGTGCGACGCAAAGGCCTTTGCCCACGACATGGAGGCCGCTTACCGCGACATGTGGCGGCCCTGGTGCGCTCGTTCCTTGGAATTGCGGCCGGGGGACAATGAAGGGCGCATTCAGCTCAGCGACTTCTTACAAAAAATTGAAAATCGCCCGGCCCCTTCACCCGAAAAGACAAGTCTTAGCCTGGGGCCAGGCATCGAAATCCAGAACCTGAAATTTCACTCGGGCGGAAAGGTGCTAATCGGCGTGTGCCAGCAAGGAAAATATTTCGCCAAGATTGAATTGATACATAATCCGAACAAGTCGAACTCTCTCGAGCAAGAGGCGAACATCATGGCGCGTCTCAACGAGCGCGGATGCGTCAGCGCCCCGAAGGTCCACCTCTATGGGACGATCGGCGCGGAAGACTTGCTGCCTTGCCTCGGTGAGGAGCAAAGGGCGTTTTTGAGATCCGTTCCCAACGATACCTTTCCCTTCATCGTGGAAGAGTACTTGCCCTTGGGAACCAGTCTCAATCCGGCCGACATGATACTGTCGCTCATCGAACAGAAAAACCTTGGTGTGTACCATGGCGATCTTAAACCCGACAATCTGCGGGTCGATGAGAAAGCTGGAATTTGCTATTTCATCGACTATGACCAAGCGGAATTTCTTGATGACGATGTAATTAATATGGACAATATCTCTTTTCTTAAGTGGTGTGATGAAAGGGCAAAAGAAAAATACGATTTTTCGTCATTTCTACAATATTTCCCCAGCCTTAGTGTTAATAATAATTTCATGAAATATTTTCGCAATCGCTCGTTCAATATCGGGGCAACAACAATTTACTCCCGACAGCAAACCACGCTCGCCGCTTGCGGCATCTATCACACGCTGCAGAAAGAGTCGATCCACTCCGATGGAGAACGCGACATCGGTGACAGGCGATCGCTGCTCGATACCGTCGCGTTCGCTCCGGGCGAGCGCATTCTGGACGTCGGCTGCAATGCGGGCCTTGTCTCGATGTACCTTCACGATCGCAACTGCCGCGTAACGGGGATCGATCTAGATCAAAGCATCATCTACGGCGCGCGGTTCGTCGCGAACATCCTAGGCAAGGATATTCGCTACCAATGCGTCGACCTCGACAAGGGCGAGATCCCGGGAGAGTTCGACACGGTCATCCTGTTTTCGGTTCTTCATCACACGCGGAACGTTGCCCGCAACGCCGAACGCATTGCCGGGATATGCCAACGTATCCTCATCGAGTGCCGGCTCAGAGAGAACGGGGCAAAGCCGGAAGATGGGATCTGGAAGGTAACGTCCGCCTGGCAATACGACCACGTCGACGACCTCATTGCCATGCTTGAAGACCTGTTCCCAGGATTTAAGCTGGTGAAAAACCATGGCAAGGCAGACCGCGAGCGTTATCTCTTGGAATTCGCTAAACAGTGATCGCGCCGAACGCGAGAACTCGGATACATTTTCCGATGTCCGGATTCGGAATTAATGGAACTCACAGGCAGAATTCCGTGGGCCGCACTGGAACGACACCCGCCGCGCCGGTCATGAACCGGGTCACGTCCTCGCGCGACAGACCTTGTAGCAGGAACTCTCTGAAATATTGCTGGCGGGCCAGCTCCCCCAGGGTGTGGGAAAGCGGATTGTTACGGGGAAGTTCCACATCCCGGTAAGTCCCCAGCAGGAGGAGCGGCGTATCCAAAAGCTCCGCGCTCAAAAACTCCAGCATCAAAAGAGAGGGGGTATCAGCCCATTGAAGGTCTTCCAGTATGAGAACCGAGGGCCTCGCGTTGGCGGCACGTTTCAGGAAAGCGGTGACGGAGTCGAACAGCCGAAACCGCGCTTGCTCAGGTTCGAGATCAGGCAGTGGCGGCAGGTTTGAGATTTTCTCCCCAATTTCGGGGACAACTTCGGCAATGATTGCGGCGCCGGAGCCCAGTTCGGCGGCGAGCCTCTCTGTGTCACAGTTTCGAACGTACGAGCGGATGAGCTGGATCCAGGGCCAATAGGGTGGCCTGCCTTGCCCTTCATGGCACCGCCCCCACAAGACTTGGCCACCAAGTTCCTCTGCGGTGGAGGCAAGTTCTTGAGCCATACGGGTCTTGCCTATCCCAGGCTCGCCCACCAAAGTTACCAGCCTGCCCTTTCCCGACAATGCGTCTTCCAGGCAGGCCTTCAGCTCCCCCATCTCCCGCTGCCGGCCCACGAACACTCCTCCGGCCAGGCTGTCTAAGGAGTGGGCTTCGTCAACGACGCCGCAGGTTGTTCCACGCTGGTGGCAAGGTCGATGGCGTCCAGTGCCGAGAGCACGTCGGTGGCCGACTCGGGCCGTTCCGACGGGTTCTTGGCCAACAGACGCATTATCAATGCTTCCAAGGGACGCGGGCACTGCCCGTTGTGCCAGGTGGGGCTGACCGGAGGGGTGT
>JACZWN010000120.1 GCA_022572105.1 Pseudomonadota bacterium | reverse complement strand
AGGTCCTCGGCGATTTCCGCGTCGTTCCGCTGCTCGCGGGCGACACCACCAGCGAAGCGGTCGCTCAAGTGCTCGAGACGCTGTGGGGCGGGCCTGAGACGCTGATCGTCATCAGCTCCGACCTCAGCCATTACCTCGACTACGAGGAGGCGCGGCGGATCGACGCCGAAACCTGCCGGGCGATCGAGGCGTTCGAGCCCGACGCGATCGCGGCCGAGCAGGCGTGCGGCCGGTTGCCGATCAAGGGGCTTCTGGAGATCGCCGCCCGGCGCGGCATGGAGGTGACGACGCTGGATATGCGCAATTCGGGCGACACCGCGGGTTCGCGCGACAGGGTGGTCGGCTACGGCGCCTGGGTGTTCACCGATCCGCGCGCCGCCGCGAAGCAATCGGATGAACGTGGCGCGACGCGGCCCCGGCCGGGCGCCGACGAAGCAGCGCAGCTGCTCGACCGCCACGGCGGCACGCTGCTGCGCATCGCCCTGACCTCGATCCTCTACGGCCTGAAGAACGGCCGCGCGCTCGAAGTCGATCTCGGCGGCCACGCGGCCGAGCTCGGCGCGCAATGCGCGAGCTTCGTCACGCTCAACCGCAACGGCGCGCTGCGCGGCTGCATCGGCTCGCCCGTCGCGTGCCGGCCGCTGATCGCCGACGTCGCCCACAACGGCTTCGCCGCGGCGTTCAAGGACCCCCGCTTCAAGCCCCTGACCAGCGGCGAACTCGCGCGCATCGATTTCGATGTTTCCGTGCTGAGCCCCCCCGAGCCGATTTCGTTCCAAAACGAAGCCGAACTGATCGCCGGGCTGCGGCGGGGCAGCGATGGCCTGATCATCAGCCAGGGCGAGATCATCGTCGGCGACCAGTTTACCGTCCGCACCCGGGCGGAAAAATCCTCCCTGTTCTGGTGGTTGCCCGCCAATGAGCGCGCCGCCGCCTTCAGCCAGCCCTCCCCCTGGAACCGCCAGGCGACTTTTGGCGCCCCGATCATCGAAGGGCCTTATACCGGCGAGGAAGAGCAGACTTTCACGTTGACCGTCGTCGGCAGCGGTCAGGTGGGCGTGGCCGCCAACCTGGCGATTCGCTGGGAATCGGAGGAAGGCGACTCCGGCATCGTTCGGGTCGGCCGCGGGTATGAGGCCGGCTCCAAGTTGGCGTTGACCGACGGCTTGACGTTGGGGGTGCAACCTGGGGTGCTCGCCGCCGGGCAGTCCCGGCGCATGGGACCGGAGAACAAGCTGCTCGCCGAGTTGGGCGGCAAGGCCATGGTCGCCCAGGTCGTCGAGCAGGCGCTGGCTTCCCGGGCCGCGCCCGTCGTGGTGGTCACCGGGCACCAGCGCGAAGCGGTCGAGGCGGTGCTTCACGACCTCGATATCCGATGCGTGCACAACCCGGACTACGCCCGGGGCCTGAGCACCTCGCTGCACCGCGGGCTGGCCGCCGTGCCGGCCGAGGCGGACGGGGTGGTCGTCTGCCTGGGCGACATGCCCAGGGTCGAGGCCGCCGCGATCGACCGCCTGATCGCCGCCTTCAACCCGCTCGAGGGCCGCGCCGTCTGCGTGCCGACCTGGGGCGGCAAGCGCGGCAACCCGGTGCTGTTCGCCCGCCGCTTCCTGGCCGAGATGCAGGAGATCGAGGGCGACGTCGGCGCCCGCCACCTGATCGGCGCATATCCGGAAGTCGTCTGCGAGGTGGCGATGGACGAGACCGGCGCCGGCGCCGGCGTGCTCGTCGACGTGGACACCCCCGAGGCGCTGGCCGCGCTCAAGCACGCGGGCTAGGCTTCGGCGCCTCCCGCCAGATCGGTTTTTTTAGGACGCACGGTCAGGATCGTGCGGCTGAAGCCTGCCGAGCGGGTTTCTCGGCGGTCCCCCCGGCGGGTTCCTCGGCGGTCCCCCCGGCGGGTTCCTCGGCGGTCTCCCCGGCGGGTTTCTCCGGCGCCTCGGCCGGCTCGGCGGCGCGAGGCTCGGGTGCGGCGATCGCCGCGTCGGTTTCCTGGACCAGCTTGGAGACGCGCTCCATGATCTCGTTCAGGCTGCCCGGCGTCGCGCTCTTGGCGGCGGGCTCCGGCGCCGCGGCGGCCTCGGCGGCCGGCTCGACCACATCTTCGGCGGCCGGTTCCTCGGAACCGGGTTCCTCGGTCACGGGCTCCTCGGCCACGGGCTCTTGAGCAATCGCCTCGGGCGCGGGCGCATCGGGCACCGCCATGGGATCTTCGGCCGAATCCTCGGCGATTTTCGGGGTGTCGAGAATATCCCCGGTCGCGATGGCCCCTTCGGCCGCCACGGCCTCGGCCTCGCCGGCCGGCTTCTCGGCGACCGCTTCTTCGGTCTCGGCGGCAATCTCGGCCGTCTTCTCGGCGGCGGGCTCCTCGATCTCGGCGGCGACCTCGGCCGGCTCCTCGGCGACCGGCTCCCCGGCCTCCGCGATGACCTCGGCCGGCGTATCGTCTGCCGCCTCGATGGGTTGCTCGGCACGCTGCGCGTCCGCGCCTTCCGGCTCGGCTTCGGTGGCCGGTTCCGCCGCCGCTTCAATGCCGGGAGCTTCCGCCTCGGCGGCCGAAGCCTCGGCCACGCCAACGTTGATCAGGGCGCTCGCCTTGTCTTCGAGTTCGTGCATGGTTTCGGCCAGACTGTCGCAGCCACCCTCATCGATTGCCTGGAGCAGCGAGTGCAGCATGGCGCGGAGCTGCTCGTTCTCCCGATCGATCCCGTCGACCTTCGCGAACTGACCTTCGATCTCGGCGAGGCGGTGCGCGATCTTGGACTTGTGCTCTTCGATCTCGCGCAACTGGTCGCGGATGCGGCCCTCGACCGTGCTCATCAGGTCGATCAGACGTTGGCTGTACGTCGCGCGCTGTTCGTTGATCTGGCCGAAGTGCTCTACCGCGTCCGACACGCGCTGGCGCAGTTCCTCGATACCGCTCATGGCAAACCCATCCCTGCATGAAACCCAAGGAAATTGGGCCACAGAATGGTTTGCAATTTATTAACCGAGCACCCGAAACCGTCCCGGGCACGCGAAATCAGCCGCCTCCGGGAACGTGCCGTTGCAGGAAGTCGATGATCCGCTCGGACACTTGCGGGAAGTCGTAGAGGTCGTTGTGGTTGGCCCGATCCACGACCAGCATCTCCTTGGGATCGGGCGCCGCCTCGAACAGGCGGCGGCCATAGCGCGTCGGGATCGTGCGGTCGCGGGCGCCGTGGATCACCAGGAGCGGCGCGCCGATTTGGCCGATGTGGTCCATGGAGTTCCATTTGTCGAGGATCATCCACTTGGCCGGCATGTACCAGTAGTGCATCTGGGCGACCTCGGCGATCGAGGTGTAGGGCGATTCCAGGATCACCGCCGCGACCGGGCGCTCGGCCGCCATTTTGACCGCGAGACCGGTGCCGAGCGACTCGCCGTAGAGCACCGTGCGCCGCGGCGCGATGCCCTGCTCCGCCAGCCAGTCGAGCAGCAGCCGAGCGTCCGCCGTCAGGTCCTCCTCGGTCGGCCGTCCCGGGTTGCCGCCATAGCCGCGATAGCCGGCGAACAGCACGCCGAAGCCGGCCTCCATGAGCTCGGCCAGCTTGGGTACCCGGTCGCCGATGTGGCCGGCATTGCCGTGAAAGACGACCAGCACCGGCGCTTGCCCGTCGACGGGCGGCCGGTACCAGTGGCTGAGGTTGAGGCCGTCGGCGGTCTCGGTCGTGACCACGCGAATCCCGCTGACCCCGGCCGTGGCGATGTCGGGCGCCTGGCGGGCGGCCGGATAGAGCATCGAGCGCTGCATGACGAAGACCGCCACCAGAAGAATCACGTAAACGCCGACCGCGGTCCCGATCATGTTCATGCGTGAGGCCCTCAAGTCCCTGCCAGACAGAATTTAACCCGCGCGGCGCGCAAGGCAAGGCATGGGCGCGCGGCCGCCGCCCACGCGCCGCGCGGGCCACTCCGGGAATGCCGGTCACGATGCCGTGACGCCGGCCCTGGCGCCGCCGGATTCTCTTGTAACCGGCGTAAGAATTCCTTAATTTAACATTCGACAGGGAGATAAAGCCATAAATTACACTCAAAAACGGGGTTAAAGGGCATGAGCCGGATCACCGTGCTGCACGAGAACAGCGCCTGGGTGGAGCCGCTACGCGCGGCCTTCGCCGAGCTCGGCCTGCCCTACGACGAGTGGTTCCTGAACGAGGGCACGATCGCCTTCGACCGGGCGCCGCCCGAGGGCGTCTACTACAACCGCATGAGCGCCTCCTCGCACACCCGCGGCCACCGCTACGCGCCGGAGCTGACCCACGGCGTGCTCAACTGGCTGGAGGCCTACGAGCGCCGGGTCGTCAACACCTCCCGCGCGCTCTATCTCGAGCTCAGCAAGCTGGCCCAGTACGCCGCGCTCGAGCGCGCCGGCGTGCGCACGCCGCGCACCGTGGCCGCGGTCGGCCGCGACCACGTGCTGACCGCGGCGCGCGAGTTCGGCCCCGGCCCGTGGATCCTCAAGCCCAACCGCGGCGGCAAGGGCCTGGGCGTGCAGCTGTTCCAGTCCTTGGACGCCATGACCGACTACCTGGACGGCCCGGGCGCCGACGAGGAGGCGCCGATCGACGGGGTCTGGCTGATCCAAGAGTATATCCGCCCCAACGAACCGTTCATCACCCGCTGCGAGTTCGTCGGCGGCGACTTCCTCTATGCGGTGCGGGTCGACACCAGCGACGGCTTCGAGCTGTGCCCGGCGGACGCCTGCAACATCGAGAACGCCTTCTGCCCGGCCGATGCGCCCAAGCCCAACAAGTTCACCATCGTGACCGACTTCGACGACCCGATCCTGGCGCGCTACCGGCGCTTCCTGGCCGAGAACGGCATCGAGATCGCCGGCATCGAGTTCATCACCGACGCGCGCGGCGAGATGTACACCTACGACGTCAACACCAACACCAACTACAACGCCCAGGCCGAGGCCGAGGCGGGCGTGCCCTTGACCGGCATGCGCGCGGTCGCCCGCTTCCTGGGCCAGGAGCTCGCCAAGCTCCGCGAACGGCTGCCGATGGCCGCCGCCGAATAAAGCGCCGTCTCCACTCCCCGTTCTGCCGAGCCGGGGTCTTCGGGCCCCGGCTTTGCTTTGTGCCGATTGCGCCCTCGGCTATGATCGAAATCGGGACCCGCAAAGTGGGGTTCTGAAGGGTGCACCATCGCATGATCGATTACGACGCGACCTATCGGGCGCATCGGCTGGAGGTTCCGGAACGCTTCAACTTCGGCCGCGACGTGGTCGATGCGCTGGCCGAGGACCCGGCGCGGGCCGCGCTGATCTGGTGCAACGAGCGCGGCGACGAGCGCCGGTTTTCCTTCGCCGACATTCGCCGACTGTCGAACCAAGTGGCGAACTGGCTCGCCGGGCGCGGCGTGGCCAAGGGCGAGCGGGTCATCGTCATGCTGCCCCGGATTCCGGAATGGCAGATCGCCATGGTCGCCTGCCTCAAGCTGGGCGCCGTGCCGATCCCCTGCATCACCATGCTGAGCGAGGGCGACGTGGCGTATCGCGTCGCGCACGCCGGCGCCGTGGCCGCGATCACGACGGCCGAGCAGACCGGAAAATTCCGCGCGCCGGAGCGGTTGAAGGCGCGCCTCGCCGTGGGCGGGCAAGTCGGCGGCTGGTCCGCCTATTCGGAGACGGCGGCCTGCTCGAGCGACTGCGTGCCGTGCGACCTGAGCGCCGAGGACCCGGCGGTGATGTACTACACCTCGGGCTCGACCGGGCCTCCGAAGGGGGTGTGCCACGCCTCGCGGGCGCTGTTCGTCTGGCGCGTCTCGGCCCAATACTGGCTGACGCTGGACGGCGGCGACCTCATGTGGTGCACCGCCGATACCGGCTGGTCGAAGGCCGGGACCAGCATCCTGTTCGGCCCCTGGAGCCGGGGCAGCGCCGTCTTGTTCTATGACGGGCCCTTCGATGCGGCCAAGCGCCTGCGGCTTCTCGAGCATTACCAGGTGACCGTGTTCTGCGCGGCGGCCACCGAGCTCCGGCGGTTGATCCTGGAAGATGCCGGCCGCTACGACCTGTCGAGCCTGCGTCTCACGGTCTCGGCTGGGGAATCGGTCAACCCGGAGGTGCTCGAGGCGTGGACCTCGATGACCAACGTGCCGTTGCTCGACGGCTACGGGCAGACCGAAACCCTGATGACGGTGCTCAACTACCCGGGCATGGCCGTGAAGCCGGGCAGCATGGGCAAGGCCTTGCCGGGCGTGGAGATCGGCGTGCTGACCGAGGCGGGCGCGGTCGCGGGCCCGGGCAGCGAGGGGCAGCTGGTGGTCCGGCTGCCCAACCCCCAGGTCATGCCGAGCTACTGGAACGACCCGGAACGGACCGCCGCCAACGTGGTCACGCTCGACGGCGTCGCGTGGTTCAAGACCGGCGACAACGTCCGCCAGGACGACGACGGATATCTGTTCTATCTGGGGCGCAGCGACGACATCATCAATTCCGCCGGCTACCGGATCGGCCCGCAGGAGGTCGAGAACGCCCTGATCGAACATCCGGCGGTCCGGGAAAGCGCCGTCGTCGGCGTGCCGGACGCGAAGCGCGGCGAGATCGTCAAGGCCTTCGTCATCCTGCACGATCCCGCCCTGGCCAGCGCGCGCCTGGCCGAAGACCTGCAGGCGCACGTCAAGGCGGCCACGGCGCCCTACAAATACCCGCGCCGCATCGAGTTCGTCGACGCGCTCCCCAAAACCATCAGCGGCAAGATCCAACGCGCCCTGCTGCGCCACCGCGAGACCGAAGGATGAGTTGCGGACTGCACGCAATCCCTCGGACCGCTCGCCAAGGGCTTGCGGGCGCGGCATACTCCCGGTTCGAGCTTTCGGGGGATATCGCATGGCGTTGAAAATCGTCGGGGCCGCGCTCGGGCGGACCGGGACCCATTCGTTGAAACTCGCGCTCGAACACCTGGGCTTCGGACCCTGCCACCACATGTACGAAGTGCGCGACCATCCGGAGCAACTGCCCTACTGGCAGGCGGCGGCGCGCGGCCAATTACCGGCCTGGGACGAGGTCTTCGCCGACTACCGGTCTTGCGTCGATTGGCCCTCGGCGCGCTTCTGGCGCGAGATCGCGGCCCACTACTCCGACGCCAAGGTGCTGCTGACCCTGCGCGACCCGGAAAGCTGGTTCGACAGCGTGCACGCGACCATCTACCCGGTGATCAAAGGCTGGCCGACGCGCGAGCCGGGCCATTTCCGCGATACCATGGAGATGGCCCACGAGATCATCGTCGCGCAGACCTTCGGCGGCCGGCTCGACGAGCGCGACCACGCGCTCGCCGTCTACCGGGCCCACGCCGAGGAGGTCCGCCGCACCATCGCGCCCGAGCGCCTCTTGGCCTACGACGTTTCGCAGGGTTGGGCGCCGCTCTGCGCGTTCCTCGGGGTCCCGGTCCCCGACCGGCCCTTCCCGCGCACCAACACCACCGAAGAGTTCCGCGAGGCGCGCCCGAGCGTCTTCGACACATAGGGGGCGCGTCCCCCGCCCTACTGCGCGTAGCCCGGGTCCTCGGCGTCGAGAACGCGCTTCAAGGCCTCGAAGTGGGCCTTGGCGTAGCTGCCGTCCTTGCCGCGCCAGGACGAAAACGCCGAGCCGGCCAGGTTGGCGCCGATGCGCTTCAAGGGGCGCCCGGTCGACATGGCGAGCACCTGCACCTCGCAGGCGCGCTCCAGGTAGTAGAGGTCGTCGAAGGCCTGGGCCATGGTCGCCCCCACCACGACGACCCCGTGGTGGGCCAGGAACAGCACCCGCTTGTCGCCCAGGACGCCGGCCATGCGTTCGCCCTCGGCCGGGTCCTCGGCGACGCCGCTGTAGTCGTCGTCGTAGGCGACATCGCCGTGGAAGCGCAGTGCGTTCTGGGTCACCGGCTCGAGCCGGCCGTCCTCGAGCGAGGTCAGGGTGGTGGCGTAGGGCATGTGGGTATGGAGCACGGCGTTGGCGCGCCCGTGGCGCAGGTGGATGGGCGCGTGGATGCAGAAGGCGGAGGTCTCGGCCTGGCCGTCGCCCTCGAGCACGCTGCCGTCCTTGTCGACCAACAACAAGCCACTCGCGGTCACCTGGGACCAGTGGGTGCCGTAGGGGTTGAGCAGGAAGCGGCCGTCCCGGCCCGGCACCGCGTAGCTGAAGTGGTTGCAGATGCCCTCGTGCAGGCCGAAACGCTCGGCCAGACGCAAGGCCGCCGCCAGGTCGATCCGGGCCTGGCGAAGATCGTCGGCCATCGCTTACCTCCCCACCAACGGGCCGCAGTACTCGCCAACGGACCACAGTACTTGCCAAAGGCCGAGGCGCTTGCGTTTCTCGACCGGCCCTGGAAGGATATTGGCCGGTTCGAAGCATCACGCAAGCGTAAAAAGCAGGGGGGATTACCATGGACGTCCGCGCCGCCGTCGCCTTTGAGGCCGGCAAGCCCTTGACCATCGAGACCGTCCAGCTCGAAGGCCCCAAAGAGGGCGAGGTCATGGTCGAGATCAAGGCCACCGGGATTTGCCATACCGACGCCTTCACGCTCTCGGGCGGCGACCCGGAGGGCCTGTTTCCCACGATTCTGGGACACGAGGGCGCGGGCGTGGTGGTCGAGACCGGCCCCGGCGTGACCTCGGTCGCTAACGGCGACCACGTGATCCCGCTGTACACCCCCGAGTGCCGCGAGTGCGAATACTGCCTCAACCCCAAGACCAACCTGTGCCAGGCGATCCGCGCGACCCAGGGCCAGGGGGTCATGCCCGACGGCGCCAGCCGCTTCTCGCTGGACGGCCGGACGGTGCTGCACTACATGGGCTGCTCGACCTTCGCCAACTTCACGGTCCTGCCCGAGATCGCGGTCGCCAAGGTGCGCGAGGACGCGCCCTTCGACAAGATCTGCTACATCGGCTGCGGCGTGACCACCGGCCTCGGCGCGGTCATGAACACGGCCAAGGTCGAGCCCGGCGCCAGCGTGGTGGTGTTCGGCCTGGGCGGCATCGGCCTCAACGTCGTTCAGGGCGCGCGCCTGGTCGGCGCCGGCCGGATCGTCGGCGTCGACGTGAACCCCGACAAGCGCGCCATAGCCGAGAAGTTCGGCATGACCGACTTCGTGAACCCCAACGAGGTCGACGGCGACCTGGTGCCCTACCTGGTCGACCTGACCGGCGGCGGCGCCGACTACAGCTTCGAGTGCATCGGCAACGTCGCCACCATGCGCCAGGCGCTGGAGTGCGCCCACAAGGGCTGGGGCGTCTCGGTCATCATCGGGGTCGCCGGCGCCGGGCAGGAGATCGCCACGCGCCCGTTCCAGCTGGTCACCGGGCGCACCTGGAAGGGCACCGCCTTCGGCGGCGCGCGCGGGCGCACCGACGTGCCCGGGATCGTCGACTGGTACATGGAGGGCAAGATCAACATCGACGACCTGATCACCCACACCCTGCCCCTCGACGAGATCAACACCGCCTTCGACCTCATGCACGAAGGCAAGTCGATCCGAAGCGTGGTGGTGTATTAGGGGACGGAAGTGTGCGGTCAGAAACTCCGACGATTCCACTTGGAACGTCGAGGCGCCGAATTTCTCTTGTTGATCCTCCGTGCCTCAGTGATTCATCACGACTGACCGCCTAGTTTACGCCACGTGGCCCTTGGCCCCGGCCACATCCTCGGCCTCCGCGCCCACCGCCACCTCGCCGGCGATCTCGCCGCCGGCCTCGATGTTGATGCGGGCGTAACGGACCCGGCCCGAGACCCGCCCGTTGGCCTTGATGCTGAGCTGGCCGCGCACCGTGAGCGTGCCCTCGAAGGTCCCGGCGATGTCGGCCCGCTCGACCTCGGCGCTGCCCTTGAACCGGCCGTCGTTGAGCACGTGAAGGGTCTCGGCCGCGAGCGAGGCCTCGACCCGGCCCTCGACGATCAGGCTCTGGCAGGATTCGATCTGGCCCTTGACCTGGATGTCCCGGCCGATGATCAGGGTGCCGCTGGGCGTGGCCTCGCGGCGCTCCGACCGTGGGCCGCGCTCGATCTGCGACAGCCCGACGACCCCGGCCGGAAGCGGCCGTTGCTGGGTGCTGGTGATCATGATCTGGTTCTCCCTACCCGTGCGGCGTATCCCGCACTTGGGGCAAAGGTTAACGGAGACGGGCACCCGTGGGCCAGAACAAAATTGCCGCCCGGTCGCCCAGCGGTCGGGGCCACCGTGATTCAGGCCCGTTTCAGGCCGCCGCGTCGACGTCCGGCACGTCGAAGTAGTTGACCCCAACTTTATGACGATTCCAGGAAGCCCGAGCAACGACGTTAATGCGTTCTTGGCCAACGAAAAATGGATTCTACTCAACACCGGAGTACGCGCTGAGACGGGGGACTCAGGGCAATATTCCTGGGTCTTTTACGTTCTGGGATGGGTGAGCAAGGAAGAGCCGCAAATCCCGCTGGCGTAGACCGGCTTGGCGGCGAGGTGATTGATGGAATGGTTAGCGGTAATTCCCATCATCATCCTGGCGGCTTGGGCCTTGGGAAGCCCGAACGAGAAAACCAGGGAGTGGCGGGCTAAGGCCAGGTACATGCGCTGGGAGTCTACTTCGCAGCGTCGCGCTCGGAGGTTCTGACAAGCAAACAATGCCCCATCGGGCGCGGGCGATTTCCTCCAGTGTCCTTTCAATCCAGTATGAATGTAACGCCCACTCCGCTATGAGGGGTGGGCATTT
>JACZWN010000119.1 GCA_022572105.1 Pseudomonadota bacterium | reverse complement strand
AGGTATGGTTCAATATCCCGAATGAACTCTTTGACGTGGGCATGGCGCAATCTTTGCAGTGGCCGCTTCGGACTTCGGAAAAAGTTTTCCCAATGACCCAGCAGCACCTGCCGGGGATGCCAGGCCTCCATGAATGTTTCGGGGTATTCCCTAAGGGTATACGCCGAACCGACACTCAGGATGGCCAGGTCTATACGCCGGCTCTCATCCTGAGGTAGAGCGGGCGGGAAGCCGGTGGAGTCAGGTGTGGCGGAGTCGCAGTAGTAAATCCGGAAGTCAACCTGCCCGTCGCCATCTAAAAAATCGATGAGATAGGCCAGGGTCTCTCCTTCCTTCCAGGACCAGGCGGTGCGGGGCGCCGGCCTGGCGCCCGAGGGACGCAAATTCAAGCCGCACGTGACGCTCGCCCGCTTCAAGGGCGACCCGGGGCGCAGGCTGCACGACTACCTGGCGCACCATGCCATCTTCCGCGCCGAGGCCTTCGAGGCGCGCGACTTCGTGCTTTACTCGAGCTTCCTGAGCCATGGCGGCGCCATCTACACGGCCGAGGCGGTCTATCCGCTGGCACCCCTCGACACGGCACCTTAGCGCCAAACCCAGCCTTTACCGCCGGTCCGCAACGACCGGCCGGGCGCAGGCAATACTTGATGGCACGCGTCGAGTTTCGGTCCGAAACGCCCGACATGCGTAATTCCATGGGTATGTGAGAATTAACCCCGTTAATAATTTATTTACCATAGCGACCCATGGTTAATGACTAGAGAATTCGAGGCGCTATAGGGGCAAGAGAGGGAAATTTGGGAGAGTCCAAGCCTAATTTCCGATTAAATTTCTCTGATGAATCGTCCCGGGGTCGATGGCGGCTGGACGGCGCCGCGAGCCGATTCCGGCCGGCCTCCGGGAGTTGTGCGCCGGGATTTGGATCGACCCGCGGGCGCGAGGCGAAAGCACCGCAGCAACCCGATGCTCGAGGCCCCCATGCTCACCCCCATGCTCAAAAAGGTGCGAGCGCGGCGGTTTTGGCCTGGCGCGGACCGCGGCCAGAATCATGGCGCGGGGGGAACACGGGGATGATCGCTCGGGCATTATTTCTGGCGTTGCTCTGCGTGCTGCTGCCGGGGCCGAGCCTCTCCGGGACCGCGCAGAACGAGCCTATCATCTTCCTTGGCGACCATAACTTCCCTCCCTATGAGTTTCTCGATGCGGGGACGCCCAGAGGCGCCAGCGTGGATCTTCTGAACGCCATCGGGGAAGTCCTGGAAAGGCCGATAGAGATTCGCCTCATGAATTGGCTAGAGGCGCAAGACAAGGTCCTGGGCGGAGACGGACACGCGCTCACGCTCATGAGCAAGAACGAGAAGCGGCTGGCGCTCTACGACTTCTCCGATGGAACGTTCAACATCACGTTTTCGCTGTTTGTCAGGGCTGACATGGTCATGGCGTTTGATGCTGTGGGGCTCGAAGGAAGGCGAATTGGGGTCGTAAAGGGTGGGTTCCCACAGGCTTTTCTCGAAGATCATCAACCGGAGGCCGAGTTGGTCTTCGTGGATACCCTGCTGGATGGTTTCAACAAGCTGTTTCTGGGTCAGCTCGACGCCATCGGCTCGGCAACCTGGGTCGGATATCACGCGCTGAGCGAGAACGACATTTCCGGCATCCAAGCGCTCTCCCGGCCGTTCGCGGTCAAGATCGCCGGGATACCCGTCCCAAAGGGCAACGAAGCCCTGGTGCGGGAGATCAACCGCGCGCTGGCGGAAATCAGGCGCAGCGGGCGATTTGCCCGGATCATGAGCAAGTGGTCGCGGCACGAAGTGGTTCTCGTGGAGCGGAAGGAAATTTGGGCCTTCGTGGCGATTGCCGCGCTCGCCTTGATCACGCTGGCTTCCCTCGTCGTGCTTTCGTGGCTCGTCCGATCGAGAAAAGTCACCCGAAACCGCGCCGCTGAAATGCAGGCCGCCAATACCGTGCTTCAGGACGAAATCGCGGAACGGAAGCGGGTGGAGGGCGCTTTGCGCGAGAGCGAGGGGCGCCTCAGCCTGGCCGTCGAGTCGGCCAAATTCGGGACCTGGATCAGGACGGTTCCCGATGACGTGGTCATTATGGACGAGCGCACGGAGGCGATCTTCGGCTTGGAACCCGGCGCGTTCGAAGGCACATTGGACGCCTTCTTGGCTCGCGTCCATCCCGATGACCGCGAGCGTATCAAAGCTGGCCACGAGCGGTTGATCAAGGCCGGCGTGCCCTATGCAATCGACTACCGGGCCATCCTGCCTGACGGCAGCATCCGGCACATAGCAACCCGGGCGTCCTTGATCCGGAATGATCGAGACTCGACTTTGCAGATCATCGGGATGCTCCATGACATCACCGAGCGCAAACGTGTGGAGGAGGCCCTGCGCGAGAGCGAGGAGCAAATTCGGCTTATTACGGACAATGTGCCCGCCGTCATTGCCTATATGGACGCGAACCAACAGTACCGGTTCATCAACAAGCGCTACGAGGAATGGTTCGGCGTTTCCACCAAGGAAGCCTACGGGCGGCGTGTCCGGGACGTCGTGGGGGAAGCCGCCTACGACATCGTCAAGGAAAAACTCGCGGAAGCGCTGTCCGGGGAACGGGTTGCCTTCGAGACCAGCCTTCCAAGCAAGACTGCCGGGACCCGGTATGTCCAGGTGACTTACGTCCCACACCTTTCGCATGACGGCGGCGTCAAAGGCGTCTTCGTGCTGGTCACCGACCTCACCGAGCGCAAGCGTCTCGAAGACGAGTTGCTGCGCCGGGAGCGCCTGGCGACGCTCGGTCAGTTGACGGCGACCGTCAGCCACGAGCTGCGCAACCCGCTGGGGGTGATCCGAACCTCGGCCTTCATTCTGCGCGACGGCCTGAAGGAGGAGATGCCGCGCGCGCGCCGCGCCCTGGAGCGGGTCGAGCGCAGCGTGATGCGCTGCGACCGGATCATCGACGAGATGCTCGACTTCACGCGAATGTCGGACCTCGAACCGGAGCCGACGGCGCTCGACGACTGGCTGGCGGGCGTGCTCGAGGAACAGTCGCTGCCCACGGGCATAAGCCTGCGTCAGGAGCTGCAACTGCCCGGCCTGACGGTGGCCCTCGACCGGGATCGGTTCCGGCGCGCGGTGATCAACGTCTTCGACAACGCCTGCCAGGCGATGGGCGGTAAGGGCGAGGCCGCAACCGAGCCCGCGGAGCGCGTCCTCACGGTGCGCACGCGCGAGCGCGCCGGCCGCATCGAGGTGGTGTTCGAGGACCGGGGGCCGGGCATTGCGCCCGACGTCTACGAGAGGATCTTCGAGCCGCTGTACAGCACCAAGGGCTTCGGCGTCGGCTTGGGCCTGCCGGTGGTCAAGCAGATCATGGAGCAGCACGGCGGCGGCATCGAGATCGAGACCGAGGAAGGCCGCGGCACGGCGGTCTGCCTGTGGCTCGATCGAAACGCCCGGGCAGAGGATGCCGCAGCATGAGAGCCCTCGATATTCTGGTGGTCGACGACGACCACGATCTCGCCTCGGGCATTGCCGACATGCTCGAGGCGGAAGGGCATCGCGCGGCGCTGGCGGGCAGCGGAGAGGCCGCGATCGAGGTCGCCCGGGATCGCGCCTTCGACATGATATTCCTGGACATCAAGCTGCCCGGCATGAACGGCATCGACGCCCTGCGCGAGTTGCGCAAGACGCAAGGCCGGGCGCGAGTCGTTCTGATGACCGGCTACCGGATCGACAACCTGCTCACGGTGGCGGTGAAGACCGGCGGCCTGGCGGTGCTGACCAGACCCGCCACCGCACCCCGGATGATCGAGCATCTTCGTGATGTCGGCCCCGGCGGCATCGTTCTCCTGCTGGCCGAGGACGGGGGTCTGGGGGCGAGCCTCGAAGAATCCCTGACCGGGCAGGGATTGAAGGCCCGTTGGGCCCGAACCGGGGAGGCGGCGGCGGAGAACGCCGTCATCGCCGGCCTCGACGTTCTTATCCTCGACCTGCAGCGTCCGATCTCGCGCATTCTGGAGGTTTATCTCGCGCTCCAGGACCTCGGCCCGCCCGTGACCGTGGTCATGATCGCAAGCCCGCTCGCGAATGGTAAACCAATCGTTAACCCCTTGCGGTCAATATCGGTGACCGGCTGCCTGTTCAAACCGTTCGATCCGGCGGATCTTCTGCAGGCGGTGCGGGATTACGCAGCGGTTCCCGCAGAGCCGCGATAAGGCATGGACGAGGCAAGCAAGGGAAATCTGCGGGTGGTTCGAAACCATGACGTTTGACGCCCAACGTTCCGCTGTGCCATCGATTCGAGACGGCAGAATCCTTCTAGTTGATGACGACCGGGACTTCCTGAGCTCGCTGCGCGACCTCTTGGATCTGGAGGGTTACGAGGTGGCGACCGCCAGCGATCCGGAGGGCGCCCGGCGGATCGCGGCGGAGTTCCGCCCCGACATCGCCTTGTTGGACGTCAAGCTGGGTGCCGCCAACGGCATCGATCTGATCCCGATGCTCAAGGAGCGGCTGCCCGGTATCTCCTGCGTGGTCATGACCGCCTACGCCGCGACCGAGAACGCCGTTGAGGCGATGCGCAACGGCGCCGACGACTATCTCAACAAGCCGATCGACCCGGCGAACCTCATGCGCGCCTTGAACCGTTGCCGGCAACACCAGCGGCTCGAGCGCGAGAAACGGGCGGCGGTCGCCGCGCTTCGCGACAGCGAGGAGCGTATCCGGGCGATCATGGAGAACGTCGCCGACGCGCTGGTGACCATCGACGACAAGGGGATCATCGAATCGGTCAATCCGGCCGCTCACCGGCTGTTCGGTTATGAGCCGCAGGAGATCATCGGCAGGAACGTCTCGGTTCTCGTTGCCGGACTCGATCGCGACCTGCACGACAGCTACATCGAGAACTACCTGCGTAGCGGCGAGGGCAAGATCCTCGGCAAGGGGCCGCGCGAGGTGAAAGCCCGCCACAAGGACGGAACCGAGATCGACGTGGAGCTGGCGATCGGCAAGACCCGGATCGGCGACAAGCTGGTGTTCATCGGCGCCATGCGTGACATCACCGAGCGCAAGCGCCTCGAGGGGCAACTCCGCCAGGCCCAGAAGATGGAATCGGTGGGACAGCTTACCGGCGGCGTCGCGCACGATTTCAACAACCTGCTCGGCGTGATCCTGGGAAACGCGGAACTCCTGGAGGACCGGCTCGGCGTCGACGACAAGCAGGTCCAGGCGCTGATCCGGGCTGCCGGCCGAGGCGCGGAGCTGACCCAGCGGCTGCTCGCCTTTTCGCGCCTGCAGCCGTTGCAGCCCAAAGCCCTCGATCCGGCCGCGCTGATCGCGGGCGTGACGGATCTCTTGTCCCAAACCCTGGGGGAGACCATCGACATCGAGATCGAATCGGCCGCGGGCCTGTGGATGGCTCGCGCCGATCCGGGACAGCTGGAAAGTGCGCTTCTCAACCTCGCCATCAACTCGGGACAGGCCATGCCCGGCGGTGGAACGCTGACCATCGAGGCCGCCAACGCGACCATCGACGAAGCCGCCGCCAAGGCGAACGACGCCGAACCCGGCGCCTACGTCATGGTGGCCGTGACCGATACCGGAACCGGCATGTCGAGCGAGGTGATGGAGCGCGCCTTCGAGCCCTTCTTCACCACCAAGGACGTGGGCGAGGGCAGTGGCCTGGGCCTCAGTATGGTCTACGGCTTCGCCCAGCAATCGGGCGGCTTCGTCTCGATCGAGAGCCAGGCGGACCGGGGCACGACGGTGCGGCTCTACCTGCCGCGGGCCGAGGGCGCGCTCGCCCCGAAGGACAAGGAGCCGGACGCCGCCGTGCCGGGCGCGCGCGGCGAGACCATTCTGGTGGTCGAGGACGACCCGGCGGTGCGGTCCCTCGCCGTCACGCTTCTGGAAAATCTCGGTTACCAGGTCCTGGCCGCGCAGGACGCGATGGCCGCCTTGTCCTTCCTGCATGCGCCGTCCCGGATCGACCTGGTGCTCTCCGACGTCATGCTGCCGGGCGGCATGTGCGGCCCCGACCTGGTGGAGGAGGCGAAACGGTTTCGCCCGGATCTGCGGGTCCTGTTCATGTCGGGCTACACGAACCTTCCGGTGCGCGGTTCGGGACCCTTGTCCAAGGCGGTGGTGTCCGAGGCGGCGGCCGTCCTCAACAAGCCGTTCCGCAAGCGCGACCTGGCCCGTAGGCTGCGCGCCGCGCTGGGCAGCGGGCCCGCGTAACCAGGGCCGGCGCTTCGCCCGCCCCAAACCCCCAAGACGCACTCCGGATTTCTCCGCCGCGGCCGGTTGTTGCGTGGATTTTCCGCGCCGCCCGGGGTACAGTCCGCCCGGGCACCTTCAGGGAGGACGATCATGGAGACGGCGACCTTCGCGGCCGGCTGCTTCTGGGGCGTCGAGATGGCGTTCCGCCGCATGCCCGGCGTCACCGGCACCCGCGTCGGCTATAGCGGCGGCACCGTCGAGGACCCGGGCTACGAGCGGGTCTGCACCGGGCAGACCGGCCACGCCGAGGCGGTCGAGGTCACCTTCGATCCGTCACGAATCGGCTACGACGACCTTCTGGAGGCGTTCTGGGCGGTCCACGACCCGACCCAGCTCGACCGCCAGGGCCCGGACGTCGGCACCCAGTACCGCTCCGCGATCTTTACCCACGGCCCGGAGCAGGAGGCCGCGGCGCGCGCCTCCAAGGACCGGCTCCAGGCCGCCGGCCGGCCGGGCGCGCAAGTCGTCACCCGGATCGAGCCCGCCGGCCCGTTCTACCAGGCCGAGGACTATCACCAGCGCTATTTCGAAAAGCAGGGGCGCAGGGCCGAGCGTCATTTCTAGTCGACCTCGGCGCGCGGGGCGCCGGCATCCGCGATCGCCCAGGCCGTGCGCGCGCCGCAGTGCGCCCCCAGCCAGGCCGCGAGCTCCTCCACCGCCGGCTCCAGCCGCGTTTCGCCGCCCAGCCACTGCACCGTGAGCGCCGCGCGCCGGGTGCCGGGCGCGGTCGCGCTGCGCGCGTCCTGGTACCAGTTCCAGCGCCGGCACAACAGCTTTTGCGCGTCCGCATAGACCACTTCGCCCGCCTTGGGCGGGTCGTCGGCGGCATCGGCCGCGCCGAGGGCAAAGAAGTCGTCGCCCGGCCGCGCCCTGCGGAACGCGAGCCCGCCCGTCACCTTGTCCAGATCGTCCGCGCCGATGGGCAGGCGGTGGCGCGCGGAGACCGCGTTATAGCAATCGACCAGGTTGCCGACCCGGGGCAGGCCGCGGCCCTGCTGGATCTGCTTGAGCAGGCGCTCGACCGAGGAGCGGTAGCTGGTCTTCTTGACGCCCATGGCCTTGTAGGCCGCGCGCCAGACCTGGAGCTCGGGCACCGCGGCGAGCGCGCGCCCGCGCAGATACGCTCCGATCTCGGCCTCGACCTCCGCGATCGCGCGGGCCAGCGCCGGCGTGCGCTCGGGCTTGAGCTCGAGTTCCGAGGCCACGACCAGCGCCACGCGGGTGTCGGGGAAATCGGGCAGGACCTCGGAGATATCCAGGCCGATCATCGCCGTGCCCGGGTCTCGCGGTGGATGATGTAGAGGCCGCTGGCGATCACCACGGCCGCGCCCAGCCAGACGTTGGCGCCCGGTAACTCCTGCCACACCAGCCAGCCGATCACCGTGGCCCAGATAAGCGCCGTGTAGTCGAAAGGCGCGATCACCGCCGCCGGGGCGTAGCGGTAGGCCTGGGTCATAAAGTACATGCCGATGCCGCCGATGAGGCCCAGCAGCACGAACAGCCAGAAATCGACGCCGAGCGGCGTGCGCCAGCCGAACGGCAGCACCAGGCCGCTGACCACGAGCGAGATGCAGATGCCGCTCAGCATGATCGCCGGGGTGGTGTCGGTGCGCGCCAGGCGGCGGGTCACCAGCATGGCGAGCGCGTAACAGAGCGCCGCCGCCAGGATGTAAAGCGCCTCCGGCCGGAACGCCTCGGCGCCCGGCCGGGTCATGATCAACACGCCGAGGAAGCCGACCACCACCGCGGCCCAGCGGCGCGGGCCGACGCGCTCGCCCAGGATCGGCACCGAGAGCGCGGTGACGAACAGCGGAGCGGCGAAGGCGATGGAGATGGCCTCGGCGAGCGCCAGGTAGCGGAGCCCGGTGAAGAAGGCGAAAATGGCGCCCAGGCCAAGGACGGCCCGGATGACGTGGCCGAGCCGCCAGCGCGGCTTGAGCGTGGCGAACCCGCCGCGCTGCCGCCAGAGGATGAAGAACACCGGCGGTAGCGCGAAGAGGTTGCGGAAGAACACCAGCTCGGCGATCGGGTAGCCCGCGCCGAGCCACTTGGCGAGCGCATCCATGACCGACACCGCGGCCATGCCCGCCAGGATACCGGCGATGCCGAGGCCGATCCGGTCTTGCGATAGGGTCGAGGCGTTCAGCGCCCCCGAGTCAGACATAAGCCGAGTCAGACATAACGCGCGAGCGTCCGATGCACCGCGTCCGGGTACTGGCCGCCGAACAACGCCGCGTGCACGAGCAGGGGGTAGAGGTTGTAGATGTCGCGCCGGACCTCGAAGAACCCGGGCGCGATCGGCCTGAGCTCCTGGTAGCGGTCGAAGAAGGCCTGGCCGAAGGTCGAGAACAGGGTCGAGAAGGCGAGCTCGATCTCCGGATGGGCGTAATAGATCGCCGGGTCGACGAAGGCGGCGATGCGCCCGTCGCGGGTCAGCACGTTGCCGCCCCAGACGTCGCCGTGGATGAGCGCGGGCGCCGCGGGCTCGTCGATGAACTCCTCGATCCGGGCGCACAGCTTCTCCAGGCGCGCGAAGGTCGCCCGGATCAGGTTGCCGCGATCGAGCGCGGTGCGCCCCATGGTGCGCAGGCGCTGGTCGCGGAAGAAGTCCCGCCAGCTCGGCGTCCAGGGGTTGGGCTGCGCCAGCGTGCCGATCACCGTGTCGCCCTCGAAGCCGAAGCTCTCGGCGGAAATGCCGTGCAGGGCGGCGAGCAGCTCGGCAGCGTGCGCCTCGGCGGACGGCGTGAGCCCGCCCGCGGTCTCGATGTACTCCAAGAGCAGCAGGCGGTCGGCGCCGTGCAGCACGGCCGGCACCGGCAGCTCGCTGTGCATCTTCAGATAGCCCAGCATGAAGCCTTCGATGGCGAGGCCGCCCGCGGCCGAGACCTTCGCCACCAGGCGTGCGCCGTCCTCGAGCTCGACCTTGTAGATCTCGCCGATGCAGCCGCCCGAGAGCGGGATCACCTGCGCCGGACGCTGTCCGGTCGCGGCCTCGATAGCGTCGGCGAAGCTCGGGGTGCCAGTGCTCGGGGGGCCGGTGCTCGGGGTGCCGGTGCCCCGGGCCTGAGGCGCGGAACCGGTCACAGGAAATCCCGCATCAAGGTTTCGATCAGCCCGGGCAGGCCGCGCTCGATGAGGTCGAGGCTCAGCTCGTAATCGGCCGTGCCGCCGTAATAGGGATCGGGCACGTCGTCGCCGAAACCCGGATCGTCGGCGGCCAGGAACTCCAGGAACAAACGGACCTCGCCCGCGGTGCCCCTGGGCCGGCGCGCGCGCAACTGCGCGACGTGGCCGCGGTCCATGCCGACGATGAGCGCGAAGTCGTCGAAGTCGGCCCGGCCGAACCGGCGCGCGCGCTGGGCCGACAGCTCGTAGCCGCGCCGCCGCGCGGATTCGATCGCGCGCGGGTCCGGCGGGTCGCCGACGTGCCAGCCGCCCAGGCCCGCCGAGTCGACCGCGACGCGCGCGTCCAGGCCGGCGTCGATCAGCAGCTTGCGCGCCACCCCCTCGGCGGTCGGCGAGCGGCAGATGTTGCCGGTACACACGAACAGGACTCCAACCTCGGCCAAGGCGCCGCCTCCGATTGCCGCCGCCCCTATCTCGCGGGGTCCGCCTCGTCTATCATCGCCGGCGTCATGCCGCAAACGGCCGTGCGCAGAATCGTGATCCTGACCGGCGCCGGGGTCTCCAAGGAATCGGGGCTGGACACCTTCCGCGACCCCGACGGCATCTGGTCCCGGGTGCGCCTCGAGGACGTGGCCACGCCAGCGGCCTTCGAGCGCGACCCGGCCCGGGTGCACGCCTTCTACAACGCCCGCCGGCGCGCGCTGCTCTGCGGCGACATCGCGCCGAACCCCGCGCACGCGGCGCTCGCGCGCCTCGAGGCCGAGTGGCCGGGCGAGGTCCTGCTGGTCACCCAGAACATCGACGATCTGCACGAGCGCGCGGGCTCGAGGAACCTCCTGCACATGCACGGCGAGATCCTCAAGGCGCGCTGCCAAGGCTGCCGCGAGGTCACGCCCTGGGCCGCGGACATGGACGGCGACACCCTCTGTCCGGCCTGCGGCCGGGCCGGGACCTTGCGCGTCGACGTGGTCTGGTTCGGCGAGATGCCCTTCGAGATGGACCGGATCTTCAGCGCCCTCGAGGCCTGCGATCTCTTCGTCTCCATCGGCACCTCGGGCAGCGTCTACCCGGCCGCCGGCTTCGTCCAGGAGGTGCGCATGGCCGGCCAGGCCCATACCGTGGAGCTCAACCTGGAGCCCTCCGAGGGCCACAGCCGGTTCGCCGCGCGCCACTACGGGCCGGCCGGCCGGATCGTGCCGGAGTTCGTCGAGCGGGTCCTGGAGGACGGCTGGTGACGGCGCGCGCGACCGCCCCCGTCCCCGCCACCGGGGCGGACCCGGAGGCAGCACTCGAAGCGGTGCTGCGCGCCGCGCGCGCCTCGATGGTCTCTTTCAGCTCTG
>JACZWN010000118.1 GCA_022572105.1 Pseudomonadota bacterium | reverse complement strand
GGGAGTAGTCGTTGGATCGGTTGGCTGCCGTATGGTATCGCGTCCGGGGGTCCGGGGTCTCCTCCACGTACCCGCCTGCGTTGGCGTAAGGCTGCCACGCCCGCTCCTGCTCCTCCTCCGAGATTGTGCCTTCCAGCCGGCCATGCATGTTGATGAGCATGTGGTACTCGTCGTCGATGGGTACCCACGCATGACCGGTAAGATAACGCCCTGCAGCACTCGGGATAATGGTGTATGCCGGCATCAAGACTTGGGAAAGGCGCCAGTAATAATGGCCTTCTTCAGCGTTCCTGCGGGCGCCGATGGCGACCTGGACCTCAGCTTCAAGGGCATGAAGATGGAGATGGTGCCGTTCGGTCCACCTCAAAGCGCACTACCGACTGTTATCAGCATGAGTCCCGAACAACACAAGCGCCTCGGAGAACTTAGATTTGTGAAGGGAGATCATCAAGAGATGTGCGGGCGGATCTATGACAGAGTCGAGACAAAGGACGGCCGAGTGCATGCCCTCGTGCTGTCGACGGATATGGCGTTAATCAAGGACGCCGTGAATCGGGGTGATACGGGCGCGTGGCAGGATTTGTTCCGAGAGATCATGGGAGGGACTAGCGGAGGCTAAGCGGCAGCGGCCAAGCCAGCCAGCAGCCATACGGGTAACCGGAACGACCTCTTTGGGTCGATCTCGGCCATTTGCCAAGGGTCGTAAGCGCCTATTCGAACGACGGCTCATGGCTAATCCCGGACTCAATGGCCGTACCAGAACGAAGACCGATTTCCGACGATACGCCGGCAAATGCGTCCGCTTCGTGCTTTCGAGCCACATCGAATTTCAAACCGAGACACGACCCGGGCGCCGCGAGGCGCCGTTCTCGATGGCGGCGTTCAGAGGCCGCAGGCCTTGCCGATTGCCCGGGAGGCCTTGGTGAAGCCGCTCAGGGAATAGGTGTCGGTGGTCAGGGTGCCGCGCGTGGAGGTGCCGGTCACCACCATGGTGCGGCCCTTCCTCATGGCCTGGACGAGTTTCTTGTCGGTCTCCGCGTCGGGCGCCCAGGCGCCGTCGTCCTGGGTGAACAGCTGGAACGTCTGCGTGCCGATCTTGACCTCGGCCCAGCTGTCCTTGCGGTAGCTGTAGCCGGCGATGATGCTGACCTCGCCGAACCGCTTCTCGGCCGGGCGGTGGGTGACGATGGCGAAGACGTCGCCGCGCTTGGTGTACTTGCCCTCCGTCTTCTTGGGCTCGCTCGACATATAGCAGGCGAGGTTGCCGTCCTCGGAAAACTGGAACGAGCTCCAGTCGCCGTAATCGCCGATACGCTTGATCCCTTGCGCGCGCGACGGCTGGGCCGCCAGCGCGGAAACCAGGACCGTAACCAGGCAACCGACGACGCAAAGAGATTTAGAGGTCCTATTCATAGCGCTCATTATAGTCACGATTCTCCATGGTTGAACCTTATCTAAGCACGCCGCGCCGCGCGGTCCGGGCGCGCCCCGTCAGCCCGGACCCTTGGCCCGGGCGCGACGGATCACCTGCGCGCCGCGCACGTGCTCCGCCAGGGCCTCGGGCTGGGCGCGCGGGTTGACCGGCCGGCCGGCGAAGCGGCCGCGGCTGATCAGGCGGTCGTACATGACGATCGCGCCGGCGATGCCCACATTGACGGAGAATTTCGTCGGAATCTTGACCGTGTGGTCGCAGCGCGCGATCAAGTCCGCGGACAGCTCGCCGCGCTCGGGCCCGAAGACGTAGGCCGCCGCGCTCGGGTGGTGGAAGCTGGGCAGCGCGACGGCCGTATCGGTGATCTCGACCCCGACGAGGGCGCAACCGCGCGGCAGGGTCATCTCGGCCACGCTCTCGTAGGTATAGAACGGCAGGTGCTTGGCCGCGTCCGAGGTATCCGAAAGGCGCGCCTCGCGGACCGCGGCCTCGGGCGCGATGGCGAAGAAGAAGCTGGCGCCGAAGGCATGGGCCGTGCGCATCAGACTGCCCATGTTCATCGGCTTGCTGATCCGCTCGACGCCGATTGCGAAGTAGCCGCGCATGGCGCGAAAACTTGCATGGCCGGCGCGGTCGAGGCAAGCTTGTTCCGGCTCCTGCTCCGCCCCCGGGCCCGACCCCGGGCCCGACCCCGGGTGCGACCCCGGGCCCGACCCCGGGAATGGAGCCGTTTTTTCCTGCCTGCTTCAAGGGGGAGTCCGGCCGGCCGTCATGAACGACATCGAAACCCGGGATCCGCGCCGCGACCGAGCCGGGGCGCCGGGCGCCGCCAATCCGGTCCTGGTCGAGGCGACCCGCGGGGATATGGTGGAAAGCCGTCACCGCGCGGCCTTCGCCGTGGCCGATCCGCGGGGCCGCGTGGTCGCGAGCGCCGGCGACATCGAGCGGCCGGTCTACGCGCGCTCGGCGATCAAGGCGCTGCAGGCGATCCCGTTGGTGGAAAGCGGCGCCGCCGAGGCCTTCGGGTTGAGCGATGGCGAGATCGCGCTCGCCTGTGCCAGCCACCACGGCGAGCCGCGCCACGTCGAGACCGTCACCGCCTGGCTGGCGCGCATCGGCTGCTCGCTCGAGGACCTGGAGTGCGGCGCGCACCCGCCGACCCACGCGGCCTCGCACCGCGCGCTGATCGCCGCCGGCGAGGAGCCGGGCGCGGTGCACAACAATTGCTCCGGCAAGCACGCCGGGTTCCTGACCCTGGCCCGGCACCTGAACGCCCCGACCGAGGGCTACATCCGCAGCGGGCACACGGTCCAGCAGCGCATCCTCGGCCTGCTCGAGGTCATGACCGGGCTCGACCTGGGCGCCGCGCCGCGCGGCGTCGACGGCTGCGGCATTCCGGTGATCGGCATTCCGCTCGCCAACCTGGCGTTCGCCATGGCCCGCCTCGCCGACCCGCACGATCAGCCGAAGGCGCGCCAGGCCGCCTGCGCGCGCATCCGCGGCGCCATCGCGGCCGAGCCGTTCATGGTCTCCGGAACCGAGGGCTTCGCCACCCGGGTGATGGCCAAGACGCGGGGCCGCGCGCTCATCAAGGGCGGGGCCGAAGGCTTCTATTGCGGCGCGCTGCCGGGGCTCGGCCTCGGGATCGCGCTCAAGGTCGACGACGGCGCCGGGCGCGCGGCCGAGGTCGTCATGGCCGGCCTGCTGGCCCGCTTCGGCATCGGCGAAGCGGAGCACGAGCTGCGCGCCCACCCCTTGCGCAACCACGCCGGCACCGAGGTGGGTGGACTGCGCCCGCCGGCCGAGAGCCCGGCCTGAGAGCCCGGCCTGAGAACCCACCGGGAGGACGAGGAATGCGCGCGGTCCTGTGCGAGCGGTGGGGCGAGCCGGAGGTCCTGCGCCTGGGCGAGATCGAGGCGCCCGAGCCCGGCGCGGGCGAGGTGCGCCTCGCCGTGCACGCCGCCGGGGTCAACTTCGCCGACATCCTGATGGTCGCGGGCAAGTACCAGGAGAAGCCGCCCTTTCCCTTTACCCCCGGGATGGAAGTGGCCGGCGTCGTCGAGGCGGTCGGCGCGGGCGTGACCCGGTTCAAGCCCGGCGAGCGGGTGCTGGCGCTGCCCGGCTCCGGCGGCTTCGCCGAGAGCGCGCTCGCCCAAGCGCACAACGTCTTTGCGATTCCCGAGGCCATGGACTTCGTCACCGCGGCCGGCTTCGCCATCACCTACGGTACCGCGCTGGGCGCGCTCGTCTGGCGCGCGGCGCTCGAGGCCGGCGAGCTGCTGCTGGTCCACGGCGCCGCCGGCGGCGTCGGCCTGGCCGCGGTCGAGGTCGGCAAGACCCTGGGCGCCACCGTGATCGCGACCGCGCGTGGGGCCGACAAGCTGGCCGTGGCCGAGGCGCACGGCGCCGATCACCTGATCGACACCGGCGCCGAGGACGTGCGCGCCCGGGTCAAGGAGATCGCGGCCGGCCTCGGCGATGGCCGGGGCGATGGGGGCGGCGGCAAGGCGGGCGCCGACGTGGTCTTCGATCCCGTCGGCGGCGATCTCTTCGAGGCCTCGCTGCGCTGCGTCGCCTGGGGCGCGCGCCTGGTCATCATCGGCTTCGCGGCCGGGCGCGTGCAGCAGATCCCGGCCAATATCCTGCTGGTCAAGAACGTCGCCGCGCTCGGCTTCTACTGGGGCAGCTACCGGGCGCGGATGCCGGAGCTGGTGGCCGCCGAGTACGCCCAGCTCTTCGGCTGGCACGCGAAAGGCAAGCTGAAGCCCCACGTCTCCCGGACCCTCGACCTGGGCCAGGCCGCCGAGGCGCTGGAGCTGCTCAAGACCCGCAAGTCGACCGGCAAGGTGGTGCTGGTCACCGGACGCGCGTGACGCGCGCCGCCGGACGGCAGCGCGCGCAAAAGAACGGGGGCCATGCTGTCCGCGGCCCGCGCCTTCTCGTTCTGAGTTCTATTCGTTTGTCCCGGCCGTCGATCGCGGCCCGGAAGTCACGGAAATCAGCGCCTTCAGCAGGCGTCCCGGTCGAGGCCCGGGTCGCGCGGCCGGCGCGCGCCGAGCCTGCGCAACGCCCGCCGCAAGGCGCGCAGCTTGCCCGGCTTGGCGGTTCCGGCAAGGGCGCCTCCGGCCAGGGCGCCGAAGCCCATCACGTAGGTCGCGCCGATCAGGCTCGCCAGATCGCTGGCGCCCAGACCGGGGATGGTGTTGCCGACGATGAAGGGGTTGTTGGCCATGGTGCAAGTTCCTTCTCTCAACGGCCCGGCCTCTTCAGGGGTCCCGGCGGCCGTGGGGTTTCGTGTCGCTGCCTGACTCGGAAGGTGCGCCCGCCGCCGCCGATTTTCCAATGCTCGATCGGCATTCGCGCCATGCGGAAATTGCATGGCCGGCGTTTGGAATATGTTAAGGGCCCGAGGGGGTTAAGCCCTGCCCGAGAATACTGGCTCGGGCCGGCTCACGCCTGTAGCTCCGGCAGGTCCTTGTACAGCTCGAGCGCCTCGGGGTTGGCGAGCGCCTCGCGGTTCTTGACCGGGCGGCCGTGGATCACGTCGCGCACGGCAAGCTCCACGATCTTGTTGTTCTTGGTGCGCGGGATGTCGGCGACCTGGAGCACCTTGGCCGGCACGTGGCGCGGCGTGCAGCCCTCGCGGATGCGCGCCTTGATGCGCGCGACCAGGTCCTCATCCAGCTCGGTCCCCTCCGTCAGGCGCACGAAAAGCACGACCCGCACGTCGTTGTGCCAGTCCTGGCCGACCACGATGGCCTCCTCGACCTCGTCCATCCGCTCCACCTGGCGGTAGATCTCGGCGGTGCCGATGCGCACCCCGCCGGGGTTCAGGGTCGCGTCCGAGCGGCCGTAGATGACGATGCCGCCGTGCTCGGTCAGCTCGATGAAGTCGCCGTGGTGCCAGACGTTCGGGTAGGTCTCGAAGTAGGCGGCGCGGTAGCGCAGATCCTCGGGATCGTTCCAGAAGTGGATCGGCATGGACGGGAAGGGCTTGACGCAGACCAGCTCGCCGGTTTGCCCGCGTAGCGCCGTGCCGGCCTCGTCGAAGACCTCGACCGCCATGGCCAGGTGGCGTTTCTGGATCTCGCCGCGCCAGACCGGGCCGATGGGGTTGCCGCCGACGAAGCAGCCGATCAAGTCGGTGCCGCCGGCGATCGACGACAGGCAGAGGTCCGACTTGATGTGCCGGTAGACGTAGTCGAAGCCCTCGGGCGCCAGCGGCGAGCCGGTCGAGGTGAGGGTGCGCAGCGCGGAGAGGTCGTGGCTCGATCCGGGATCGAGCCCGGCGTTCTGGAGCGCGTCGATGTATTTCGCCGAGGTGCCGAACAGCGTGCAGCGTTCCGCCTCCGCGAAGTCGAAGAGCGCGTTGCCGTCGGGATGGAACGGCGCGCCGTCGTAGAGCAGGAGCGTGGCCTCGGAGGCGAGCGCCGAGACCAGCCAGTTCCACATCATCCAGCCGCAGGTGGTGAAGTAGAAGACCCGGTCGTCGCGCTTCACGTCGCACTGCAGGCGGTGCTCCTTGAGGTGCTGGAGCAGGGTTCCGCCCTGGCCGTGGACGATGCACTTGGGCTGGCCGGTGGTGCCCGAGGAATACATGATGACCAGCGGCGCGTTGAAATCCATGCGCTTGAAGGGGATCTCGCGGGCCTCGAAGGGGGCCAGGAAATCGCCGTAGGCGACCGCCCCCTCCAGGCCGGACCCATCTAGGCCGGAAAGATCGGGCGCCGGGCTCAGGTAGGGCACCACCACGATGCGCGCGAGGCTCGGCAACTCGGCGGTGAACGCTTTCACGCGCGCCAGCGAGTCGATGGCCTTGCCGTTGTAAAAGTAGCCGTCGGCGCAGATCAGCACCTTGGGCTCGATCTGGCCGAAGCGGTCGAGCACGCCCCGGACGCCGAAGTCGGGCGAGCACGACGACCAGATCGCACCCAAAGCGTTGGTGGCGAGCGCGCCGATCGCGGTCTCGGGCAGGTTTGGCAGGAAGCCGGCCACGCGGTCGCCCGCGCCGACGCCGGCGGCTTGAAACGCCTGGGCCAGGCGCGACACCTGGTCGTAGACCTGCGCGTGGCTGAGCCGCCGCCGCACCTTGTCCTCGCCCCGGAACACCATGGCATCGGCGTCGTCGCGCCGGCGCAGCAGGTTCTCGGCGAAGCTGAGCCGGGCGTCGGGAAAGAACCTGGCGCCGGGCATCCTGCCGCCGTCGGCCAACACGCGCTTGCCGCGGGTTTCCGCGATCACGCCGCAGAAGTCCCAGACCGAGGACCAAAACTTCTCCAGCTCGGCCACCGACCAGTCGTAGAGCGCGTCGTAGCCGGCCAGCTTCACGCCCCAGTCGCGCTCGACCCGGGCCATGAAAGCGGTCAGGTTGGCGCCGGCGATGCGCGCGGGGGAGGGTTGCCACAGGGGCGCGGTCATGGGGGTTGCTGCCTTGCCTCGACGGATACGACCGGCCCACCCGGGCCCGCGGGCGTAAATGGGGGCCTGGCGGGCAGTATGACCGAGCGTGCCCGGCCTATCCAGCCCCCAGCACCGGTACACGGTACGCCGCCGCCGTGCTATGAAACCCGACCCCGAAAAGCCAAGGGAGGCGCGCCATGACCGAGACGAGCGAGACCCACCCCGGTGGCTGCCTGTGCGGCGCGGTGCGCTTCGAGGCCCGCGGCAAACCGCTATGGATCGCCCATTGCCATTGCCGATCCTGCCGCCGCAACACCGGCTCGGCGCTCGCCACCTTCGTCGGCTTCGCCGGCGAGGGCTTCACTTACCTCGCCGGCGCGCCCGCGACCTACGCCTCCTCGCCGGGGGTGACCCGCGGATTCTGCGGGCGTTGCGGCACGCCGCTCACCTACCAGGCCGAGCGCTACCCCGGCGAGGTCCACGTCTACGTCTGCACCCTGGACCGGCCGCAAGACTTCGTGCCCCAGGCCCACGTCCACACCGGCGAGCAGCTGCCCTGGCTGCACCTGGACGACGGCCTGCCGCGCTACCGGACCACCGCGCGCGAGGGCGAGCCGATCGCCTAACACCGACCCGGGCGCCTTGCGCGCATGGCAGGGTTGCGGCCGGGCCGGGTGGTGGCGCCGGGCCGAAACGCGTAAACTTGATCCCATCATGCCAAGCGGAGATGAGCTGTCGGCGCGGCTTGCCGCGATTCCGGCGCCCGTTCAGGGCGCGCTTTTCATGACCGCCGCGGCCTTTTGCTTCTCGGTCATGAACGTCTTCGTGCGCCTGGCCGCCGAGGAACTCCATCCCATGGAGGTCGCCTTCTTCCGCAACTTCTTCGCGCTCGCGTTCATGCTGCCCTGGCTGGCCCGGGCCGGGCTCGGCGCCTTGCGCACCGAGCGCATCAAGCTCCACCTGCTGCGCAGTTTCTTCGCGCTCCTGACCATGATCACCTGGTTCAGCGCGCTCGCGCTGTTGCCGCTCGGCGAGGCGGTGGCGCTCAACTTCACCGTGCCGCTGTTCGCCACCGCGGGCGCGGCGCTCATCCTCGGCGAGGTGGTGCGCGCGCGGCGCTGGAGCGCGACCTTCGTCGGCTTGCTGGGCGCGCTCATCATCCTGCGCCCCGGCTTCGTGGAGCTGAGGCCGGAGATGGCGCTGCCGATCCTGGCCGCCCTGTGCATGGCGTCCGCGAGCCTGGTGGTGAAGTCGCTGTCGCGTACCGAGCGCGCGTCCATGATCGTGTTCTACATGAACCTGTTCCTGACGCCGCTGTCGCTGGTCCCGGCGCTCTTCGTCTGGCAGTGGCCGAGCTGGGAGACGCTGGCTTACCTGGTCGGCCTGGGCGGCGTGGGGACGGCGGCCCATCTGCTTCTGACGCTCGCCTACACCAAGGCCGACGCCTCGGCGGTGGTGCCCTTCGACTACGCGCGCCTGCCCTTCGTGGCGGTCATCGCCTTCTTCCTGTTCGGCGAGGTGCCCGACCTCTGGACCTGGGTCGGCGCCGCCGTGATCGCCGCCTCGGCGATCTACATCGCCCGGCGCGAGGCCAAGGTGGCCGCCGTCCTGCCCGCCACCGGCCGCGCGGCCGGCGAATCGGTCCGGGCGCGGCCGTAATACCAGCCGCGCGCGCGCCGCTCAGTCCGCTTCGGCCTCGATACCGTCCAGCGCTTCGTGCGCCCGGTCGCGGTGCTGGTCCCTGATGTGCGGGGCCACCACCCTGAGGGCGGCGTAGAACACGGCCGCGTCGTCGGTGAAGCCGAGGACCGCGATGAAGTCCGGGATCATGTCCGTGGGGATCACGAAATAAGCCAGAGCGCCCATCAGGATCGCCTTGACCTGGAGCGGGGTGTCCCGGTCGGTGGCGCAGAAGTAGGCCGCCACCGCCTCCTCGACGAAGGGCACGCGGCCCAGCGTCCGGCGCACCTTGGTCCAGAAGCCGCGCTCGACGCGGCCGCGGTCGCGGGCGTGGCTCCGCGGGTCGTAGGGGGCGATCTCCTTGCCGCCGGCGGAGTCGCTCATGGGGCGGACCGGTACGATGAGGTCGGCGCGCGCATGGAGGGGATATGGGGCCAAGGGCCTATCCGCGCAACGCGATTCGCGGCGCGTGCGCTTGGCCGCGCCTGGCATCTCTGCCATAGTCGATAAGGTCGCGCGCCAGGGAGGGTCGCGCCAGGGAGGGTCGGGCATGAGCGAGAAGATCGGGGTCATGGTCTGCGGCCACGGCAGCCGCGACGTCGAGGCGATCCGCGAATTCGAGGCGGTGGCGCGCGGCATCCGGGAGCGCTTGCCGCAATACGACGTGGAGAGCGGCTTCCTGGAGTTCGCCCAGCCGGTCATCCGCGAGGGCCTGGACAAGCTGCGCGCACGCCACGTCACCGAGATCCTGGCGGTGCCGGGCATGCTGTTCGCCGCCGGCCATGCCAAGAACGACATCCCCTCGGTGCTCGGCACCTACGAGGCCCAGCATCCGGAGGTCACGATCCGCTACGGCCGCGAGCTGGCCATCGACGACAAGCTGCTGCGCGCCGCGGGCGCGCGCATCCGCGAGGCGGTCGAGCGGGCCGGCGATCGCATCGCGGTGGAAGAGACGCTGCTGGTGGTGGTCGGGCGCGGCGCCTCCGACCCCGACGCCAACTCCAACGTCGCCAAGGTCATGCGCATGCTCTGGGAGGGCTTCGGCTTCGGCTGGGGCGAGACCGCCTATTCGGGGGTCACCTTCCCGCTCGTCGCGCCGGCCTTGGAGCACGCCGCCAAGCTCGGCTACCGGCGCATCGTCGTGTTCCCCTACTTCCTGTTCACCGGCGTCCTGGTCAAGCGCATCTACGCGCACACGGACCTGGTCGCCGAACGCCATCCCGAGATCGAGTTCGTCAAGGCGCCCTACCTCAACGACCATTCCCTGGTGCTCGACTCCTTCGCCGAGCGGGTCGAGGAGATCCGTTCGGGCGAGAACAACATGAACTGCAAGCTGTGCAAGTACCGCGAACATATCCTCGGCTTCGAGGCCGAGGTCGGCCTGGCCCAGGAGAGCCATCACCATCACGTCGAGGGCATCGGCGTCGGCGCGGCGGCGGACCACAGGCACGGCCACAGTCATGACCACGGTCACGATCACGACCACGGTCATGACCACGGCCACGGTCATCATCCCTACCCGCACGCCGACCACCCGCTCGGGCCGAAGACCCTGAAGGCCCTGAACAAGGAGCCGGGCTGAGCTTGCCGGGCGCGGCCGGCCCGTCACGCCCATGTTCGACTACCTGCGCGATCCAGACGAAATATATCGCCGCTCCTTCGAACGCCTGCGCGCCGAATGCGATCTCTCCGCCGTGCCGGACGATCTGGCGCCGGTGGCGCTGCGTTTGGTGCACGCCTGCGCCATGCCGGACATCCTGGACGATCTGGCCTGGGACGGGGAGGTGGCGGCGGCCGGACGCGGCGCGCTCCAGGCCGGCGCGCCGGTCATCGCCGACTCCCGCATGACCATGGACGGCGTCATCCGCGCGCGCCTGCCGGCGGACAACCCGGTGCTCTGCCCGCTCGACGACGCGCGGGTGCCGGGCCTGGCGCGCGAGCGAGGCACCACGCGCTCGGCGTCCGAGTCGAGTTGGAAGAATGTGGACGGCTGGATCTTGAACAGCCTCGCCACGATGTTCGTTGGAATCGCGGCGCAGAGCTGGTTGAGCTCGCGGACGTTGGCGTTGTAGAACCGCCGTGAGGCCGCGATGACCGCTGGAACCATGAGGATGCCGATGCCTTCAAGGCGCATGTCCCGGAGCATACACGAACGATCGGGGGCGTGCCTGCCTCGCCGGTGCGCGTCCTATCGTGCCCCGCACACATCATCCCCGCCCGATTCCACGTCTGGTTCCCATG
>JACZWN010000117.1 GCA_022572105.1 Pseudomonadota bacterium | reverse complement strand
GGCCTCGATCGAGCTCGGCAATCCCTTGACCATGCTGATCCTGGCGGTCGAGGGCGCCGCCTTCCACGGCCGCTGGCTCGAGCAGCGGCGCGCGGACTACGGCCGGCAGACCCTGGGGCGCCTGCTTCCCGGCCTGCTCTATCCGGCCAAGCGCTACGTCGAGGCGCTCAACCTGCGCCGCAAGTTCGTCGATGAGCTGCGCCAGGCCGTGTTCGAGCGCGCCGATGTCCTGCACACGCCGGTCTGGCCGTTCCCGCTTCCGACCATCGAGGAGTCGGACCTGGCCGCCAACCCCGGGTTCACGGAGTTCATCGCCGCCACCGGCCACTGCTCCCGGCCGGTCAACTACGCCGGCCTGCCCGGCGTCAGCGTGCCCGCCGGCTTCACCGCGAACGGCCTGCCGTGCGCCTTTCAGCTGGTCGGGCGGCCGTTCGACGAGGCCCTGTTGCTGCGCGCCGCCCGGGCCTACGAGCGCGAGACCGCCTGCACCACGCCGGCGCCCGCGCTCTAGTGGCCACGCGGTAGCCCGGCGCGACATCTTGGCCTAAAATCGAGCCATGGGAAGGAGACGCCGGATAGGGGCGAAAGGACTCTTGCTGGTCGCCGCGGCCTGCGTGGCCCTGTCGGGCGCGGCGCTCGCGCGCGAGCTGAGCGTCGAGGAGCTGGCGGAGCTCGAGCGCCTGCTCGCGGAGCTGAACTTCGATCCGGGAAAGATCGACGGCGTGGTCGACGCGCGGACCCGGACCGCGGTCGGGCTATACCAGGAGTTCGCCGCCCTACCGGTCGACGGGGCGCCGAGCGCGACGCTGCTCGCCGAGCTGCGCCAGGTCGTCCAGGCTTTCGCGGACATGAAGGCCGCGCAAGCCACCGATCAAGCCGAGGCCGCTCCGCCCGCCGTACCGGAAATGGCTCCGGCCGTGGCCGAGCCCGAGCCGGGGGTGGCCGAGTCTCCGCCGGCCGATCCGGAGCCCGAGGTAGCGGAGGCACCACAACCGGCCGCGCCCGAAGCGGCCGAGACCCCGCCGGCCGAGCCCGAGCTGGAGGTGGCCGAGGCGCCGCAACCGGCCGCGCTTGAGCATGAGCACGAAGCGGCCGAGACCCCGCCGGCCGAGGCCGCGCCCGAGGTGGCCGAGGCGCCGCCGTCTGAACCCGAACCGGAGGTGGCGGAGGCGCCGGAGGAATCCAAGTTCCGCTTCGACCTGGACAACATGATCGCCCGCCTGGTGCGACCGGATGGGCGCGCGGCCGCCGGGAATCGAGCGGACCCGGGCCTCATCCCCCCCGTTCAGGTTCCCCTGGGCGGCGAAGCGGCCCGCGACGGCACGGGCGAGCGCCCGTCCCGGGCGCCGCCGGCCTTGAAGTTCCCCGCCGCCAGCGGCCCGGTGGGCGACGGTTACGACGCCTTCAAGAAGGGCTACGCGGCGGCGCTCGCCGGCAACTTCGATCTCGCCATCGATTTCTACACGCGTGCCATCGAGGGCGGCGACCTGGCGCTGACCCATCTGGCGGACGCGTTCTACAACCGGGCCAACGCGCGCTTCTACAAAGGCACCATCGAGTTCGCCATCGCCGACTACGGCTCCGCCATCGTCAACAAGCCCGAGTTCCCAAGCGCCTACTACAACCGCGGCTTCGCCTTGAAAGCGACCGGTCAGCGCACCCGCGCGCTGGCCGATTCCATGCGCGCGCGCGCGCTCGGCCTGCGGCGCCTGGGCGTGCGCTCGCCGGACGTTCCCCCGCCCAGGCCGTAAACGCTTTTCCCGGGCACCGCCGCCGCGCTCGCGCTCGGGCCGCGCGCAATCTTGCTGACAAACACGGTCCGATCAGCCAAGGTCGAATCGCGCGTCCGAGTCAGTTGACAAAGCAAGACCATGCCCGAGGCCGGATACCTGCTCGAGGTCATCGTTATCCTGTTGGCCGCGGTCGTCTCGGTCGCCGTGTTTCAGCGCCTGCGGCTCGGCTCGGTGCTCGGCTATCTGGTCGCCGGAACGGTGATCGGGCCGACCGGGCTGGCGCTCGTCAGCGACTCGGAGACGACCCGGGCGCTGGGCGAGCTCGGCGTCGTTTTCCTGCTCTTCACCGTCGGCCTGGAGCTGCCGTTCGAACGCATCAAGGTGATGCGCGGCCGCGCCTTCGGATTGGGCGCGGCACAGGTGATCGTGACCGCCGCGGTCATCGCGATGGTGGCCCGGTTGGCCGGCGTGAGCGGCCCGGCCGCGCTCGTCATCGGCGCCGGGCTCGCGCTCTCCTCGACGGCGATCGTCCTGCGGCTTCTGTCCGATCGCGGCGACATCACCTCGCGCTTCGGGCGCTCGGCCTTCGCGGTCCTCCTGGTCCAGGACCTGGCGGTCGGCCCCTTGCTGGTCTGCGTGCTGGCGCTCGGCGCCGCCGAGTCCTCGATCCCGGCGGCGCTCGGCTTCGCGGCGCTCAAGGTGACGGTGGCCGTGCTTGCGATCCTGGGCGTCGGGCGCATCGTCCTGCGCCACGTGTTCTGGCCCGTGGCCCAGATCCGCGACCCGGAGATCTTCGCCGCGCTCACGCTGCTGGTCGTGCTCTGCACCGGCATGCTCACCAATCTGGCCGGGCTGTCCATGGCCTTCGGCGCCTTCCTCGCCGGCATGCTGTTCGCCGAGACCCATTACCGCCATCAGGTGGGCGCGGTGATCCAGCCGTTTCGCGGCCTGTTGCTGGGGCTGTTCTTCATCACCGTCGGCATGCGCATCGACCTGGAGCTCCTGCTGCGCGAGGGCTGGATGATCGCCGGCCTGGTGCTCGCCCTGCTGCTCGGCAAGGCGGTTCTGCTCGCCGGCTTGAGCCGCCTGTTCGGCATGGCCGGGGCGCAGGCGCTCAATCTCGGCATCCTGCTGGCGCAGGGCGGGGAGTTCGCCTTCCTGCTGCTCGGCGTCGGCATGGCGACGGGCGTGCTCGGGAAGGAGGACGGGCAGCTTCTGCTGGTCGTGGTCGCACTCACCATGGGCGCCACGCCCTTCCTGGCGCGCTTCGGACAGGCGCTGTGCGCGCGCGTGGAGCGCGCCGGGGCGGTGCGCGTCGAGGATATCCCGGAGCACACCGAGGCGCTCGACGGCCATGTGGTGATCGCCGGCTTCGGCCGGGTCGGCCAAGCGGTCGCCGCGCGCCTGGAATCGGCGCAGGTTTCCTATATCGCCGTCGACCTGGATCCGCACCGGATCGCCCAGGCGCGCCAGCGCGGGCTGCCGGTGTTCTACGGCGACATCACCCGCCCGGAGATCCTGGACTCGCTCCACCTCGAGCGCGCGCGCTCGATCGTGGTGGCGGTCGACAGCCCGAAGGCGGCGCTGCAATTGGTCGCGATGGTCTGCTACATCTTTCCCGATCTCGAGGTTCACGCGCGCGCGCGCGACGACGCGCACGCCGACGAGCTGGAGAAGCTGGGCGCCCATGTCGTGGTGCCCGAACTGGTCGCGACCGGGGTCAAGCTGGCCGCCTCGATCCTGGACGCCATGGACGAGGTCATCGCCGAGCAGACCTAGTAACCCAACGGGCGATTCACCACACCGGCGCGAAGGCGCCAAGGATTTGGAACCACAGAGACACAGCGGAGAAACAACAAACCATGAAGACATAAAGGATCTTTGTATTGCGCATTCCGCGTTCTTAAAACCTCTTCGTGCTCTTTGCGTTTTTGTGGTTCATCGATTATTCCTCTGTGTCTTTGTGGTGAGAATTCAACGATCGGAAATCGGGTGCCAATTGTTGCAGGCATAATTCTACGCTGTGCACATCAGGGGGATGGAAGCCGCACATGAGCAGCGCACACATGGCCGTGTTGTACAGCCTTCTCGGCCTTCTCGGCCTCAGTCTGATCGGTCCCGGCCTGGCCGGCGCCTTCCGGCCCGGGATCGGGCGCACCTGGCTGATCGCCGAGGCGCCCGACGCGAGGAACCATCTGCGCGGCCTCAACGCGATGATGGCCGCGCTCGGCATGATCGCGCTGTGGGCGTGCTGGGACCTCGAGAACTCGCGCAAGCTCGTGCTGGCGCTCGGCGTGGTGATGGCGATGCTCATCCTGACCCGGCTCTATTCCATGCTGGTCGATGGGGCGCCGGGTTCGACGACGCTGGTTTATCTCGGCGTCGAGGTCTTGCTTTGCGGGGTGTTCCTGGGTTGGCCGCCGCCGGCGCTATAATTCGGTCCCGGAATTTGGCCCGCGACTCGGGCGAATTTGGGGTAAGATGGAGATCGGGAAGGGCACGCTAGAGAGGACAGCGCACGATGCCGGCGATTCTGGGCCGCATTCTCTGCTTTTTTGGACTGCACGACTTCCGGCTCATCGACACCACCTTTGGTTTCGGAGCGGGTGGCGGGGTCACCAGGGTCCAATGCCAGCGGTGTGGTCTGACCACGACCCGCTCGGCGTAGGAGTCGCGGACACGGATCGGAGAGGGCGCCCGTGAAGGCGTTGGTCAAGAGCAAGGCCGAACCGGGCATCTGGATGGAGCGGGCGCCCAAGCCCAAGGTCGGCCACAACGATGTCCTGATCAAGATCAACAAGACCGCGATCTGCGGCACCGACGTGCACATTTATAACTGGGACCCCTGGTCGCGGGCGACCATCCCCGTGCCCATGACCGTCGGCCACGAGTTCGCCGGCGAGGTCGCGGCCATCGGCGGCGAGGTCCGGGGCTTCGAGATCGGCGAGCGCGTCTCGGGCGAGGGGCACGTCACCTGCGGCCACTGCCGCAACTGCCGGGCCGGACGCCGCCATCTGTGCCGCAACACGGTCGGCGTCGGCGTCAACCGCCCGGGCTGCTTCGCCGAGTACCTGGTGATACCGGCGGGCAACGCGTTCCACCTGTCGGCCGAGATCACGGACGAGATCGGCGCCATCCTCGATCCGCTCGGCAACGCGACCCACACCGCGCTGTCGTTCGACATGGTCGGCGAGGACGTGCTCATTACCGGGGCCGGACCGATCGGCATCATGGCGACCGCGATCGCCCGCCACGTCGGCGCGCGCTTCGTGGTGGTCACCGACGTCAACGACTACCGCCTCGATCTGGCCGCCAGGATGGGCGCGACGCGCATCGTCAACGTGACCCGAGAGGGCCTGGACGCGGTCATGGCCGAACTCGGCATGGCCGAGGGCTTCGACATCGGCCTGGAGATGTCCGGCAACCCGCAGGCGCTCGACGACATGCTGCGCACCATGAACCACGGCGGCCAGGTCGCAATCCTCGGCATCCCGCCCGAGCCCTCGCCGATCGACTGGAACCGGGTGATCTTCAAGGGCCTGACGATCAAGGGCATCTACGGCCGCGAGATGTTCGAGACCTGGTACAAGATGGCGACCATGCTGCAAAGCGGCCTCGACATCGCCCCGATCATCACCCACCGGCTGTCGGTCGACGACTTCGAAGAGGGCTTCCAGATCATGCGCTCCGGCCAATCGGGCAAGGTGATTCTGGATTGGACCTGAGAGGCCTGCTTCTCTCGGACCGGCTCAACGCCCGCCGTTGCCGTTGCCGTTGAGGTCGTGGCCGAGGACGGCGAGCGCGTCGCGCAGGTCGGGCAGCGCGCGCTCGACCGCGGCCTCGCCCTCGTCGATGATCTCATTGGCGCGGTCGAACTCGAACAGGCCGATGTGGCCGAGGCGCGGCGTGATGTGCACGTCCGGCGGCTCGCCGGCCAGGCGCGAGCGGGTGATGCGGTCCTGGACGATGCCGAGCGCGGAGATCATGACGCCGAACAGGCTCGGCTGGCTGGGCTCGCGGCGAAACACCCGGCGCGTCAACGCGCCGAGCTTCGATTCCGGCGCCATCGTCTGGCCCGCCTCGATCTCCTGCAGCAGGTCGAAGCCGGCGATCGTGGGCACGTCCAGGGCGCCGCGCCGGCCCTTGCCGATGATGTCGGCGTTGACGTTCACCGCGATCACCATCTGCGCGCCCAGCGCCTGGCAGATCGACACCGGCACCGGGTTGACGAGCGCGCCGTCGACCATCCAACGGCCGTTCATTCGCACCGGCGGGAACACGCCGGGCAGCGAGAAGGAGGCGCGTATCGCCTCGATCAGGCTGCCTTTGCGCAGCCAGACCTCGTGGCCGGTGACCAGGTCGGTGGCGACCGCGACGAAGGGCCTCCGGAGCGCCTCGATGGTGGTGCCGCCCAAGTGTTCCTGCATCGCCTGGACCAGGTGGCGGCCGCCGATCATGCCCCCCGCGCGGACCCGGAAATCGAGATAGGAGATGATGCGCACCTTGGTAAGCGCGCGTGCCCAGTCCTCGAGCGTCTCGGCGTGGCCGGCGAGGTAGGCGCCGCCGACCATGGCGCCGATCGAGGTGCCGGCGACCACGTCCGGCCCGAAGCCGTAGCGCTCCAGCGCGCGCAGCACGCCCAGGTGCGCCCAGCCGCGCGCAACCCCGCTACCCAACGCGAGGCCGATCTTGGGGCGCGGGGGAGATGAGGGAGCTTGGTCCATGCCCGATATTCGGCGCCTCCGCGTTAACAAAAGGGTAACACCGCCACGCCAGGGCCGCCAAAAGTTTCGTGTTCGCATCGATTTTTTGTTTGAACCGGGGGCGCCTTTTTGCCCTATTGGGGCCCAATCAACGAGGACGGAACATGCGAAATTTCGAGCTCCCCGGGCGCTCGCCGGTGCATTCGACGACCGGCATGGCAGCCACTTCCCAGCCCCTGGCGACGCTCACCGCGCTCAACGTGCTCCAGGGCGGCGGCAACGCCATGGACGCCGCCGTCGCCGCCTGCGCCGTGCAGTGCGTGATCGAGCCGCAGTCGACCGGCATCGGCGGCGACTGCTTCGTGCTCTATTCGCCGCGCGGGCGGGGCGAGGTGATCGCCTTCAACGGCTCCGGCGCGGCGCCCAAAGCGGCCGAGGTCGCCTGGTACCAGGAGCGCGGCATCGAGGAGATCGTCCAGCATTCGCCGCACGCGGTGACCGTGCCCGGCGCCATCGACGCCTGGTCCCAGCTGCTGCGCGACCACGGCACCCAGGACCTGGGCCAGGTTCTGCAGCCGGCGATCCGCTACGCGCGCGACGGCTATCCGGTCTCCTCCAAGGTGCACAGCGACTGGGCCGGCCTGACCGGCCTGATCGCCGACGATCCGACCGCGAGCGCGACCTTCGCGCCGGGCGGACAGGTGCCGCGGGTCGGCGCCCTGCACCGCCAGCCGCTGCTGGCCGCGACCCTCACGCGCATCGCCGAGGGTGGCCGCGACGCCTTCTACGGCGGCCCGGTCGCCGAGGACATCGTGAGCTTCCTGAACGGCCTGGGCGGCCTGCACACGCTCGACGACTTCGCCGCCCACAGCGGCGAATACGTGACCCCGATCCAGACCCGCTACCGCGGCTACGACATTTACCAATGCCCGCCCAACAGCCAGGGCGTCGCGGCCTTGGAGATGCTCAATATCCTCTCCGGCCTGCTGCCCGACGTCGAGGGGCCGCTCTCCGCCGAGCGCTTGCATTATGCCGTCGAGGCCGCGCGGCTCGGCTACCACGACCGCAACAACGTGGTGACCGACCCCAAGCGCACCGACGTGCCGGTCGAGGTCCTGCTCTCGGCCGACTACGCCGACAAGCTGCGCGCCCGGATCCGGCCCGACCGGGCGCTGGCCGCGCTGCCGCCGAGCCCGGTGTCCGAGCACGCCGACACGGTCTACCTCTGCGTCGTCGATGAGGACCTGAACGCGGTCAGCTTCATCAACTCGATCTACCACGGCTTCGGCAGCGGTTACATGAGCCCCAAGACCGGGGTCATGCTGCAGAACCGGGGCCAGAGCTTCAGCCTCGATCCGGATCACGCCAACTGCATTGCGCCGGGCAAGCGGCCCATGAACACCATCATCCCGGGCATGGTGGTCAAGGACGGGCAGACGGTCATGCCCTTCGGGGTCATGGGCGGCTATTACCAGGCCATGGGCCACGCCTATTTCCTCGGCAACCTGTTCGATTTCGGCCTCGACCTGCAGGAGGCGCTCGACCTGCCACGGCTGTTCGCCACGCCGGAAGGGCCGGTGGAAGTGGAGACCGGCATTCCCGCCGAGGCGATCGAAGGCCTCAAGCAGCGCGGCCACCAGGTCGTGCCCTCGAACCGGCCCCTGGGCGGCGGCCAGGCGATCTGGATCGACCGCGCCGAGGGCGTGCTGACCGGCGCCTCCGAGCCGCGCAAGGACGGCTGCGCTCTTGGGTACTAGGATGGGGGGCTACTAGGATGGCGGCGCCGCTCACGGTCGCGGTCGGCGGCCTGGGGGCGATCGGGCTGCCGGTCGCCCGGGCGCTCGATGCCGGCATCCACGGGCTCGAGCTGGTCGCGGTCTCGGCGCGCGACCGGGACAAGGCCGCGCGCAACATGGCGGACTTCGCAAAGCCGGTGCCGGTGCTCGGCTTGGCCGAGCTCGCGGGCCGCGCCCAAATCGTGGTCGAATGCGCGCCGGCCGCGGTCTTCGCCGAGCTCGCAGAGGCCGCGGTGGAGGCCGGGCGCACCCTGGTCACGGTCAGTTGCGGGGCGCTTCTGGACCGCATGGACCTGGTCGAGCGGGCGCGCGCAACCGGCGCCCGCATCGTGATCCCGACCGGCGCGCTCCTCGGCCTGGACGCGGTGCGCGCGGCCGCCGAGGGGACCATCCATTCGGTGCGCATGGTGACCCGCAAGCCGCCCGGGTCGCTGGCCGGCGCGCCCTACCTGACCGAGCGGAACATCGAGCTCGTGGGGCTCACGGAGGCGCGCAAGGTCTTCGAGGGCACGGCGCGCGAGGGCGCCCGCGGCTTTCCCGCCAACGTCAACGTGGCCGCGGCGCTCAGCCTCGCCGGTATCGGCCCGGACCGGACCCGGCTCGAGATCTGGGCCGACCCGGCGCAGACCCGAAACAGCCACCGCATCGTGGTCGAGGCGGACGCGGCGCGTTTCGAGCTGAGCATCGAGAACGTGCCGAGCGAGGAGAACCCGCGCACCGGCAAGCTGACCCCCTTGAGCGTCATCGCGACGCTCCGGGGCCTGACCGCCCCGCTCCGGGTCGGGACCTGAGCGGCGCGGCGGCAGGGGAAGGACAGCGGACATGCCCGAATACCGGATCGCGGCGATTCCCGGCGACGGCATCGGCGCCGAGGTGGTGGCGGCCGGGCTCGAGGTGCTGGCGGCCATCGAGGCGCGCGCGCCCGGGCTCGCGTTCACGATCGAAACCTTCCCCTGGGGCTCGGACTACTACCGGGAGCACGGCCGCATGATGGCCGAGGACGGGCTGGAGACGCTGAAAGGCTTCGACGCCATCTATTTCGGCGCGGTCGGCGACCCGGCGGTGCCCGACCACGTCACCCTCTGGGGCCTGCGGCTCGCCATCTGCCAGGGCTTCGACCAGTACGCCAACGTCCGCCCCGCGCGCCTCCTGCCCGGGGTCAAGAGCCCGCTCGCCGGCGTTTCCGAAGGCGATCTCGACTGGGTCATCGTGCGCGAGAACAGCGAGGGCGAGTACGCCGGCGCGGGCGGCCGCGTCCATCAGGGGCTGGCCGAGGAGGTCGCGGTCGAGACCGCGATCTTCACGCGGTGCGGCGTCGAGCGGATCATGCGCTTCGCCTTCGAGCTCGCCCGCACGCGCCCGGCCCGGCACCTGACCTGCGTCACCAAATCGAACGCCCAGCGCCACGCCATGGTGCTGTGGGACGAGATCTTCGCCGAGGTCGCGCGCGGCTACCCCGAGGTCGCCACCGACAAGGTGCTGGTCGACGCCATGACCACGCGCATGGTGCGCGAGCCTTCGAGCCTGGACGTGGTGGTGGCGACCAACCTGCACGCCGACATCCTGAGCGACCTGGCGGCCGCGCTCTCGGGCAGCCTGGGGTTGGCGCCGACCGCCAACCTCAACCCGGAACGCGCCTACCCCTCCATGTTCGAGCCGATCCACGGCTCGGGCTTCGACATCGCCGGCAAGGGCATCGCCAACCCGGTGGCCGCTTTCTGGAGCGCGGTCCTGATGCTCGAGCACCTAGGCGAGGCGGCGGCGGCGGCCGGGTTGCTCGGGGCCATCGAGCATGCGCTCGCCTCGGGCCAGGCCTTCACCCCCGATCTCGGCGGCACCGCGACCACCGCGCAGGTGACGGCGGCGGTTTGCGCCGCGCTGGAAGGGCGGAACCTGTAGCCGGTTCGCCACATAACCCCATTCAAACTGTTGCAAATCTGTCCGTCATGAAGTTTTCTTGCATGAAGTGAAACACGCGGTCCGATGCCGGGGCGCCGTCCCGGGCTGAATCGGCCCGCCCAGACACGAGGGTGTTCGAACCGAACCATGTCGAAGCGGAAAAAAGCGGATCCGGCTGCCTTGAAGGCGCTCGCCGAGCAGTTGGCGGCGGATTCTAAGGACAACCAGCTCGAGGTCGCCATCGGCCGCCAGGTGCGCCAGTTCCGCCAGCAGCTCGACATGACCGTGGCCGAGGTCGCCAAGGTGGCCGGGCTGTCCTCGGGCATGCTGTCGAAGATCGAGAACGGCATGACCTCGCCGTCGCTGGCTACGCTGAGAGCGCTGTCGCGTGCGCTCAACGTGCCGGTCACCTCGTTCTTCCGCAAGTACGAGGAGCAGCGCGACGCCACCTTCGTCAAGGCCGGCGAGGGCCTCACGATCGAGCGCCGCGGCACCCGCGCCGGGCACCAGTACCGGCTGCTCGGGCACAGCGTCGGGCACCGCCTGTCGGTCGAGCCCTATCTCATCACGCTGACCGAGAAGTCGGAGGTCTTTCCGCTGTTCCAACACTCGGGGCTGGAGTTCATCTACCTGCTCGAAGGTGCGGTGAGCTACCGCCACGGCAGCCAGACCTACGACATGGGACCGGGCGATTCGCTGTTCTTCGATTCCGACGTGCCGCACGGGCCGGAGGAATTGGTCGAGCTGCCGG
>JACZWN010000116.1 GCA_022572105.1 Pseudomonadota bacterium | reverse complement strand
ACGGCGACGACCTGAAGGACATCGGGGTCGTCTCGGTCGGCCATCGCAAGCGTCTGCTCGCCGCCATCGCCGAGCTCTCGGATGAGGGCCCGGAGAGGGCGCCGCCGACGCCGGCGACGGCGTCGGGCGAGCGTCGTCAGGTGACAATTCTGTTTGCCGACCTGGCCGGCTTCACGGAGCTGTCGAGCGCGTTGGACGCGGAGGAGCTGCACGCGGTGGTTTCGCGCTTCTTCGAGGCCGTGGACCGGGTGGTGGCGCACTATGGCGGCACGGTGGACAAGCACATGGGTGACGCGGTGATGGCGCTGTTCGGGGCGCCGGTGGCGCACGGCGACGATCCCTTGCGCGCGGTGCGTGCGGCCTTCGACATCCATGGGGCGATGGCGGGTTTGAGCGCGGAGCTGGGCCGGGCGCTGGAGGTGCACGTCGGCATCGCCAGCGGCGAGGTGGTGGCGGGCGGCCTGGGCAGCGAGCACCGGCGGGAGTACACGGTGCTCGGCGATTCGGTGAACCTGGCCGCGCGGCTCGACGATCTGGCGGAGCCGGGGCAGACGCTGATCGCCGATGCGGTGTATCGCGCGGTCGCGGCGGCGGTGGACTGCGCGGCGCTGGGCGAGGTCCCGGTCAAGGGACTGGAGCGGCCGGTCCGGGTGTGGCGGGCGCGCGGGCTGGCGGCGGAAACCGGACCGGCCCGGCGCGGGCCCCTGGTCGGGCGCAAGTCGGAGTTGCGCCAGTTCGCGGGCGTCTTGGAGGCGTGCCGGGAGACGGGCACGGGCCAGGCGGTGCTGCTGCGCGGCGAGGCGGGAATCGGCAAGACGCGGCTGGTCGAGGAATTCACCGCGCTGGCGCGGGCTCAGGGTTTTTCCGAGCACAAGGGGCTGGTGCTCGACTTCGGGGTCGGCAAGGGCCAGGACGCGATCCGGGCGCTGGTCCGCTCTCTCCTGGGGCTGGCCTCGGGCGGGGATAAGGCGGCGCGCGCGCAGGCCGTGGATGGGGCGCTGGCGGCGGGCTGGGTCGAGGCCGACCGACGGGTGTTCCTGAACGATCTCCTGGACCTGGCGCAGCCGACCGAGTTGCGCTCGCTCTACGACGCCATGGACAACGTGGCCCGCAACACCGGCAAGCAGGAGGTCGTGGCCGGCCTGATCCAGGGGGCCAGCGGGCGCGAGCCGGTGCTGCTGATGGTCGAGGACGTGCCATTGGGCGGCGCCCTTGACGCTTGCGCATCTGGCGCGCATGACGGCGGCGGTGCGCGACTGTTCGGCGGTCGTGGTGATGACGACGCGCATCGAGGGCGATCCCCTGGACGGCGCCTGGCGCTCGACGACCGGGGGTAGCCCGCTCTTGACCATCGATCTGGGGCCGTTGCGCGAGGCCGAGGCGCTGGAGCTGGCGAGCGGACTGATCGAGGTCAGCGACCGGGTCGCGCGCGACTGCATCGCGCGCGCCGAGGGCAACCCGCTGTTCCTGGAGCAGCTCTTGCGCAACGCCGAGGAGGGCGCGGACGAGGCGGTTCCGGCCTCGATCCAGAGCCTGATTCTGGCGCGCATGGACCGGCTGGCGGGCGCGGACAAGGCGGCGCTGCAGGCGGCCTCGGCGATCGGCCAGCGCTTCGGTCTGGATCTGCTCCGGCACCTGATCGAGGACCCGGGCTACCACTGCACCGGGCTGATCGCGCACTACCTGGTGCGCCCCGAGGGCGCGGACTACCTGTTCGCCCACGCGCTCATCCGCGAGGGCGCCTATTCCTCCCTGCTCAAGGCCAGGAGGCGCGAACTGCACGCCCGCGCCGCCCAGTGGTTCGCCGAGGCCGACCCGGTGCTCCACGCCGAGCACCTGGACCGCGCCGAGGACCCGGCCGCGCCCCAGGCCTATCTGGAAGCGGCCCACGCCCAGGCCGAGAGCTACCACTACGAGCGCGCGCTGCAACTCGTTGAACGGGGCCTTGCGATCGCGATCGAGGCGGCGGACCAGATCGCGCTCACCTGCCGAAAGGGCGAGATGCTGCACGATCTGGGCTCGATCCCCGAGAGCATCGAGGCCTACCGGAGCGCGCTCGACCTGGCCACCGATGACATCGAACGTTGCCGGGCCTGGTTTGGATTGGCGGCCGGCATGCGCATCATCGACAAGTTAGACGATGCCCTTACCGCGCTCGACCACGCCGAGGGTCTGGCGCAGTCACATGGCCTGACCCTCGAGTTGGCCCGGATCCATCACCTGCGCGGCAACCTGTACTTCCCGCTCGGGCGGATGGACGATTGCCTGGCGGCGCACGAGAAGTCGCTGGAGTTCGCTCGCGCGTCGGCCTCGGCTGAGGCAGAGGCGGAGGCCCTCGGGGGCATGGGTGATGCGGTCTATGCTCTGGGCCGGATGGCGAGTAGCAACGAATATTTTCGCCGCTGTGTGGAGCTATGTAGGCAACATGGCTTCGGACGCATAGAGGTCGCCAATTTTCCCATGGTCGCTCATACCCGGCTGTTCATTGCAGGCCCCGCACCAACGATTCTAGACTCGCTCGCGGCCATCGCGGGCGCGGCGCGGGTCGGCCATCATCGCGCCGAGTTGAATGCCGGACTGAGTGCATTCATCGCGCTCGTGGAATTGGACCGCGGCGCGGAGGCGAGCGAACACCTGGAGCGGGCACTGGCGCTGGTTCGCCATCTCGGCGCCCGGCGCTTCGAGGCCACCATCTTGGGCTGGACCGCGAGGGTCCACCTTGCCGAAGGCAGGTCTCAAGAAGCGGTCGAGCGTGCCAAACAGGCGCTGGAGATCTGTTATGAGACGGGAATCGGGTTCAACGGGCCCCGGGTCCTCGGCATCCTCGCTCTGGCGACCGGCAAGCCGGACGAGCGGCGCAGGGCCCTGGAGGAAGGCGAGAAGCTCCTGTCCGAGGGCTCGGTCGGGCACAGCCATCTGACGTTCTACCGCGACGCCATCGACGCCAAGCTGGACGATGGGGACTGGGACGGGGTCGAGCGCTACGCTGGCTTGCTCGAGGATTTCACGCGCGATGAGCCTTATCTCTGGAGCACGTTCTTCGCGGCCCGGGGACGGGCGCTGGCGGCCTGGGGCCGCGGCCGGCGCGACGCGGAGGCCCTGGCCGAGCTTCGGCGCCTGCGCGAGGAGGCCGAGCGGACCGGTTTCATGACCGCGATCCCGGCGCTGGAGGCCGCCTTGGGCCAAGCCGAAAGCCCCGCTGCGGTCACCCTTCCGTGAATTGACAGTGCCTTGGGCGCGGGCCTAGGGTCGCGCCCACCAGGCGGCCGTGCCGCCAGGCACATGCGTCGTGAAACATGCCGACAACCTCCGCATATTGGCCCAGAACGAGGCGAAGGCGGCCTCCCTTGCACGCCTTGCGCTGCCGTTCAATCGTCGAATCGGCCCAGCAAACCTAGGGGATAGCCAGGCAATGTCGACGGCAAGGATCTGGCGACCCTCCAGGGCAAGGCGCTGCGGGCTCTGAGAAGGCAGTTCCAGATCATCTTTCAGGACCCCTACTCCGCCCTCGATCCACGCGCGCCGGTCGGCAGCAGCATTGCCGAGGGCCTCCTCGTGCATGGCATCCCGGAGGAGGAGCGGCACGAACGGGTGCACGAGATGCTGCGTCTGGTCGGCTTACAGCCATCGCACGCCCAGCGCTTTCCGCACGAGTTCTCGGGCGGTCAACGGCAGCGCATCGGCATCGCCCGCGCCCTGGTGCTGCGCCCCAAGTTCGTGGTCTGCGACGAGCCGGTTTCGGCGTTGGATGTTTCGGTGCAGGCGCAGATCCTCAATCTCCTGAAGGAACTGCAGCGGGAACTGGACCTGACGCTGCTCTTCATCTCCCATAATCTGGCGGTTGTCGAGCATATCAGCGACCGGGTCGCGGTGATGTACCTGGGCCGGATCGTGGAGATTGCCGACCGGAACACGCTCTACCGCGACCCGCAGCACCCCTATACCCAGGCGCTTCTCTCCGCCATCCCGATCCCGGAACCGGGCCGCAAGCGCCGGCGACAGGTCTTGCAGGGCGACGTGCCCAGCCCGCTGAATCCGCCTACTGGATGCGCCTTCCATCCACGCTGTCCCATCGCCGCCGAGGTCTGCGCGAAGGAAGCACCCGAGCTGCGGCCCGCCGCGCAAGGATCCAGGCACTTGGCGTCGTGCCATCTGCGCACGGGCGACCACCGGCACCTCGCGCCGACAGAGACCGTGCCCGCGTGATGGCCGTCCGATACTTGGTATGATACCCGACCCTGATACCTGCTATCGCTCCACCACCGCCAGGAACAGCGGCGTCTCGCGGTTCTCGACGACGAAGAGACAGCGGTAGCCGGCGCGCCGGGTCTCGCCCGAGCCGAGCTTGGTCTCCACCTCGAGGTCCAGGTGCCAGCCGTAGACCGCGTCGTCGGTGAGCGCCGCCTTGGCCGAAGCCGGGAAGTCGAGCTTGACCCGGGCGCCGAGCGTCTCGCGCACCGCGCCCTTGCAGCGCTCGGCGGCGAACGCGTCCGGATCCTCGCCGCAGGCGCCCAAGGACGCGAGCAGGCACAAAGCCATAGCCACGCGTCGGAGACCGACGATCGGGCTCATTCCAAAGACCCCTTCCCATGGGCTCAGGGTCCGCGCGGGGCGGAGACTATCGCCGATTCGCGGTATGGCCAAGACGGCCCGGCGGCCGCGCCTCGCCCGGCGGCCGCGCCCCGCGCCTGCGCCCCGGGGTTTGAGAATGGTGGGCGCGAGACCGCGCCGCGGTGGGAAAAACGTTTCGTGCCAATCACAACCGCGTCGTGCCTCAAATTTGACACGCGTTTCATATTGACCCGACACGGACGAAGCCCTTAGTAAAAGCCGGTGGGGGAGCAATCACGGCGGTCGGGGGACAATACCGTTGGTTCTTATTCGTTTCGTCGCGGCGGCGGCACTTGCCGTGTTGCTCGCCGGATGCTCGTTTTTTGACTTCAGTGATCACAGCGCGAGATACCAGGAAAGTGGCGGCCCGGGCGCGGCCCGGCCGGCCCAATCGGTGCAACTGGCCGCGCTGCCGGGCTATCTCTCGGACGAGGACATTGTGCCGGCCCGGCCGGCCCAATCGGCGCAACTGGCCGCGCTGCCGGGCTATCTCTCGGACGAGGACATTGTGCCGGCCCGGCCCACGGGTTCGGCTCTTGGGCTTTGGCAGGCCGTGCCGCGCAAGCCCTCCGGATTCGCCGGCATCCCGTCGCGCCGCCCCGAGCCCGCGCTCGCGCCGGTTCGAGTGAGCCCGCCCCTGCGCGCGGAGTCCTACACCCTGGCCGACCTGGTCGAGGACCAGGCGTGGCGCCAGCGGACCTCGCGGCAGCTCAAGCGCCTGTTCCAGTAAGAACCATATTCCCGAGATGGTTTAAGGCACGGAGGGGGATCCGAGCCCAAGCGTCGCCGGCATCGTGACCGCCCGGACCCGTCGAATGCGCCGGGCGCCTTGGAAAAGGGAGCTTTCCCGCGCGCGGGAAAAAAAGAGGGAGCCGAAAGGCTCCCTCAGTTTCAGTGCGATGTGCGTGCAATCAAAGTAAGGGCAGTTCTCTAGTCGGGATCCTCCCAAAAAATTTAAGGAACGATCTGCTCAGTACTCATCGAGCTAATCCCTCCGTACAAGATAAACATATGACATTCGCATGCGAAACGCAAGAACTATTTTGCTACAGAAGTGATTTTTTCTCCAACAGTTTTATCTTTATTAGGGTAATGTGCCCTATTATATGGTAATTAGGTCGTTCTGCCCTAGTCATGTTAGGACATGTCGCCCTACCGGCAAATTTCCTTGGTCGACGCCGAAAAATCGCGGTCTCGGCGCGGTCCGGCGGGGCTGGCCGGCAGCGCGGGCCGGGGCGCGTCGCGCCCCTTGATGGGCAGCCCAGGGCGCGTAGCGCCCCCCGATGGTCAGAGGATGTCCAACCGGGTTGAAGGGAAAGGCCTCGACCTCGGCCACCCCTCGTCCTCGGCTGGTGTGCCGAGGCCCGGGACCTCGACGCAGGCGGCCACTTGGCGCGGCACGCCGAACGCCGCGACGCGAACGATCTTCATTCTCGCCGCCCCGCCGCGCGGTCTTTCCGGTCCCGGCTTGCCGCGATTGCGCGCGGCCGGGATAAGGATTTATTAACCAAGGTTCATATATCTTATTAACCAAGGTTCATATATCTTTACCCTGTGACGGTTTGGGGAGGCAATTCGCGCCCACTATTCGGGTTCGGCCCGAGGAGGCGATGATGCCGACCGTAGCGACGCAAATCCCGAAGCCCCCGGCGGATCTCTGGGACAATCCGATGGGGACCTGCGGGTTCGAATTCGTCGAGTACACGGCCGAGGACACGGCCGCCCTCGGCCGGCTGTTCGAGCGGATGGGCTTTACGGCGGTCGCCCGGCACCGCTCGAAGGCGGTCACCCATTACCGCCAGAACGACATCAACTTCATCGTCAACGCCGAGCCGAGAAGCTTCGCCCAGACCTTCGCCGGCGCGCACGGCCCCTCGGTCTGCGCCATCGCGTTCCGGGTCGCGGACGCCGGCCCGGCCTATGCGCGCGCCCTCGAGCTGGGCGCCGAGCCGCACCTCGTGCCGGTCGGGCCGATGGAGCTCAACATCCCGGCGCTGCGCGGCGTCGGCGGCAGCCTGATCTATCTGGTCGACCGGGCCGCCAACCCGAGCATCTACGACGTCGATTTCGTGGCGCTCGAGGACGCTGGCGCAGAACTCGCAGGCGTCGGGCCCGCGGGCGTCGGGCTGACCACCATCGACCACCTGACTCACAACGTATTCCGGGGCCGCATGGACCTCTGGGCCGGGTTCTACGAGCGCCTGTTCAATTTCCGCGAGACCCGTTTCTTCGACATCGAGGGCAAGCTGACCGGCCTGCGCAGCCGCGCCATGACCAGCCCCTGCGGCAAGATCCGCATCCCGATCAACGAGTCGGCCGACGACAAGTCCCAGATCGCCGAGTACCTGGCCGACTACCGCGGCGAGGGCATCCAGCACATTGCGCTCGGCACCGACGACATCTACGCCACCGTCGACGCGCTCAGGGCGCGCGGCGTCCAGTTCATGGACCCGCCGCCGGACGCCTACTACCAGGCCCTGGACGAGCGGCTTCCCGGTCACGGCGAGGACGTCGCGCGGCTCCGCCGCCACGGCATCCTGATCGACGGCGCGCCGGCCGAGGGCGGCGGCATCCTGCTGCAGATCTTCACCGGCACGGTGATCGGCCCGATCTTTTTCGAGGTCATCCAACGCAAGGGCAACGACGGCTTCGGGGAAGGGAATTTCCAGGCCCTGTTCGAGTCGATCGAGCAGGACCAGATCGAGCGCGGGGTGCTCGCCGAGTGACCGAGACCGAGGGCACGACCACCGTTGCCGAGGCGCCGGAAGCGCGCGGCGACCACGTCATCGAGCAGGGCTGGGCCGAGTACGGCGAGCTGGACCACGCCATTTGGCGCCGCCTGTTCGAGCGCCAGTCCAAGCTGATGCCCGGCCGGGCCTGCGGCGAGTACCTGCGCGGCCTGCGCGACCTGGGCGTGGCCGCCGACGGCATCCCGAATTTCGAGCGCCTGTCCGAGATCCTGGACCGGGCCACGGGCTGGCGGATCGTCGCGGTGCCGGGGCTCGTGCCCGACGAGGTCTTCTTCCAACACCTCGCCGAGCGCCGCTTCCCCGCGACCAACTGGATCCGCCGGCCCGAGCAGATGGACTACCTGCAGGAGCCGGACGTGTTCCACGACCTCTTCGGCCACGTGCCACTGCTCATGAGCCCGGTCTTCGCCGACTATCTACAGGCCTACGGCCGCGGTGGGCTGAAGGCACTCGGCTTGGGCGCCCTCAAGAACCTGGCGCGGCTGTACTGGTACACCGTGGAGTTCGGTCTCATCAAACGGGAGGAGGGCTTGCGCGTTTACGGCTCGGGCATCGTCTCCTCGCACGGTGAGTCGGTCTACTGCCTGGAAAGTGCGTCTCCGAACCGTATCGCCTTCGATCTCATGCGCATCATGAGCACCGACTACCGGATCGACGATTTTCAGGAGTGCTACTTCGTGATCGACAGCTTCGATCAGCTGTTCGAGGCGACCCGGCCGGACTTCACGCCGTATTACCAGGCGCTCGAGGGGCGGCCCGCGATCGAGCCCGGCGCGCTCCTGGCCGAGGACCGGCTGATCGAGATTTGAGGGGCGACACGCGAGCATGGGCACGGCGTCATGAAACACTGGATTTCCCTACCGCGCATCGAAGGAACGTCGTCGCGCCAGGCCCACGCGGACCTCCCCGAGGGCACCTACGAGCGCGAGCTCGGCCGCGAGGGCTTCTTCGGCCCGGCGACCCAGATGTACCACCGCCATCCGCCGACGGCGTGGGTTGACTGGGACGGCCCGTTGCGTCCGCGCGCCTTCGACCTGGGGCGCCTGGGGGCGGTCGACGGCGACCCCTGGCAGGCGAGCGAGGTGCTGTACAACGCCCACGTCCGCTACCGCTTCTGGAACACCCAAGGGGCGATGGACGCGCTGGTGCGCAACGCCGACGGCGACGAGCTCATGTTCGTCCATCGCGGCAAGGGCGCGTTGTTCTGCGACTACGGGCACCTCGCGATCGCCGAGGGCGACTACATCGTGATCCCGCGCGGCACCATGTGGCGCACCGAGTTCGACGGCGCGGCCCAGGTCCTCCTGATCGAGGCGACCGGCGGCAGCTACTGCCTGCCCGACCGGGGCCCGGCCGGTGCGCACGCGATCTTCGACCCGGCGGTCCTGGATACCCCGGCCATTGACGATGCCTTCCGCGCCCAGCAGACGCCGGACGGCGAGGACGAGCTCTGCCGGGTCCGGATCAAGCGGCGCAACCGCATCTCGACGGTGACCTATCCCTTCAATCCGCTGGACGCGGTCGGCTGGCACGGCAATCTGGCGCCGGTGCGCCTCAACGTGCGCGACATCCGCCCGCTGATGAGCCACCGCTATCACCTGCCGCCCTCGGCGCACACCACCTTCGTGGCCGAGCGCTTCGTGATCTGCACCTTCGTGCCGCGGCCCTTCGAGACCGACGCCGGCGCGCTCAAGGTGCCGTTCTTCCACAACAACGACGACTACGACGAGGTGATCTTCTATCACCGGGGCGAGTTCTTCAGCCGCGATGATATCGGCCCCGGCATGGTCACCTTCCACCCCAGCGGTTTCCCCCACGGGCCCCATCCCAAGGCGCTCGAGAACGCGCTCAAGCCCGGCCGGCAAGAGACCGACGAATACGCGGTCATGCTCGATGCGCGCGACGCGCTCGAGGTCGGCGCGCTGCCGGAGGGCGTGGAGAACCCCGACTACGTGAACTCCTGGCGCACGGACGCGCGCGCAGCGGCGGCCGAGTAATATCGACGACCTTTGGTATAGGGCGCGCGCGGCCGGCTCAAAGGGAACCGGAACGTGAAACCGGCCAGCGCCTTCTCCCCGGTCGCGGAAACGCCCATTCCGGTAGTGTCCCAGTTTGAAATTTCGCCGAATCAACGCCCGGAATGCCGGTTGTTCAGCGGATCATGTCCGCGTTCCCGCCGATTACGTCAGCTTCAACCCGGAGAGCGGACCAATAAGCAGGACTGCGAGATAGTTCGAGTCTGACCCAGGGTGTGTAAAAACTCCGATGCCGAGACCTTCCACGCAATAATTGAATTCGGAAGGTAATGTAGGAGAATCATTATTGCGATTGAAGCCGACTTAATGAATCAATATTTCGTCTCGGTGGCCAAAAAAATAGTTTCACACAGCCTGGACCCACATGAGACATTGCGCTTCGCGTGACACGACACTGGTGCGTTTACGGCCCGATAAGACACCGGGCGACATAAATGCGCTGCCGCTGCCAAGGTGGCAGGCCCCCTGCATTCCACCAGTGTTGTGGTTGCCCCCGCAGCAGCGGCGTGCGCAGGGCCCCTGGATCGAGCGCGCACTCCATCCTTGGGAATAGGCAATTCACGTAACGCCAAGCATGCTCTTCAGTCGAATGACCCAATTCTAGTTGCAATCGTGGCCAATTATTTTGAGTTTGTCGTCGGCCCATTGGAGTTCCAGGGGTAGGACACCCCATTTTGGCGCGGACTGACCAACGGAAACGGTGAAAGCTACGCAAGCGCCGTTTGCATTTGCGCGCCTAATGTCGAAGTCGCTGATATTCCAGATTTGATACACCGCGCCAATGGCCCATGATGATTCTATCAGTTCGTGTTTTCGATTGTACGACGTGAGTATATTCTTAAGTTCGTGCTCATGTCCCTTGATATAGTCTATTATCGCCAATTCGTGCTCGGGCGAGGACTCCGGAGCCACCACCTCCCGGGGTTCCGATCCTCCTTCTGGATAAGTAACATTTATATATCCTTGCCAAAACTCCTTCTTTCCAAGTATATCCTCAAGATATTTTGGAACCTTACCACATCCCCCGACACTGTCGAATGCCATGATGCTGCCTAGTCCACGTTCGTAATATGGCGACCTTTTCATGAATGTCCGGATTTCATGCGCTTTTCTGTAAGAGCCACAATGTCTAGCCAGCCCAGTGATAATACCGATGTCCCATTCGGCTTTCTGTATTTTTGACAAATCCTTTGGCGGGGCTTTGATGGGGGCTGATGCAGCGTAAACAGACCCTATCGCGACCAGACAAGAAAGGAGAGCCCCTATTAATAAACGTTGCATTGCTAGCCTCCATGTTCCACTGGGTTAGTCCGACGACTGTCTGTCCCCAATTCCGGGTTACCTTCGCTCGGGTTTTTTTTGCCTATTCATTAGCATGCATGCAATCCCAGGCGATTTCAAGTCTGACTCTTCCAATATGCTCAGGTCTAATTTCTACACGCTTCCTAGCCCGGATTATTCATGAAAGGGCTTGAATTTGTTGGAGAACGTAGACTAACC
>JACZWN010000115.1 GCA_022572105.1 Pseudomonadota bacterium | reverse complement strand
CTCGGGGCCGAGGGCCTTCTCCACGATCGCCAGAGATCGCTTGTAGAACGGCTCGGCCTCCGCGTAGAGGCCCTGATCGCGGTAGAGTCCCGCCAGGTTGTTGAGGGTCGCGGCCACGTGGGGGTGCTCGGGTCCGAGGGCCTTCTCCGAGATCGCCAGCGCGTGCCTATTGAGCGGCTCGGCTTCGGCGTACTTGCCCTGGGCGTGATAGAGCAGCGCCAGGTTGTTGAGGCTCTGGGCCACGTCCGGGTGCTCGGGTCCGAGGGCCTTCTCCACGATCGCCAGCGATCGCTGGAGGAGCGACTCGGCCTCCGCGTAGTGGCCTTGGGCTTCGTAAAGTAGTGCCAGGTTGTTGAGATAGACGGCAGTGGACGGATCATTCGGGCCGAACTCTTCCGTCCCCAGTCTCAAGGCTTCCTTGGCATAGGGTTCGGCCTCCGAGTAGCGGCCCTGCTGGTATAAGGCGTTGTAACTGTTGTAAGCCTCCATCAACTCGGACGACTGGCCAGAAGCCATGTCGGGATCATGAGTCGCCCACAAGAAGGCGGCGGCAAGGCAGAGAATCGTGCGTCGAACATGCATGGGTTTCAGCCTTTCAGCGGTCGGCATCGAAACCAACAGGTCAGGACAGCGTATCTGATTCCAATGATGAAGACGAGCTTCGGGGTCCGTCGGTGAATGGCCGCTTTGGGTCAAAATGCGACCTTCGCCGGGCCCAGTTCGCACGTCCGAAGCTGGGGGTGAACCGGACATAAACACGCAATATCCGGACCTCACCACGCGCAACACCAGTTAATGGATCCATGACCTAGACTGGATTCCCACGCTCAGTCTTTCTTCTGCCAGCGGCCGTCTTCGTCCTGCTGCCAGTAGGTCAGGTCGTGGCCGCCGTCCTTGAGCCCGCGCCACTGTTCGCGCGCGGCCGTGAGCGCGGCCGCATCGTTGCCGTCGAACAGCACCGCGCAGAGCTCGTAGTCGTCGAGGCGCTGGCTCACCGCGCCGTCGGTCAGGAACAGCACCTGGGCGCCGTTCGGCCGCTCGTCCTGGTCGGTGAGCCAGACCGGTTGGAGCGCGCCGTGGCCATCCTTGGCCGAGCCGTGGGGCAGGAACGAACGGTCCTGGTAGGTCCACAGCCACGCGGTCAGGGCCTCGACCCGCTCCGCCGAGCTCGCCCGCACCACGGCGCGCTGGCCGCGCTCCAGGGTCTTCTCCAGCATCCGCGGCAGCGCCGCCTCCAGCGTCGTGCGGGTCATATGGTAGAAGCGAATTTCCATCACCGCAGGATCATACCTACCCCTCGTAGTGATCGGCCACCAGCCGGTCCAGGAGGCGCACGCCGAAGCCGGTGCCGCCCTTGGGCGCGGTCGGCTTGGCCTTGGACTCCCAGGTCACCCCGGCGATGTCCAGATGGGCCCAGGGCATGCCCTTGTCGACGAAGCGCTGGAGGAACTGGGCCGCGGTGATCGCGCCGCCGCCGCGGGCGCCGACGTTCTTCATATCGGCCGCGTCGCTGTCGATGTTCTTGTCGTAGCTCTCGCCCAGCGGCATGCGCCAGATCGGCTCGCCGACCGCCTTGCCGGCCGCCGTGAGCCGTTCGGCCAGCCTGTCGTCGTTGGAGAACAGGCCGGCGTGATCGTGGCCGAGGGCGACGATGATGGCGCCGGTGAGCGTCGCCAGATCGATGATCGCGCGCGGCTTGAACTTCTCCTGCACGTACCAGAGCGCATCCGCCAGCACCAGGCGCCCTTCGGCGTCGGTATTGATCACCTCGATGGTCTGGCCCGAGGCCGAGGTCACGATGTCGCCCGGGCGCTGCGCCTTGGCCGAGGGCATGTTCTCGACCAGGCCACAGACGCCGACCGCGTTGACCCGCGCCTTGCGCCCGGCGAGCGCGCGCATGAGCCCGATGACCACGCCGGCCCCGCCCATGTCCCACTTCATGTCCTCCATGTGGGCCGCGGGCTTGATCGAGATGCCGCCGGTGTCGAAGGTGACGCCCTTGCCGACGAAGGCGATGGGTCCCCTCCTGGTCCGGCCCTTGGCGCCCCTGCCCTTGGGCGCCCCGTCCCAGCGCATGATCACGAGCTGCGGATCGTTGTCCGAGCCCTGGGCCACGCCGAGCAGCGCGCCCATGCCGAGGCGGCGCATCTCCGCCGTGCCGAGGACCTGGACCTTGACCCCCAGCTTGCCCAGCTTGCGCGCCTCGCGCGCCAGGCTCTTGGGGTAGATGACGTTGGCCGGCTCGGACACCAAGTCGCGGGTGAAGAACACCCCCTCGGCGATCTTCTCCAGATCGTCGAAGGCGCGCCGCGCCGCGGCCGGGTTCTGGACCATGACGGTCACCTTGGCCAGGCTCGGCTTGTTCTCGGGCTTCTCCTTGGTCCGGTACTTGTCGAAGCGGTAGGAGCGCAGCAGCGCGCCAAAGCCGTAGCGGGCCGCGCGCTGCGGCGCCTTCCGCCTGAACTGCCCGATCGCATCGACCATGATCGCGACCTCGCGCGCGCCGCTCGCCTGCAGTTGGGCCATGATCGATCCGCCCAGGTTCTCGAGATCCACGTCCTCGAGCTCGCCCGGCTTGCCCAGCCCCGCGAGCAGGATGCGGCTCACGCCGACCCCGGGCGGCCCCAGGACTTCCAGCAGCTGTCCCTTCTTGCCCGTGAAGCGGCTGCCCTTGATGGCGCGGCCGAGCGCGCCGCCGGTCGCCTTGTCGAGATTCGCCGCGCTCGGCGAGAGCGTGGTGCCGGCCATGACGCCGACGGCCACGGCGCCGCGTCCGGGCAACTTGGGTGCAGCAAAGATGATTTTCATCGACGTCCCCTCGTGATTGGTGCCTCGTGGCGAAGGCTTGCGCGCCTCCCCCGAACGCTCGGCCGCGTGCCGATGGCCGATAATATCGAGCCGCCCCGCCGACGCAACTCGGCTCGTCCGGGCGGCGGTTAGCCGTCCGCACCGGCGCGCTGTTGGTGCCAGATGAAATAGAGGTTGCGCGCGTAGATGAGCAGGCCGCCGGCCTGGCCGACGATGAACACCGGGTCCTGCTTGTAGATCGCGTAAATCAGCAGCGTCGCGCCGCCCAAGATACTGAAATACCAGAACGCATGGGGAATGATGCTGCGTTTCTGCCGCTCGCTGACGAGCCATTGCACGAGAAATCGACAGGAGAAAAAGGCCTGGCCGAGAAATCCTATCGAAAGCCAAATCCACGCTTCACTCATGACTCGTCCATCTCTTCCACGACAGGATATTTCATGCGGCGTTGCAACCAAGCGACGCCCAGCATATCTACGAGGCCGATCCAGGCGCGGTTCAACATGCCGTAATGGGATGCGCCCGCTCGGCGCGGCCGATGGCCGACCGGCACCTCCAGGACCGCGCCCCCGCCGCGCTTGATCAGGGCGGGCAGGAAACGGTGCATGTGGTCGAAAGCCGGCAAGGCGAGATAGGCCTCGCGCCGGAACAGCTTCAGGCCGCAGCCGGTATCCGTCGTCGCATCGCGCAGGACCCGCCGCCGCACGGCGTTGGCGATCCGCGATGACAGGCGTCTGAGCGGGCTGTCGCGGCGCTTCCGGCGCACGCCGGCGATCATGCGCAGATTCGGGTCGCCGCTTTCGTCCCTGGCCTCGACCAGCGACAGGATGTCGGCCGGATCGTTCTGACCGTCGCCGTCCAGGGTCGCGATCCACTCGGCGCGGGCCGCCGCGATCCCGGTGCCGAGCGCCGCGCTCTGGCCGCATTGGGCGCGGTGCCGAAGGACCTTGAGCCGGGGATGGCAGCGCCGCGCCCGAGCCAGCTCCTCGGCGCTCGCATCGCCGCTGCCGTCATCGACGTAGACGATCTCGAACTCGATCCGCCCGCTGAGCGCGGCGTCGATCTCGGCAATCAAGGGGGCGATGTTGGCGGCCTCGTCGTGGACCGGCACGACCACCGATAGCTCCGGGACCGAAAGCTCCGGGACCGAAAGCTCCGGCGGCGAAAGTTCCGGCGCACCCGGGCGGGCCGCCATCGCCTCGGCGTTCGATGGCCCGGCGTTTGATGAATTGTCCCGTTCCGTCATCCTCGGCCGCATCGTGTCGCGTCCGCCGGTCGCCGTCGTGGCACGCGGCGGCACGTATTTCGAGCCCTGCATATACAGCGGCCCGTAACGCTGTCAATCACCGGGGCCGGGCGGCCTTGCCTCTCCGGTCTCGAATCCGCGCCGTCCGATCACGCCGGGCGCGGAAACCCGCCCGCGGTCCAGCCCGGACCCCACGCCTCGCGACGATTGCAAATATCACGATTAGAGACCACCATTCCCTCCCCGGCGCACGGCCGTTCGGACCCGGCCGGATCGGGGCCCGAATGACCGGCTCGAAATTTTATTTCAAATTGGGTGGCCATCGACGCGCCGATCGGGTTAAAAAGCCAAGTTATGCAAGCCATTACGCGTTACATTTTCAACCAACTCTTAGCTGCGGCGTTGTTCATCACGCTGGGCCTTACCCTGGCCATCTGGTTGAGCCAATCCTTGCGATGGATCGGCTACATCGTCAACCGGGGCCTGCCCGCGTCCACGTTCTTCTATTTCGTCGGGCTGCTGCTACCGTCCTTCCTTGGCGTCATTCTGCCGATCGCGGCCTTTTGCGCCGTTCTTTTCGTCTATTACAAGCTCACCATGGACAGCGAGATGGTGGTCCTGCGCGCCGCGGGCCGGTCGCCGCTGCAGATCGCCCGGCCGGCCCTCATCCTGACCGGCTTCGTAACCCTCACGGTTTACAGCATAACGCTCTACCTCCTGCCGGCGTCCTATCGCGCGTTCAAGGAGCTGCAGAACGACATCCGCAACAACTATTCCGCCGTGCTCCTGCAGGAGGGCACCTTCAATTTCGTGTCCGAAGGCATTACCGTCTACGTGCGTGAGCGCTCGTCCGACGGCGAGCTGCGCGGCATACTGGTCCACGACGACCGCGATCCTGAAAGGCCGGTGACCATGATGGCCGAGCGTGGCGCGCTGGTCCGCAGCGAGCAGGGGCCTCGGGTGGTCTTGGTCAACGGCAACCGACAGCAGGTCGAGCGCGAAGGCGGGCGGCTCTCGCTGCTCTATTTCGATCGATACACGGTCGAGCTTTCGCAGTTCCAGGGCTCGGTCCACGCGCGCTGGCGCGGACCGCGGGAGCGTTACTTGCCGGAACTTTTCAACCTCACGTCGGATCCGGCCGACCAGCAAAATCGCATGGAACTGTTCGCCGAGGGCCACCAGCGCTTGGTGGCTCCGCTTTACGTGCTGGCGTTCGTCATGGTCGCGCTGGCCGCGCTTTTGTCGGGTGAACACAACCGGCGCGGCCAGATCAAACGCGTGCTGTCCGCCATCGTCTGCGTCGCGGCGCTCGAGGGGCTGTCGCTGGCGCTGCACGATCTGGCGACACGGTCGTTCCTTGCCGTGCCCGCGATGTATGCGGCAGCCCTCCTGCCAACCTTGGGCGCTGCGATCGTGCTCCTGCGCCGGCCGCGGCGGCGAGGCGCCGCGTTCCAGGTTCGTGCCCAGGTGGCGGCGCCATGACACAGGCTGTGGGCGTCCCATCGAAACGGCGGCGGCGGCTGTCGCCGACGCTGTCGGGCTACATCGCCCGACAGTACCTCATGTGGTACCTCGGTTTTCTGTTCGGGCTGGTCGGGGTGATCGTCCTGGTCAGCACCGTCGACCGTTTGGACCGGCTGGCCAACAAGGACGCACCTCTGACCGTCGTCTACGAGATGGTTTTCCTCAAGCTGCCCTTCTTGAGCCAGGAGGTGATGCCGTTCACCCTGCTATTCGCGGGACTGGCGTGCTTCTGGCGCCTCACCCGCTCGCACGAGCTGGTGGTCACGCGGGCGGCCGGCATCTCGGTCTGGCAGATCCTCATTCCCGTCCTGGGTGTAGCCCTCTTGGTCGGCGTTTTGACGGTTACGGTACTCAACCCGGTGGCCTCGGTCCTGCTCGGCCGCTTCGAACAGCTCGAAGCCAAATACATTCACAACCAGTCCAGTACGTTGAGCGTTTCGCGCCAAGGGCTTTGGCTGCGTCAGGCCGATCCGGACGGACAGTCGGTGATTCACGCTCGCCGCGTCACGGGCACCTCGATGACACTGCACGACGTGATCATCTTCCGATTCGCGGACCGGGACCGCTTTGTGGGGCGCATCGATGCGGCGCGGGCCGTTCTGCGCCCGGGCGCCTGGCAGGTTTTCGAGGCCTGGGTATCGAGCCCGGGAACCAGAGCCCGGTTTGCCGAGCGGCTCGAGATCCCCACCGAGCTCACACGCGAGAAAATTTTGGACAGCTTCGCGCCGCCGGAGACCATATCCTTTTGGAATCTCCCCGGCTTCATCGAGCTGCTGGAGAACGCCGGGTTCTCGGCCACACGCCACAAGCTGCAGCTGCATCGGCTGCTGGCCACGCCGCTTCTGTTCGCCGCCATTATCCTCTTGGCCGTCAGTTTCTCGCTGCGGCCACAGCGCCGCGGCCGGGTCGGGCTGGTCATATTTGGCGGCGCGCTTACGGGCTTCTTGCTCTACTTCGTGTCCAACTTAGTATTTGCACTTGGGCTGTCCGGCAAGATTCCGGTCGTTCTGGCCGCCTGGACGCCGGCCGGGATCACGCTCATGCTCGGGATCGCCATCTTGTTGCACCTCGAAGACGGTTAGGCCGGACCATGCCCGTGAGGGGGACCACAGGTGTTTTTAAGACACTCGCCGCGGCGCTGTTGCTGGCGGCGCTGCTGGCGCGCCCCGTGGCGGCGCAACAAGGCCCGTTCACGGGCGCCCCGGCGCTGATCGCCGCCGATCAGATTACCTACGACGAGAACCTCGGCATCGTCGCCGCCTCGGGCAATGTCGAGATCGCGCAGAACGACCGGGTCCTGCTGGCCGACAGCGTCTCCTACAACCTAAAAACCAACGTGGTCACCGCCTCGGGCAATATCTCTCTGCTCGACCCGAGCGGCAACGTCGTTTTCGCGAACTTCGCCGAGCTTACCGACGACATGGCCGAGGGCTTCATCCGCGACATCCGAGTTCTTTTGTCGGACCGCAGCCGTCTGGCCGCGGCCAGCGGGCTGCGCACCGGCGGCAACACGACCGAATTCAAAAAAGGCGTCTTCAGTCCCTGCGAACTATGCCGGGACGACCCCACCCGGGCACCGCTGTGGCAACTCAAGGCGCTCGAGATCGAGCACGACCAGGAGGAACAGGTGATCCGCTATCGCGACGCCTGGATGGAAATCTTCGGCATACCCATCTTCTATACGCCCTATTTCGAACACCCGGATCCCACGGTGGAGCGCAAGAGCGGACTCCTCGCCCCCACTTTCGGCAGTTCCGATATCCTTGGGACGACCTACCAGCAACCCTATTTCTGGGTGATCGGCCCGGACAAGGATGCCACCATCGCCCCTATCCTGACCACGAACCAAGGGGTGACGGTGGCGGGCGAGTACCGACAGCTTTTGCGCGACGGGCGGATCGACCTGCGCGGCAGTCTGGGCCTCAGCAACCGTACCGAATCCGATGGCACGATCGACGAGGACGTCCTTCGCGGCCACATCGACAGCACCGCCCGCTTCGACATCAACAAGGCCTGGCGCTGGGGCGTGGATGCCCAGCGCGCGACCGACGACACCTACCTGCGCATCTACAATTTCTCGTCCGAGCGAACCTTGACCAGCCGCGCCTTCGTCGAAGGCTTCAACGGGCGCAACTACCTGGCGGTTAACAGTTACCTCTATCAGGGCCTGCGCAGCACCGACATCAATGACGAGCTGCCCATCATATTCCCGCTCGCCGAGTACAGCTATATGAGCGATCCCGGCATAGCGGGCGGGAAATACACCTTGGACGCCAGTCTCCTGGCGCTCACCCGAGTCGAGGGCCGGGACAGCCGGCGAGTCTCCGTGAGGCTGGGCTGGGAGCTACCCTACACCGGACCCGCGGGCGACGTTTACAACCTGGTGGCGCGCGTCCAGAGCGACGGCTACTGGGTCGACGGCGTCGATCCGAATAGCGACGAGGTCAATCCCACCGGCCCCACCGAAAGCGGCCTGACGGGCCGGATCTTTCCCCAGCTGGCCCTGCAATGGCGCTACCCCTGGGTTCGGAACAGCGGCACCATGCACCAGGTCGTCGAGCCGATGGCCCAGGTGGTCATCGCTCCGACCGGCTCCAACCCAGGCGAAATCCCCAACGAGGATAGCTTGGATTTCGAGTTCGACGACACCAACCTTTTCAGCCTCAACCGCTTCACCGGCGTCGACCGCGTCGATCCCGGGACCCGCGTCGACTACGGTTTGAAGTGGACCATCACCGGCGACAAAGGAGGCTGGGCGAGCGCCTTCATCGGCCAGAGCTACCGGCTCGAGACGGACTCCGTCTTCGCGGCTGGCTCAGGCGTCGAGGACAACTTCTCGGATTTCGTGGGCCGGATCGAGATCAAGCCGACCTACGCACTCGGTCTGCGCTACCGCTTCCGCTTCGACAAGGACGACTTTAGCGTGCGGCGGAACGAATTGGACCTTCAGGTCGGTCCGCCGGCACTCAATCTCAACCTCGGCTACACCCTCATCGACACCGCGCCTCAGACCAACGAGTTCGGTGATCGGGAAGAGCTCAACTGGACGCTCAACTCGCGCCTGAGCCGTTACTGGTCGGCCTTCGGGGGCCAGCGGATCGATCTGGTGAAGAACATCGCCCTTCAGTCTCGAATCGGTCTGGTTTACGCGGACGAGTGCCTCTACATTCAAGCCGTCTTCGAGCGGAGCGAATTCTCGGACCGCGAGATCGAGCCCGAGGATTCCGTTTTCATCAACATCGTTTTCAAATATCTTGGCGGGGTGTCGAGCGCCGGTGCCAGCGGGTTCGGCGGCTAATACCGGCACCCGCCGTTCGCGATCGGTGCCAGCGTTGTTCGCGGCACGTCATCGGCCTATAGTGCGAGCCGTGCTGGATCGACGCCCGAAACGAAATCATGCTCCGATGCGCCATCCGATAAAGCGTTTCATCAGTTGCGCTTTGTTGATCTGCGCCCTCGCGCCGGCCGTGCGGGACGCCCGCGCGGCCCAGGACATGTTGCGCGCGGCCGCCGTGGTCAACGACGAGGTCATCTCCATGTTCGACCTCGACATGCGGCTCAGACTGGCGATCCTGGCCACGGGTCAGCGGGACAATCGGCAGCTCCGCGATCGCATGACGGCGCAAGTGATCCGGGCGTTGATCGACGAGCGGCTGCAAGAGCAGGAGGCCGAGCGCCTCGGCATCACCATTACCGACGAGCAGGTGACAAACGCGGCCGAGAAAATCGCCCGGCTTAACAAACTGACGATCGAGAGTTTCGTCGGGTTGCTCGAGAGCCGCGGGATCCTCCGGAAGGCGTTTGACGACCAGCTTCGTGGCCAGTTGACCTGGCGCGCTTTGGTCGCGCGGCGGCTGCGCCCCACCGTGCAGATAAGCAACGAAGAGGTCGAGGAGGTGGTCCGCAGGATCGCCGCCAATCGCGGCTCGCGACAACGCCGCGTCTCGGAGATCTTCCTGGCCGTGGACACGGTACTGCGGGAGGACGAGGTCCGCCGGAGCGCCGAGCGGCTCTTCGAGCAGTTGCGCGCCGGTGCAAGATTCCCATCCCTGGCCCGGCAGTTCTCGGAATCGGCCGCCGCCGTGCGGGGCGGCGATTTGGGCTGGATCCAGGAGGGTCAGCTTCCGGAGGAGATTGATAAGGCGCTCGCGCAGATGCGCCCCGGCATGTTGTCGCGCCCGATCCGCACGCTGAGCGGATTCCACATCCTGCTGCTCCGCGAGGAAAAGCAGACGTCCCTCGGCGAAGTGACGCTGCACCTCAAGCAGGTCCTCATCGCCATTCCGAGCGGGGCCTCGGAGGAACAACGGCGCGAGGCGGCCGAACGTGCCGGCCAGGCGCGCGAGCGGATCGCCGGCTGCGCCGGTCTGGACGAGTTGGCGAGCGAAATCGGGGCGCCGGGTTCGGGCGACCTCGGAACCGTCAAGCTGAGCGACCTGCCAGCGCAGATCCGCGATGCGGTCATGGCGCTACCCATCGGCCAGCCCAGCCGGCCCGTGTCCGTATCCGGCGGCCTCGGCGTTCTGGTCGTCTGCGATCGGGCGGAAAGCGGCATCGACCGGAAACGTATCGCGCAACGGCTGACCGCCGAGCGGCTCGACATGCTGTCGCGGCGGTACATGCGCGACCTGCAGCGTAGCGCCAACGTGGACATCCGGCTATGACCCGGCCCGCTATGACCCCGCCTGCCGGCGGCGGACGCCAGACCCCGTCCGCGCCGCTCGCGCTGACCATGGGCGAGCCGGCCGGGATCGGCGGCGAAATTGCGCTCGAGGCTTGGCACGCCGCGCGGCGCAATGGCCCGGGCGATGCGGCTGTAAGCGACGGCGCGCCACCCCGGTTCTTCGTCATCGACGACCCCGCGCGCCTGAAGGCGCTCGGCGCGCGCATCGGGCTGGAAACGCCGGTCGAGACGATCGCGACGCCGGCCCAGGCCGACGCGGTCTTCCCGCGGGCGCTGCCGGTGCTTGCCATGGACCTGCCCAGGGTCGTCGAGCCGGGCCGGCCGGATGCGGCCAACGCGCCGGCCGTGATCGCGTCGATCGAGCGGGCCGTGGCGCTGGTTCGAGGCGGCGCGGCGGCGGCGCTGGTCACCAACCCGATCCAGAAGGAAGTCCTCTACGACGCCGGTTTCGCCTACCCCGGGCACACCGAGTTCCTGGCCGCGCTGGCCGGGACCGCGAGCCCGCCGGTGATGATGCTCACCTGCCCGGGTTTGCGCGTGGTGCCGGTGACCGTGCACCTGCCGCTGGCGGCGGCAATCGCGGCGCTTACGCGCGAGGTTATCGTTCACGCCGGGCGCGTGACCGCCGCCGCGCTCGGCACC
>JACZWN010000275.1 GCA_022572105.1 Pseudomonadota bacterium | reverse complement strand
CGCAATATTGAACACGGCTCGGCCGTCCCTGAGTATGCTCGCGGTGCGGATGTCCCGTTTGACGTCGGCCGGTGTCGCCCAGTCGGCCGCCCGCACCTGCCGGTACCAGGCCATCACGGGCTCGCGCGCGTCGGCGTAGGTGGGGGTCCTTTCCAGGAACGCCTTCAACGTGCTGAGCGCGATGACCCGCATAGGAAGATCGTATCATAGTCCCAAAATGGGACCAAGTGGTTTTCTGCCTGTGCATCAAGCAGCTGATTTTACGTGATTATTTGAAGTGTGGCGAAATCTGGGGACAGCATATAGTTTCTCGCGCCCGTTCGCGCCCTCGCGCCACGCTTTTCGGATCGTACCGCTCTAACCCCCCAATTCCTCCCACACCTGCTCGGGCCGGACGTCCAGCAGGGCGCAGAGGCGGCGGGATTCGGCGAGTTCGGCCTCGCGCGCCTCGCCCTCGGCGGTGAGGATCAGGTAGGCCAGGCGGAGGGCGGTGCGGGCGCGCTGGTGCTTGCCGGCCATGCGCCGCAGCTTGCCCTCCATGATCGCTTTGGCGCCGGCCGGGTCCGCGCGCAGCGCCTCGGCGTCGTCGCCCAGCACCGCGAGCGCCTTGTGCAGGTCGAGCCCGCGCCGCGCCGGGTGCCGCGCGAAGGCCTGGGACAGGCCCTGGCGCGCGGCCACCGGCAACCCGCCTTGTGAGCAGTTCCTGGTTGCGCCGGTGCCGGGCCTCGACCAGCAGCTTTTCCAGAAGCAACGGCTGCATGGGTTGGGACTCTTCGGTCTTGGCCGGCCCCGGCCGTCGCGCTCAAACTCCAAAAGCCTTGAAGTGCTTGCTGAGTGCCAGGCCCTGGGTCTGGTACGACGAGCCGATGCCTTCGCCGTAGAGCGCGTCCGGCGGGGCCGCCATGCGCTCGTAGACCAGGCGGCCGACGATCTGGCCGTGCTCGAGGAAGAACGGCACCTTGTGCGAGCGCACCTCGAGCACCGCGCGCGTGCCCGGCCCGCCGCCGGCCCGATAGCCGAAACCGGGGTCGAAGAAGCCGGCGTAATGAGCCCGGAACTCGCCGACCTGGGTGTCGTAGGCGGCCATCTCGGCGGCGTAGTCCGGCGGCACCTTGACCGGCTCGCGCGAGGCCAGGATGTAGAACTCGTTGGGGTCGAGGATCAACCGACGTTCGGGCGTCGCGGGGATCGGGTCCCAGAACTCGGCCGGGTCGTAGACGTCGACGCGGTCGATATCGACGAGCGCGGTGTGCCGTTTCGCCCGGAACCCGACCGGCCCGCTCGCCCGCTCCCCGGCCAGGTCGACGGTCAGATCGAGCGCCCCCTTCTTGACCTTTTTATCTCCCGGCTTATCGCCCGGCCGGTCGCCGACCAGCCCAATTTCCTCATGCACGGCGCGGAGTTTGGCGTCGCTGATCGTCGGCGAGCCGCGGCCGAGGCGGAGCTGGTTCAGGCGCGAGCCCCGGCGCGCCAGGATGCTGAAGGTCTGGGGCGAGATCTCGGCGTAGAGCGGCCCCTTGTAGCCGGTCGGCACCCGGTCGAACTCGGTCGCGAAATCGGTGATCAACCGGACGAAAACATCGAGGCGGCCGATCGAGCTTTTGGGGTTGGCCCAACCCGCGATGGCGCCGCTCAAGGCGAGCTGTTCCTCGAGTTGCGCGACATAGACGCAACCGGTCTCGAGCACGGCCCCTTGGCTCAAATCGATCTCATGCAGGCTGAATTCGGCGGCCGTCTCGGCGACGCTCCGCTCCGGGCCGGGCAGGAAGCTGGCGCGCACCCGGTGGGCCTTGGCGCCGAGGCGCAGGTCGAGGCTGGCCGGCTGGATCTGATCGGGCATCACCTCGCGGAGCGCGAAGATCTCCTTGGACCGGATCAGCTCTTTTATGACCTGCGAGGGCAGGATTCCCGTGTGAGACGGCAGCGAACGCGCCGGCCCGCCATGAAGCTCCGGAAAGAGACCCCGTGCCGGTTCGCTCTCGGCCATCCTGGTTTGGCTTCCTTTGTTTTGCTGCGAGCCCTCTCGAAAAAGGGAATTCGCCTGGACGCATCCCGTGTTTGTCATAACAACCGCCAGGGGCGTGGGCAACGAGGTTCTACGGTGATTTACTCCCCGCGTCTCCACAGGCTTATTCACAACCCGCCGCTAGGCGATACCGGCGCTCGGTTCGGGAAATTCGGTCGCCGGATGGGTCGCTCGATCCCGTTTCTTCCACATATCCACAGTGAACAGCGGGGATAGAATCGCGCGCGCGCCCGGGCCTCGCGGGGGTCAATGGAGTTGACCGGGGGTCGCAGGTGCGCAGGATAGAGCGGGCCGAGCGGGGTCGGCGCGTCGCGCCGCCATCCACCGCCGTCCAACCGGGGGGCAGCAAGATGAGCGGCCGAAGCTATCCGAGGAGGCGACGCGCGCCGGGCGACGCGATGCGGCGCGGGCGGGTCCTCCCCTGGGCGCGCAGGCTCGCGGGTGTCGGATTGGTGGTGACCGTGGCCGGCTGCGCCACCTACCAGGACATCGTTTCCTTCTTCCTGCCGGCGCCCGTGGAACTCCCCGATGGCTTGTTCGAGCAGCCGGTGGTGCCCCTCCAGGGCGACGCGCTGGCGCGCTTCCTGGCCGGACACGGGGCGTTCCACGAGGCCCGTGCCGCGGCGTCCGAGCCGGGCGGCGCGCCCGAAGACGGCCGCGGCCGCCCGGCCGATGCGCGGGCCTGTGCCGCCTGTCAC
>JACZWN010000114.1 GCA_022572105.1 Pseudomonadota bacterium | reverse complement strand
ACCGGACGCGCCTCTGTGCGCCATACGCCTCCAACGCATTGGCCTCGGCGATCTGACGCTCGCCAGCTTCTCGCCACAGAGCCACAAGCTCACCAGTCTCGATATTCGGGAAGGTCCGGCGGATCTCGCCGTCGACTGCCTTCATCATTGTTTCGTCGCCGGCCGTCATCATCAACGCCAGCGCGGCCTCTCGGTCGGTCTCATTCAACATCGTCACGTTCTTTTCTCCTTTGCTGACAGGTGCCCGGACAGACCGAACTTCGGACAAGACAGGGCCCTTAAAGGCCCTGTCTGTCTGTCCGGACAAGTCTTTGGACTGTCCAAGACATGTCTGAGGACTTGTCCGAGAATTTGTCCAAGTCATTGAATAATCCACACTTTTCCACGTTTCGCGCGTATTGTTTTCTTGTCGAGAAGCTTTTTTCTTGCGCGGTCAAATGCCTTGTCGCGAGAAGACGGGTTGTCCGACCTGGATAAGTCGAATGTTTCGCAGTACTTTTTCCACAATTCCGTGCTGACGCCGCGAACGTTTGCGGCCTCGCCTGGCACCTGTTCATCGGCCTCTTCGATTGCCCGCCGCAGAAGATCGAGGGCGTAGTCGCCTTGGCTCCGGTTTCGCTCCGGCGCTGCCCCTTCGCTTGTCCAGGCATCGTCCTTGAGGCGCAACACCACGGTCTCGAAATCCTCCCGTGTCTCTGGTCTGCGCTGCCGGGCCTTCGTGAATGTCAATTTCAGGGCAATGTCCGCGTCCGGGTCGTCGACCTTCTCGGCGATCATCACGACGTCGAGTTGCCATTCTCGCGTGCTTGTGCCGTAGGACCGGGTTGCATCGTGCCCGGTGTGGTTGATCCAGAGCTGGCCAATACGCCGTTTCGTCAGGGAGAGCATCCACGGGATGACAGGTCGCCAGCTTTCCTCTTCCTTCAAGTCGCCGGAGGTAAGCGCCATGACGTTGTCGAGGATCAGGAAGTCGATACCGCCTAAGTGCTCGATCAAATCATCAAGCCAGCGCTGGCCTTCCTCGGTGTCGAGCGGCGGCATGTTTGCCGCGTCTTCCTTGCAGAGCATGAATAGGCTCTCGGGCCGTTGCCCAATGCGCCTCTCGGCATCGGCCAAGCGCTCCTTGACCAACTCGACGGACATCTCACCGTCGACTATGAGGACGCGGGGTTGCCGCCTTACCTTCCAGTGACAGAAATCACGGCCGCCGGTCATCGAGAAGCCGAATGCGAATCCGAGGTGCGTCTTGCCGAGGCCGGTCTTGGCCGAGAGCATGGCGCGCGTCGTGGTGGTGAAGATGCTGCCGAGCAGGAAGTCTCGCTCTGGCAACTTGCGAGCGGCCCATTGGTCGAGCGTTAGGCACAGGTCCGCATGGTTCACCTTGGTCGGTTGCCCATACTGAGAATCAACATCGCTCACGGGCAGCCCTTCGGCCTCCAGCCGCTCGGCTTCCCGCCGGCGGGCTTCGTCCAGGGTGATTACTCCATCGCCCGTCATGCCGCCTCCATGACCAAGATGGACGGCCTCAACGCGGCCTCGAGGCGGTTGCCCAGATCAACGTCCTCGGCAACTACATCGAAGCCGAGCAGGAGATCCGGCATCCATCTCCAATCCAGAATGGCGATCCCGGCGCCACCGCTCCGGAGCCAGGTCATCGCGGTGCGAAATACGGGGACCGGCTCGCCCTCATGCCCGGCGATATCTAGGTAAGCCGAACCCAGGATCACGGCCTCGCCGCGGCGGCGCCAGAAGTGATCGGGCTGGTCGAGGTCGACGGCCACGAGGTCGCGCAGCTCCTCGACGTGGCGTTCAGCGTTGGCGTCGAGCATGCCGGCGATGCAGTCGTAAGCGGGGATGATGACCGCGGTCGTGCCCTCGCCGCCCTCGGTGAACTCGAACCGGTCGTCGCAAAGTGCCCTCACCGTGGCCAAGCCCGGCAGGCCGGCGCCGAACCAGAAGTCCGGCGGGAGGTCTGGCCCGAGCCGCGCGACCCGCAACGGGTCCGGGGTGTCGAGCCAGAGGTGCCGGACCGAGGCCCAGTGCTCCCTCACCAATGCGAGCTGGCGATCGAAGCGCTCGGCCGTGGCCAGCGCCTCCAAGGTCACGGGGACCGCGTTCATGGCCGCCACGCCCTGAGAATCTTGCGGTGCAGCCGCCGCCGGCGCGGCCGGGCTTGCCTTCGCAGGGCCTGGGGGTTATCTCTTGGGGGAGTCAAAGCCGTCCGCTGAGACAGAATTCCAAGAGACCCGCCGGGGCCCATCCGGCGGGTTTCGCTTGTCCGGGGGCATGTCTAGGCGACCTCCCGCTGGGCGGCGCGGGCCTCGAGCCAGGTGTCGACCTGATCGACCGGCCAGGCGCGGGTGTTGGGGCCCAAAAGGATGCCCGGGGGAAAACCGTTATTTCGAATCCATCTGGAAAGTGTGGTGCGGTTGCTGATGATCTGGCGCTCCACCAGATCAGCATAGCGCAGATATTTCGTGCCCATGTTCACCTCGTCTTGCCATGTGTCGCGGCGTTGACGGGTGAAATGTAATGTCAGCCTATAGGGCCGGTAATGCGAACTAAAATGGGAAGTTATTTCGCAACGCCACGGCGGCCTCGTAGACATCGCGGGCCGATTGCGGCGTCTTCTTATCGAAATCGTTTGGCCAAAACGTCCTAGCCATCAGATCGTAGCTCGCTCCCGCGTCTTTCGCATCCAGCGCGCGCAGGTACAGCGGCCATTGGGCTCGCCTAGGTTTGGGCGTGTTTTGCTTCCCGTATAGCTTAACTTGGATTTTCGCTAGGTAAGCCTTGGCAATCGCAAATTGGGGCGGGAGTGGTTGGGTAAGATCAAAGTACCAATGACCGGACTCATAATATCGCCTCTCGCGGGCGGCGATATCATCACGGCCCCAGGGTCGACGAGGCCGGGCTCTCTTGGGGCCACGCGGCGGCGCTTTAGGCTCTACGAGTCCCACGCCGTATTGCAGGTCCCAGTCAGAAAACTGCCGGGATGGATCTTTGATTTTGCCCGAGAGGCCTTTGGCACAGCGCTCTATAAAATCATCGGGGTATGCAACTTCTAACGATTTGTCCTTTGACCAGTCGAGTCCCACCAGAATATGATCCCGACGAAGCATTGCCTCATTCTTTTCTACCCATTCTCGCTTCTGCCAGAAACATCTCACCCAATCCTCCCGATATGACGGACGACGCCGCATAAACTCCCAGCGCCATTGGCGGTCTGTTAGATCATGAGTGGCAAAATAGGCTCTCTCGTCGCGCCAGTCGGGAACGCCCCAATTCCAATCCAGAGCCTCTTTCTGGGTCGGCTGGGCTGTCATCGGGTGCCCTCCAGCCGCACCACGTTATCCGCCACCAACCCGGTGACGTGCTGCCCCCAGGCCTCGAGCGCCCGGCGCTTTTCGTCCAAGTAGGAATAACGGTTGTAGACGGCGGCCACGCCGCTGATCGTGCCGCTCCGATGGTTCAGGACGACCTCGATGACGTGCGGCGGGGTCTGGAGCCGCGCGAGGCCGCTGGCGGCGCACCGCCGCAGATCATGTAACCGCCAGCCCCCTACTCCGCTCAAGGTGTCGAGCTGCCGCTTCGCCCGGGAAAATCCGCTTAAAGGCCGGTCGGTTCCGTTCCGCGACGGGAACAGCAGGTCGCAGCCCTGGATCTGCGGGACTGCTTCGATCGTCTCGACGGCCAAGCCTGAGAGCGGCACAACGTGGAGCCGGTCGCCCTTGGTGATCTCCCGCGGCAGGGTCCAGGTGCCGTCCTCGATATCGGGCCAGGCCATGCGGGCCACCTCGCCCCGCCGCTGCCCAGTCAGGATCAGGAGCCGGAACAGCGGGCCAAAGGGATGCCCAAGGCCCCCGCAAGCCTCCCAGACGGCTTTAAGCTCGGTATCGGTCAGCACGCGGTCCCGCGCGCGGTTTCCTTGCCGGGTGCCTCCACGCCGGCCGCTGGCGACAGAACGATCAGGTCGCGCGCCACGGCCCAGCCAAAGAGCTTCTTGATGACCGTCAGCACCCGGTTGGCCATGACCGGGGCGCCGGCCTCGGCGATGCCGTCGACCAGCAGCGCCACGTCGCCGCGGCCAATGCTTTCGAGCTTGCGGCCCTTCCACTCCGGCGTGACGTACTTCTCAAGGAGGTATTCGGTCCGCTCCGGGATGCGCTGGTGCCGGCGGGCGTAGCGGTCGAGGAACAGGCCGGCCACGCCCTCGAAGGTGTCTGTCGAGCCGCCCTGAAGGCCCCTACGGTGCGCGGCCGGGTCGGTCCCGTGGTCGAGCTGGTCCAGGGCCTCTCTCGCCTTCTCGCGGGCCTTGGCCAGCCCTAGGGCCGGGTACTTCCCGAGGGTGAGCCTGCGCTGGCGCCGGCCAACCCGGTAGATGAGCACCCAGGTCTTGGCCCCGGTCTCCGACACCCGGAGCCCAAAGCCGGGCAGTAGATTGTCCCAATACTCAATTCTGCCCTTGGCCGGAGGCCTTAGCCGCTCGACCGAGGCGGCCGTGAGACGCGCTTTCGGCATTGCCACCTGCTCCCCTGGGTAACGCGGGGGTAACGTGAATAGGGTGTTATGCCGTGTAACACGGTGTTGCAGGGCGTGCAACAAATATCGCTGTATTCCGCGGAAATCCGGGCCTTTAGAGGCCGGTGGCGGTGCCCGGCGTTATCCCCTGGAATACCCTGCCCGGTGGCGACATCCCACAGGGTCGACCCGGCGGGGCCGCTGGCGCACACGGCCCGGGGCCTGGGCATCTACCTGGGCGACGGTTAGACCCCGGGCATGTGGCTCTTTCGTTTCGGGCCTGCCATTGAGACGGAATCTGTGGCATTGCTAAGTCATGGCTGCCAAGGCCCACAACCCGTTCTGGGATTTCTCGCTCACCGTCTGGGGCCGCGAGGCGGTCGAGGCGGCCTGCCTGGACCTGCAGGAGCGCCACGGGCTCGACGTCAACCTGTTGCTGTTCTGCGGCTGGGCGGGACGGCGCGGACGCGCGCTCGATGACGCCGCCATCGCCCGCCTGATCGAGGCCGCGCGTCCCTGGCGCGCGGCCACGGTTCTGCCCCTGCGCAGGCTCAGGAGGTGGCTCAAGGACCAGTCGGTCGCGCCCGGCGCGGCCGCCGGACGCCTGCGCGAGCGCATCAAGGAGGACGAACTGCAGGCCGAGGCGATCCAGCAGGACCTGTTCGCCGAGGCCCTGCCGGTGCCCGAGGGCGCGGGCGAGCCGGCGGTCACGGTCGCCAACATGTCGGCCTACCTCGCGGCCCTCGGCATCGCGCCCGACGCCGGCGACACGGCGCATCTGGCCAACGTCCTGCGCGGTTGCCACCCGGAGCTCCTGCCCTTGGAAGCGGTCTGGCTGCTGGCGGGCGATACCAAGGAGCGTTGATATACGTTTTCTTAACCGCGGGGGGGCGATCATGGCGATCGATCCGACCCGTTCGGCGCGCGAACGGGTCGATGGACAGCGCGCCCCCGGAGGCACCGTGCCGGAAGACGATCTCAGCCAACGCGACCTATCGGACGTCGCCGAGAGCGACTTGACGACCGAGGAGCGGCGCGAGCTGGAACGGCGCTTCAATAACTTCGCCATGCGACTGCGCGAGCGCGCCGGCGTGAAGACCGCCGAGAAGAAGAAGCCGAAACGCTACGCACGCTGGGACCCGGTCGCGCTGTCCCGGCGCCACTAACGCCCTTTCCATCTAGGCGGAACCGACCCACACGCCGGCCCGGGCGGCGCGCGAAATTTCCCCGATGCCTTGGGATCGGTTCGGTTCGGTTCCGAATAAGCCTATTTCTTGCGCAGCCCGTCGATCTTGCGGAAGGCGTCGAGCGTGACCACCTTGTCCGAGTCCGAGTCGTCGCCCGGACCCTCGCCGGCGGCATCCGTCCCAGACTTGCGGTTGGCCGCTTCGACCTCGGGCGGCGCGCCATCGCCGAGAATGACCTGGTCCTCCTCGCCCAGCCTCTGCCCGCCCGCGCCGGCGTCGAACTGCAACCCGAACCGCACCGAGGGGTCGGCAAAAGCCACCACCGCCTCGAAGGGGACGGTCAGGCGTTCCGGCACGTTCGCGAACGAAAGGGTGATCCCGAAGGCGTCGGGCCCGACCTCCAGGCCCCAAAACTGATACTGCAGCACGATGGTCATCTCGCTCGGGTAGCGGGCGCGCAGGTGGTCCGGCATGACCACGTCCGGATGGTCGGAGCGGAAGGTGATGTAGAAGTGATGCTCGCCGGGGAGCCCGCGCTCGGCGACCTGGGTCAGCGCCTTGCCGACGACGCCACGCAACGCCTCCTCGACCATGCGGTCGTATTGGAACTCGTCGTCCGCCATGCCTCCCTCGCGGTATTCCGCCTGCGCTCGCCCGGTCCAACGGGCCGATGGGCGGAAGTGGGGCGCTTCTGTTGCCAGGTGCGCCCCGAACCCCGCCCCGGCGTGTGAAGACCGAGGACTTAAGAAGTGGCCTACCGGCCGCAATTAAGCGGCGAGGCGAGCCTCACTGAAGTTGTCATTCGCAACTAAAGTGTTGGCCCGATAACGGCGGTGCCATGCCGAGCGCCGAACATATCTTTACCACACGCGTCGATCCTGTTTCGCCCCCATGGGAGGCCCTCCGCGATCCCGGCAGCCGGGGCCGGGGCGGAGGGCGAAACTGGTGGAGGCGCCGGGTACTGCCCCCGGGTCCGCAGCGCTTATTCCATATGCCCGTGTAGCGCCGTAGTCGGTTTCCCGACAGGCCTAATATAGGCCTTTCCGTCCGGCGTTGGAAGCACGGTCGGCCAGAATTCCGGTGGCGCCCCCGGTCGCCGATTACGCTCCGGGATTGAGAGGAAGCCAGGATCAACGCGTAACGGTAGCACTAAGGCCCGCCAGATAGGTGGTAACCAGGTGGTCGGCCATGGCTTCGACCGATTCCTCGCTCACGATCTCGAGCTTGCGGGACAGGGCGAGGGAACTCAGCCCGTGCAGCGCGGACCACAGCACCCGCGCCGCCCGGCGCCGCGACTCCTCCGAACCGGGGCCGAGGAGCGGAACCAGGGCGTCTTCGACCAGGCTGAAAAGACGGCCGATTCGCAGGGTATACCAGTCCGGCAGCTCCCGTCCCTCGGGCAGCCGGTGCTCGAGGACCGCGTCCCAAAGATGGGTCTGCTCGCGGGTGCAATCGATGTAGGCGCGGGCGAAGGCACGCAACACCGCTTCGGGGGTCTCGCCCCGGCCGCTGGCCGCGCTCAGGCGGTCGTAGACCACATCCAGCGTCTTTGCGTTGACGTGCAGGATCAGCTCATCGATGTTGGTAAAGAAGTTGTAGAGCGTGCCGGGCGAGTAGCCGATCGCCTTGGCGATTCGCCTGGCGGTGAGGCCGCGAAGCCCGTCCGTGGCCAGGATCGCCCGCGCCGCCTCGAGGATCATGGCGCGCAGGTCGTCTCGGCTGTGATCGCTCCGGCGTCCCATCCCGGCCGTTTTCAGATTAAATTGAACAATGTTTAAATAATCCTTGACAGTCGTGGGCTGTCAAGCCATTTATAAATTGAACATCGTTCAATACTTCCTCACGGCAGCCGCCGGATTTTTTTTGGCATGAAAATGAACATCGTTCAATTCCCCGACCACGACAGCCAAGCAAGGAGACGGAAAATGTATCGTAGACAGTCGATGTCCTGGAAATTGAAGTTCCTGGCCCTGGCCATGATCGCCGCCGCGGGCGCCATTTTGGCCCCGATGGCCACGGCCGGCGCGGCCGGCCTGCTCAGCCCGGCCGACGGACGCCTGCCACCGCTCCGGATCAAGGATCATCACGTGAGCGTGGTGATCGAAGACGGCTACGCGGTGACCAAGGTGGAGCAGACCTTCGACAATCCGCACCCGCGGGATCTGGAAGCGGTCTACTCCTTCCCGGTTCCGGACCACGCCGCGGTTTCGGAGTTCACCTACTGGATCGACGGCCAGCCGGTAAGTGGCGAGGTTCTGGCGCGGCCGGAAGCGCGGCGGGTTTACGAGGCTCAGAAGAGCGCCGGCAACGAAACCGCCCTGGCCGAACAGGATTCCCACAAGACCTTCGAGCTGTCGGTCTGGCCGGTGCGCGCCGGACAGGACGTGCGCATCCGCCTGGTCTATCTCCAGGCAGTCAACCTCGACAGCGGAATCGGACGTTACGTCTATCCTCTGGAAGAGGGCACCGTGGACGAAGACAAGCTGGCATTCTGGACCGCCAACGACGAGGTCAGCGGCCGCTTCAGCTTCGATCTCGCGCTCCGCTCGGCCTATCCGGTGGCGGCGGTGCGCCTGCCCGAGCATCCCCAGGCGGCGATCGAGCGTGTGTCCGATGGCATCTGGCGGGTCCGCATGGACAATGGCGTCGCCGCCGGCGACCCGGAGGACAGCGGCATGATCCCGGCCGGCATGCACCCAGTGGGCATGCAAGTGCCCAGCCCGAGCCCCGTGCACAGGCTAGACAAGGACGTCGTGGTCTATTGGCGTCACGCGGCCGGCCTGCCGGGCAGCGTCGAGCTGACCGCCTATAAGGCCGACCCGGAAGGCCGCGGCACCTTCATGCTGGTCTTGACCCCGGGCGATGACCTCAAACCCATCACCGAGGGCAGCGACTGGATTTTCGTGCTCGACAAATCGGGGTCCATGAGGAGCAAGATCCATACCCTGATCGCGGGTGTCGAGCAGGCTCTGGGCAAGCTCCGGCCCGAGGACCGCTTCCGCATCGTGGTCTTCGATACCTCGGCCCGGGACCTGACCGGCGGCTTCCTCCCGGCCACCCCGGAGAACGTGCGGCGCAGCCTCGACCTTCTGCGCGGCATCCAGCCCGGGAACGGGACCAATCTCTTTGCCGGCCTCGATTCGGGCCTGAGCCGCCTGGACGCCGATCGCACGGCCTCGGTCCTTCTGGTCACCGACGGCGTGGCCAATGTCGGCGAGGTCAAGCATCGCGCCTTTCTCGATCTGGTCCGGCGCCAGGACGTGCGCCTGTTCACCTTCATCATGGGCAACAGCGCCAACCGTCCCTTGCTCGAGGCCATGACCCGGGAATCCGGCGGCACGGCGTTCGCCATCTCCAACAGCGACGACATCGTCGGCGCCGTGCTCTCGGCGACTGCAAAGGTCACTCACGAGGCGATGTACGACGTGAAACTGGACATCGAGGGCCTGGATGTGGGCGACCTCGCCCCGGCGCGTATCGGCAGCCTGTATCGCGGTCAGCAGCTGGTCCTTTTCGGTCACTATCGGGGCCACGGGCCGGCCGAGGTGACCCTGCGGGCGCGCGTTTCCGGGCGGCCCGTGAGCTACCGCACCCGCTTCGACTTCCCGGCCGTGGCCAAGACCAATCCCGAGGTCGAACGCCTCTGGGCTTTCGCTGCCATCGAGGATCAACTGCAGGAAATCGCCGATTTCGGCGAGGACGCGGATCGGAAGCAAGCGGTTGTCGATCTCGCCGTCGAGCACGGTCTGGTAACGCGCTACACCTCGATGATCGTGGTGCGCGACGGGGTATTCCGGCAATTGGGAATCGATCGGCGAAATTCGGCGCGTCTTGCCACCGAGGCCGAGGCCAGGAAAGGCCGGGCGGCGCAGCAGGTGGTGTCGCGCCGGGTCGATACCGCCCAGCCGATGTTCCAGTCCAATCGCCCCGGCTATGGCGCCCGGGGTGGCACCGGGGGTGGCGCCGGCTCTCACGGCGCCGTCGGACTGGCGCTGGCGCTGGTTTTCGCCTGGGTCGCCTGGACCCGGCGCAAGGCCCACGCCGGGGCCCGCGGATGAGCGCCATTCGCCATGATGGTGCGGGTCGGGGCGGATTCCAGCCGCCCCGACTCACGCTTTGTCTGGGCGCCGCGATAGGCGCGGTATATCTCCTGCTTGGGCCGGCGCCGGCCGGCTTGATGCTCGAACGCCAGGCCGTCGCCAACGGCGAAATCTGGCGTCTCCTCACCGGTCACCTGGTGCACGCGGACGATGCGCATCTGTCGTGGAACCTCGGCGCCTTTCTCGTCCTGAGCGGTCTCTACGAGCTGCAGGAACGGCCGGGTCCGGGCCGCTACTTTGGCCTGATCGCGGCCGGCGCGCTGGCGATCGACGCCTGGTTTTGGTGGCTGCAGCCCGGCCTGCCGGTTTACTGCGGGCTGTCCGGCGTCCTGAACAGCTTTTTCGCGGTTCTGGCCGTCTTGCTCTGGCGCCGAACACGCCATCCGGCCATTGCCCTGGCCGGGCTCGCCGCCATCGCCAAGATCGCCGTCGAGGCCGCCCTCGGCGCGGCGTTGCTGCCGACCACGACCTGGACCGCGGTGCCCGGCGCCCATGCCGCCGGCTTCGCGGCCGGCCTGCTCCTGGGGCTGGTGCGCTTTCGGCCCGGGAGCTTCCTCGGGCATGCCTGGGCGGCGATCGCGAATCGCGGTATTATCCCCGGGTTTCATGCATTCCCCAGGCCCACGGGCATCGGCAGGGGCGGCGGCGAGGAGTAACGTTGCGCCGATGAGCACGTCACGAGACAGCGCCGATGATCGAGAATCCCGAGTCTCTGGCGACACTGCGGAGAGCAAGGGCGCGTTGAGCGACGCGGGGCGCAAGCGTAGGCTGCTAAGCGAGGCCCAGGAGGCCGAGGTCCGGGAACAGCGCGACACCAGCACCCAGACCCGCCGGGTCACGGCGCCGGGGCTGGAGGAGATCCTCTACGAGCTGCGGAACCACCCAACGGGCTTGAACCTGGGCCGCTGGGACTACATATTTAGCTTCATCAAGACCTTCTCCGAGCGCCCAGACATGACTTTCCCCGACCGGGCCCAGGTCACCATGGCCACTCACTTTCTTACCGCGGCGGCACAGGCGCTGGTTTACGTTTGCCACAAGAGGGGCGCCCATGCCCTGGGAGGCATGTCGGCTTACATCCCGCGCAGGGACGACCAGGAGGCCAACGAAAAGGCAATGGCCCAGGTAAAGCAGGACAAG
>JACZWN010000113.1 GCA_022572105.1 Pseudomonadota bacterium | reverse complement strand
CCGGGCCAAGCTGGCGGTGGTCGCCGACGAAAGCCGCTATCGGGAGCTCAAGGATGCGCTGTCCGGGACCGGCGTCGAGACGGCGGCCGGCGCCCAGGCGGTGACCGACGCGGCCGCCCGCCCGGCCGACTGGGTCATGGCCGCCATCGTCGGCGCGGCCGGCCTCGCCCCGACGCTGGCCGCGATCCGTCGGGGCGCCATCGTGGCGCTCGCCAACAAGGAGACCCTGGTGTGCGCGGGGGCGCTGATGACCGCCGAGGTGGCGCGCCACGGCGCGACGCTGCTGCCCGTCGATTCCGAGCACAACGCGATATTCCAGGTCTTGGATTTCGACCGCCTGGACACGGTCGACCGGATCATCCTGACCGCCTCGGGCGGGCCGTTCCGCACCATGTCGCGCGCGGCCATGGCCGGGGTGACGCCGGAGCAGGCGATCGCCCACCCGAACTGGGACATGGGTGCGAAGATCTCGGTCGACAGCGCGACCATGATGAACAAGGGCCTCGAGTTGATCGAGGCCCATCACCTTTTCGGCTTGGCCGAGACCCGGATCGAAATTCTCGTCCATCCCCAATCGGTGGTGCATTCCATGGTCGCTTACTCGGATGGCTCGGTGCTGGCGCAGATGGGTCGGCCCGACATGCGAACGCCGATCGCCTATACGCTCGCCTGGCCCCAGCGCATGGCCACTCCGGTCGAGCGGCTCGACTTGGCCGAGATCGGTCAACTCACCTTTGAAGCGCCCGACAGCACGCGTTTTCCCGCCCTGCGTCTGTCCCGGCAGGCCTTGCAGACCGGGGGTTCGGCCCCCACTACTTTGAATGCCGCCAACGAAGTCGCGGTGCAAGGGTTTCTGGATGGGCGACTGGGCTTTCTCGACATTGCCGTGGTGGTCGAGCGGACACTGGAGAGGATGTCGGCCGCGCCCTTGAACGGGCTCGATGATGTCTGGCAAGTGGATAACGAGGCGCGGCGAATTGCCATCGATTTGTTCGACTCGTCTCTTTAGAATACCGTGAAGGCCCCGGGAATCGTTTGATTCTTGTTCTCTGAATCCGGCGCATGGAGGAGTGCTTTGGGCCTTGCTCGTGGTTGAAATTACGAGCTAGATTGTGCCATAGCCTTGCGACCTCACAGCAAAGTGGATGCTTAGACCATGGAGTTCATCACCTCCGTTCTGGCCTTTTTGGTTATCCTGACCGTGCTCGTCTTCGTGCACGAGATGGGTCATTTTCTGGTCGCGCGGCGCAACGGCGTGCGGGTCGAGACCTTCTCCATCGGCTTCGGCAAGGAAATTTTCGGCTGGACCGATCGGGCCAAAACCCGCTGGAAATTCAGCGTCATTCCCCTCGGCGGTTACATCAAGATGTTCGGCGACGCCAATGCGGCGAGCCAGCCCTCGGGGGACATCGCCGAACTCAGCGAGGAAGAGCGCGCGGTTTCGTTCCATACCAAACGCCTCGGTCAACGGTCCTGGATCGTAGTCGCCGGGCCCTTGGCCAACTTCCTGTTCGCTTGGGTCATTCTGGTCGGGCTTTTCATCACCGTCGGACAGCGGTTCACGCCGCCGGAGGTCGGCCAGGTGATGCCCGAGAGCGCGGCCGAAGCGGCCGGCATTCTTGCGGGCGACCTGATCCTCGAATTGAACGGAGCCGCCATCGAGCGTTTCGAGGAGGTGCAGCGCATCGTTCAGCCGAACCCGAACGTGCCGCTCGAGGTCGTGGTGCTCCGGAATGGCGAGCGGGTCGTCTTGACCGCGGTCCCCAGGCTCAGCGAACAGACCAACAACTTCGGAATGCACCGTAAGATCGGGTTGCTGGGAATATCGCGCGGCGGGGTCGAATACGTGCGGCACGGCTTCGTCGAATCCCTGTGGCGCGCGGGCGACGAAATTCTCTTCCTCTCGCGGGCGACGCTGGAAGCGATCGGCGAAATCATCATCGGCATGCGCAGCGCCGACGAATTGGGCGGACCTCTGCGCATCGCGCAGATGTCGGGACTGGTGGCCGAGGCAGGCCTCGTGCCGACGCTTGGTTTCATGGTGATGCTGTCGGTCACGCTGGGCCTGATCAATCTGTTCCCGATTCCGATGCTGGACGGCGGTCATCTGCTTTTTTACGCCATCGAGTTCGTGCGCGGCCGCCCGCTCGGCGAGCGCGCCCAGGAATTCGGGTTTCGCATCGGCATCGCCTTGGTCGTCAGCCTGATGCTCTTTGTGACCTTGAACGACTTGATTCAGATGGAGGTCTTCGACTTTATCAAAAGACTGGCGACTTGAGGGTCGTGACGGGGGGTTCGCGGGTTCATCCGGGAGCCGGCCGTCCTGCGCGAGCGGTATTGGGGGTGACGAGGCTTGCTTAGGGGAAGGGGACGATTCTCGGCCGTCGGCGTTTTGCTGGCGCTGTGCCTGGTTTCCGGCCCATGGGAGCCGGGATGGGCGCAGTCGCTCATGTCGGGGGGAATCATCCGGGAGATACGCATCGAGGGCACGCAGCGGATCGAGCCGGAAACGGTCCGCTCCTACATGCGCGTCAATCCGGGGGATCCGTTCGATCCTCTGCGTCTCGACAAGTCGCTCAAGAACTTGTTCAGCACGGGCCTGTTCGCCGATGTTACCTTGCGCCGCGAGGGCGCCGCGCTGATCGTGACCGTGGTCGAGAACCCGATCATCAATCGCCTCGCCTTCGAGGGAAACAACCGCCTCGACGACGATACCCTTGCGGGCGAGGTGACCCTGCGCCCGCGCGTGGTGTTTACCCGGACCAAGGCGCAGAGCGATACCCAGCGGCTGCTCGAGATTTATCGCAGGTCGGGCCGCTATGCGGCGACCGTCGAGCCGAAGGTCATCCAGTTGGTGCAGAATCGGGTCGATTTGGTCTTCGAGATCAACGAGGGCCCCTTGACCACGATCCAGTCGGTCAACTTCATCGGCAACCGGGCCTTTTCGGACTCGAGCCTGCGCGACGAGATCACCACGTCCGAGACCGCCTTTTGGAAGATCTTCACCTCGACCGACACCTACGATCCGGATCGTTTGACGTTCGATCGGGACCTCTTGCGCCGCTTCTACTTGAGGGAGGGCTACGCCGACTTTCGCGTGGTCTCGGTCGTGGCGGAACTCCTGCCCGATCGCGAAGGTTTCATCGTCACCTTTACGGTCGAGGAAGGCGAGCGCCAGAAATTCGGAAACATCAACGTCTCCACCACGCTGCCCAAATTGGATCCGGAGAGCCTGCGCGGGGACCTGCGCGCCGAGGAAGGCGAGTGGTACGACGCCGGACTGGTCGAAAAGACGATCGACGACCTGACCGAGATCGTCGAAAATTTGGGCTACGCCTTCGTCGACATTCGCCCACGCGCCGAGCGCGACCTGGAGAACCGGCTCATCCATATAACCTTCGAGATCCAGGAGGGGCCGAAGGTCTTCGTCGAGCGGATCGACATCCAGGGCAACGAGCGCACCCTGGACCGGGTGATCCGGCGCGAGTTCCGCCTGGTCGAAGGCGATGCCTTCAACAGAGCCAAGCTGCTCCGCTCGCGCCAGCGCATCCGAAACCTCGGGTTCTTCGGGACGGTCGATGTGGAAACCCAGCCGGGCAGCGTTCCCGACAAGACCATCGTCACCGTCGAAGTGGAAGAGCAACCGACGGGCAAACTGTCCTTGGGGGGCGGCTTTAAAACCACGGTCGGGCCGTTCACCCGTGTCGAAATCCGCGAACACAACCTGCTCGGGCGCGGTCTGGACCTGAGGCTCGGTTTCACGCTCTCGTTCGTGCAGTCGCAGATCGACCTGAGCTTCACCGAGCCCTACTTTCTGGGGCGCAACGTGGCGGCGGGGTTCGACGTGTTTCGGATCGAAAGCAACGACGACGAGCGCTCGTTCGATGAGGAGCGCACCGGCGCTTCGCTGCGAACCGGGTTCAACTACAACGAAAACCTGCGTCACATTCTGCGCTACAACCTTGAGAACCTGGAAATCACCAATATCGACGCGGACGCCCCGCTCTTGATCCAGGACCAGGCAGGCAGCTTCCTGGAATCCTCGCTCTCTCACGAGTTGCGTTGGGACACGCGGGACAACCGCTTCGATCCGCGCGAGGGCCTGTTGCTTCGCTTGCGCAACGAAGTGGCGGGTCTCGGCGGGGACGTGTTCTTTCTGAAGTCCTCGGTGGGCGGCCAGTACCACTTTCCGATCGCCGAAGATTGGACGGTCAGCGTGGATGCCGAGGTCGGCAACATCATGGGGCTCGGCAAGGATACCCGGATTAGCGATCGGAATTTCATCGGTGGCGGCAACTGTCGAGGCTTCGCGTTTACCGGCGTTGGGCCGCGCGATGGGCCCACCGGAGACCCATTGGGCGGCAAGAATTTCTACACCGGCACCCTCGAGTTGGCATTCCCGCTGGGCCTGTCCGAGGAGTTCGACATCCGCGGCCGGATCTTCAGCGACATTTGTTCGGCCTGGGATCTGGATAAAACCAACGCCGACGTACTCGACGAGAACACGCCGCGCATATCCGTGGGTACCGGCATAACCTGGAAATCGCCGTTCTTAGGTCTGATCATCCTCGATCTCGGATTTGCGGTGATCGATGAAAGCTTCGATAAGAACGAACTGCTGAGCTTTAGCTTCGGAACGCAATTTTGATGGTCGCATCCTGGCCCCGGCATGTCTTGGCGCCCGGCGTGGCGACGCTTCTTGCCGTTTTCCTCGGGATGGCGATTCATTCGGGCCTGGGCGCCCAGGAACCGAACTCGCCGGTCTTTGCGATCATCGACGTTCAGAGGGTCATGCGTGAGTCCACCGCGGTGAAGTCGCTGTCGCGCGACATCGAGGAGAGAAAGGGCCGGTATCAGGGCGAACTGCGCAAGAAGGAGGAATCTCTGCGCAAGGCGGATCGGGAATTGTTGCGCCAACGATCGATCCTCTCGGCCGAGGCCTACGCGCAGAAACGCGGCGAACTGGAACGGAAGGTGGCGACCCACCAGCGCGCGGCCCGGAAGCGCAAGCGGGGATTGGACCAGCTCTTCGCCCACGGCATGAGCAAGGTGCAGAACGAGTTGACGAAGATCGCCAAGGAGATCGCGGAGGAGCGCGGCCTCGACTTGATTCTGTCCAAGGCCACGGTCGTGATCGTGAAGCCGGAGTTCGAGATCACCAAAGAGGCCGTGAATCGGCTCAACGCGCGCCTGCCCGAAGTGCCTCTGGCGCAAGAACTGAATTAGTACCGGCAATGGCTGATCCCCGCTTTTTCGAGGTTGCGGGCCCTTTCAAGCTGAGCGAAATCGCCGATCTTTCCGGTGCCCGGCTCGGCGAAGGAGCGGATCCGGAAAGAATTTTCACCGATGTCGCCCCGCTCGACCGGGCCGGCCCGACGGACGTCGGCTTTCTCGACAACAAGCGCTACCTGGACCAGTTCGCCGCCAGCGGGGCGGGCGCCTGCGTCGTTTCGCCGAACCATGCCGAACGGGCGCCCGAAGGCATGGCCCTGCTGCTTACGCCCAAGCCGTACAGGGCCTACGCGCTGATGGCGCGGGCCTTCTATCCCGAACCCAGGCTCGCCGCCGGGCGGCACCCGACGGCGCTGATCGATCCGGCGGCTCGGGTCGGCGACGGGACCGTGGTCGGTCCCGGCGTCGTCATCGGCCCGAACGTGGAGATCGGCCGCGATTGCCTCATCAAGGCCAACACCGTCATCGAGCGCGGCGTGGTGATCGGCGACGAAACCGAGATCGGGGCCAACGGGTTTCTGAGCTACTGTCTGATCGGCAAGCGTTGCATCATCCATTCGGGGGTATGCATCGGCAACCGGGGCTTCGGCTTCACCTTGGATCCGGAGGGATACCTGAACGTGCCCCAGCTCGGCCGCGTGATCGTCGAGGACGACGTCGAGGTCGGCGCCAACAGCACCATCGACCGCGGCGCCGGGCCGGATACCTTCATCGGTGCCGGGTCGAAGATTGATAATCTCGTGCAGATCGGGCACAACGTGCGCCTGGGAAGAGGCTGCGTGCTGGTTGCCCAGTCCGGGGTGGCGGGCAGCACCACGCTCGAGGACCATGTTCTGGTGGGCGGTCAGGCCGGCGTTGCCGGTCATCTCACCATCGGGAAGGGCGCGCAGTTGTCGGCCCAGTGCGGCGTTATGCGCGATGTTCCGCCCGGCCAGGCGGTCGCCGGCATACCGGGCATGCCGATCAAGGAATTCTTCCGTCTGTGCGCGATTTGGCGGCGCCAGGTAAAGGCGAGGGGCAAAGGTAAACGCAATGACTGAGCAGCCTGTCGCCCGGGGCGTGGTGGACACCATCGACATCCTGCGGATCATGCGAATGATCCCGCATCGCTATCCGTTTCTGATGATCGACCGCGTCGTCGATCTGGTGCCCGATCGCAGCGCCATTGGGATCAAGAATGTCTCCATCAACGAGAGTTACTTTCAGGGCCACTTTCCGCGCCAGCCGGTCATGCCCGGCGTCCTGGTCATCGAATGCATGGCGCAGACCGCAGCCGTGTTGGTCGTGGAAACGCTCGAAGGGGCGGCCGCGGGCAAGCTGGTCTATTTCATGTCCATCGAGGACTGCCGGTTCCGCAAGCCGGTCGTGCCCGGCGACAGACTCCATATCCACGTCACCAAGACACGGCGTCGCGGCAGCGTCTGGAAGTTCAGCGGCCAGGCGCGGGTCGATGGCGTGCTCATGGCCGAGGCGCGCTTCACGGCCATGATCATGGAGGACTGATGGCCGAGGTTCACGCCACCGCCATCGTCGATCCAGAGGCGCGGCTCGGCGAGGGGGTCAAAATCGGGCCGTATTGCGTGGTCGGTTCCCATGTGGATCTGGGCGCGGACGTGGTTCTGCACAGTCATGTCGTCGTCGAGGGCCGGACCGAGGTCGGGGCCAGGACCCAGATCTTTCCCTTCGCCTCGATCGGCCATCGGCCGCAGGACATTAAATACGGCGGCGAGCCGTCCGAGCTGATCGTCGGCACGGACAATATGGTGCGCGAGCACGTGACCATGAACCCGGGCACCGAGGGCGGCGGGATGGTCACGCGGGTCGGCAATCACTGCCTGTTCATGATGGGCGCCCACGTCGCCCACGACTGCACCATCGGCGACCGGGTCATCATGGCCAACAACGCGACGCTCGGCGGCCATGTCACCATCGAGGAAGGCGCCATCATCGGCGGGCTCTCGGCGATCCATCAGTTCGTCCGGATCGGACGCCACGCCATGGTCGGCGGGATGTCGGGGGTCGAGCACGACGTGATCCCATACGGCATGGCCGTCGGCGAGCGGGCGCGGCTGCAAGGCCTCAATATGATCGGGTTGAAGCGCCATGGCTTCGCCCGCGCCGATATCCAGGCCATGTCGGAGGCCTACGCCATGCTGTTCGGCCGGGACGACACCCTCGCCGAGCGGGTCGAGCGCGTGGCCCGGGAGCTCGGCGGCACCGCGGGCGTGAGCGAGATCGTCGACTTCGTTCGCGCCGAGTCCGCGCGCGCTCTTTGCCGGCCCAGGGCGGAGAATGGCAGCTAAGCTCGGAATCGTTGCCGGCGGCGGCGAACTTCCGGCCCGACTGGTCGAGGTGTGCCGAGCCAGCGGGCGCGAGATCTTCGTCCTCGCCTTCGAGGGTCAGACGGAGCCGGCCACGGTCGAGGGCGTGGACCATGCCTGGGTGCGTCTGGGCCAGTCCCGCCCGGCCCTGGAGGCGCTGCGCGGCGCCGGGGTCGAGGACCTGGTCCTGATCGGCCCGGTCAAGCGGCCGAGCATGAGCGAGTTGGGCTTCGATTTGCGCAGCGCTCGGTTCCTCGCCGAGGTCGGGGCCGGCGGCCTGGGCGACGACGGCTTGCTGAGCGCGGTGATCCAGGCTCTGGAAAAGGAAGGCTTCCACGTCGTCGGCGTCGACGATCTCCTGAGCGACTTGCTCGCCCCGGTCGGGCCGCTCGGCGCCCACCGGCCCGACGCGCAGGCCGAAGGCGACATCACGCGAGGCGTCGCGGTGGCGCGGGCGCTGGGCGAGGTCGACGTGGGACAGGCCGTGGTCGTGCAGCAGGGGATCGTGCTCGGCGTCGAGGCGGTCGAGGGAACCGACCGGTTGCTGGCGCGCTGCGCGGAACTGGGCCGCGAGGGCCCGGGCGGCGTCCTGGTGAAGATCAAGAAACCGCGCCAGGAAAGGCGCGTCGACCTGCCGACCATCGGGGTCCGTACGGTGACGGGCGCGGCCCGGGCGGGTCTGCGCGGGATCGCGGTCGAGGCCGGCGAGACCCTGATCGTGGACCGGGAAAGCGTCGTCGGAGCGGCCGACGAGGCCGGACTCTTCGTGCTCGGCGTTGCGGTGCCGAAATAACCGCGCCGGGCCCGGCCGTGACGAGGCCATGTCGAACGCGGTATGCTCCGCGGTTTTCCCGCGCGTTCTGAAGGGGGGGGTGCCCTGCGCGTCAGCCGCGCTGGTCCATGGGCACGAACTCGCGCTTGGCGTAGCCCGTGTACAGTTGGCGCGGCCGGCTGATCTTGTGGTGCGGGTCCTCGACCATCTCCTTCCACTGGGCGACCCAGCCGACCGTGCGGGCGAGGGCGAAGAGCACCGTAAACATGGTCGTCGGGAAGCCCATGGCCTGCAGGATGATGCCGGAGTAGAAGTCGACGTTGGGGAACAGCTTTTTCTCGACGAAGTAATCGTCCTCCAAGGCGATGCGCTCCAACTCCATGGCCAGGCCGAGCAGTGGCTCGTCGCGCTTGCCGAGGTCGTCCAGGACCTCGTAGCAAGACTTGCGCAACACCGCCGCGCGCGGGTCGTAGTGCTTGTAGACCCGGTGTCCGAAGCCCATGAGGCGGAAGGGATCGTCCTTGTTCTTGGCGCGCTCGATGAACTCGGGGATGCGCTCCTTGGAGCCGATCTCCTGGAGCATCTGGAGCACCGCCTCGTTGGCGCCGCCGTGGGCCGGTCCCCACAGCGAGGCGATCCCGGCGGCGATGCAGGCGAAGGGGTTGGCGCCGCTCGAGCCGGCGATGCGCACCGTCGAGGTCGAAGCGTTCTGCTCGTGATCGGCGTGCAGGATGAAGATGCGGTCCATGGCGCGCGCCAGCGCCGGGCGTATATTGAAGTCCTCGCACGGCACCGCGAAGGTCATGTGCAGGAAGTTCGCCGCAAAGCTCAGGTCGTTGCGCGGGTATATGAAGGGCTGGCCGATCGAGTACTTGTAGGCCATGGCGGCGATGGTCGGCATCTTGGCGATCAGGCGGTGCGAGGCGACCATGCGCTGGTAGGGATCGCTGATGTCGGTGGAGTCGTGATAGAATGCCGACATCGCGCCGACCATGCCGACCATGATCGCCATGGGATGGGAATCCCGCCGGAAGCCCCGGTAGAAGTTCATCATCTGCTCGTGCAGCATGGTGTGGTAGGTGATCGCTTTCTCGAACTCCCTGCGCTGCGCTTGGTTCGGCAACTCGCCGTGCAGGAGCAGGTAGCAGACCTCCATGTAATCGCTGTGTTCGGCCAGATCCTCGATGGAGTAGCCGGCATGGCGGAGCACGCCGGCCTCCCCGTCGATGAAGGTGATGTTCGAATCGCAGCTCGCGGTGGCGCCGTAACTGGGGTCGTAGGTGAAGAACCCGGTGTCCGCATAGAGCCGGCGCACGTCGATGACCCGCGGGCCCTCCGTGCCTTCCAGGATCGGCAGGTCCCAAGACCGGCCGGTGCCGTTGTCGATCAAGGTAACCGTGTTCTTGCCTGCTGGGGCTTTCTCCGCCGATGTGGACTGAGCCATGTCACCATTTCCAGAGCTGAATTGAATGCCTTCGTTCCGCGCCGCAGCATAAAGAATTTTGGCCCGGCGATCAAACCCGCGTGCGGTAACCGAGGGTGGTGAATTCCCGTGAAACCCTCGGAAACGTCATTCGCCGGAGATCTGATCCGCGATCCTGGCGAGCGACTCCGCGCGCCCGAGGATCGCCATGACCTCGAAGATGCCCGGCGAGGCGTTGGAGCCGGTGAGCGCGGCGCGCAACGGCTGGGCCACCTGGCCCAGCTTGCGGTCCTCGGCCTCGGCGAAGGCGCGCACCCGCGCCTCGAGCGCCGGCTCGTTCCAGTCGTCGACGGCGCGCAGTTCGGGCAGCAAGCGGTCGAGCCGCTCGCGCGCCTCGGGCGACAACAGCTTGGCCGCCTTGTCCGACATCTTCAAGGGCCGTTCGGCGACATAAAGAACAGCGTTTTCCGCAAGTTCATTCAAAGTCTTCGCGCGCGACTTGAGACCGGCCATGGCGCGTGGCAGGCGGTCGCCGCCCTCCGCGTCCGGCGCCGTGCCCGTGATCGCCTTCAGGCGCGGCGCGATCAGCGCGACCAGGCGCGCGTCCTCGGCCTCGCGCAGGTAGTGGCCGTTCAGGCTGTCGAGCTTGGCGAAGTCGAGGCGCGCCGGCGCGCGCCCGACGCCGTCGAGATCGAACCACTCGATCGCCCGCTCGGTCGGGATGATCTCCTCGTCGCCACGCCCCCAGCCCAGGCGCAGCAGATAGTTGCGTAGCGCCTCGGGCAGGTAGCCCATGTCGCGGTAGGCCGCGACGCCGAGCGCGCCGTGGCGCTTCGACAGCTTGGCGCCGTCGGGTCCGTGGATCAGCGGGATGTGGGCGAATTCCGGCACCCGCCAGCCGAGCGCCTCGAACAACCGGGTTTGGCGGAAGGCGTTGGTCAGATGGTCGTCGCCGCGGATCACGTGGCTGATTTCCATGTCGTGATCGTCGACCACGACCGAGAGCATGTAGGTCGGCGTCCCGTCGGCGCGCAGCAACACCATGTCGTCGAGCTGGTCGTTGGCCACCGTGACCTTGCCCTGGACCAGGTCGTGGAGCACGGTCTCGCCGCCGCGCGGCGCCTTGAAGCGGATGACCGGCGCCACGCCCGGCGGCGCCTCGGACGGGTCGCGGTCGCGCCAGCGTCCGTCGTAGAGCATCCGCCGCCCCTCGGCGCGCG
>JACZWN010000112.1 GCA_022572105.1 Pseudomonadota bacterium | reverse complement strand
GACCGGCATACCCGGGACGGGCGCTTCGTCCGCCGAGACAGCCAATTCCGCAACTGGGTGAGCCGCGACGGCGCGCCGGGCCCGAGCGGCCAAGGCGGCTTCCGGGCCGAGCCGGGGCGCTATCACCTCTACGTCTCGCGCCTGCCCCTGGGCGCACCGCACGCTCATCCTGCGCAAGCTGAAGCGCCTGGAGGAGGTGGTCTCGGTCTCGGTCGTGCACTGGCACATGGGCACGAACGGTTGGGAGTTCCGCGCGGGACCCGGCTGCACCACCGACACGGTGAACGGCGCGCGCTATCTGCACGAGATCTACGCCAAGGCGCGGCCGGACTATAGCGGCCGGGTGACCGTGCCGGTGCTCTGGGACAAGGCGCGCGGCACCATCGTCAACAACGAGTCGAGCGAGATCATCCGCATGTTCAACGCCGGCTTCGACGCCTGGGGCGAGGCCGCGCTCGACTTCTATCCGGAGGCGCTGCGGCCCGAGATCGACGCGCTCAACGAGCGGGTCTACGCGACCGTCAACAACGGGGTTTACCGGGCCGGCTTCGCGACCGGCCAGCGGGCCTACGAGGAGGCGGTCGAGGCGCTGTTCGAGACCCTCGACATGTTGGAGGACCGGCTCACCCGCCAGCGCTATCTCGTGGGCGAGGTTCTCACCGAGGCGGATTGGCGCCTGTTCACCACGTTGCTGCGCTTCGATCCGGTCTACGTCGGCCACTTCAAGTGCAACAAGCGGCGCCTGGTCGACATGCCCAACCTCTGGGGCTTCACGCGCGAGCTCTATCAGGTGCCGGGCGTCGCCGAGACCGTGAACCTGCACCACATCAAGCAGCACTACTACGGCAGCCACGAATCCGTGAACCCGAGCGGGATCGTGCCCGCCGGTCCCGAGATCGACTTCACCGCCGCCCACGACCGCGCGCGCCTGCCCGCCGATGCCTTGGCTACGGTGGGCCTGTCCGGAGGAAGCGATTTGCGTCCGTGAAACGGCGCCATATTATGGGCCGCCGGGATAACCGATCCCGCGCGCGTCCCGAAAGTCCGCCGGGGCAGCGCCGCGGGGGCGCCGCGGGGCCGGCAGGCGCGATAACGATCGAGGACGTAGCCGTTTTGAGCCGAAAACGCGCCCCGGGGGGCGGCGAGGGCCGGGTGCCGCCGCCCCTCCTGTCGGGTAAACGCCATCACGAAGCCTCGGTGTTCACGCCGGAAAACCTGCTGCGCGAGGCACGCCGTCAGCTGTCGGTGCCGGAGGGGGCGGTTGCGCCGGTCTGCGTGCTCGATCCCGATGGCGATATCCTGCGCTACCTGGACCGGAACGGCCGGCTCGAGGCGAACCCGAACTGGGCCTGCTATCACACCACGCTTCATGATTTTTCCCTGGACGGCCTTGCCTTGGGAATTATCGGCTGCGCGGTCGGCGCCTCCTTCGCGGTTCTGCTGGCCGAGCAGCTGTTCGCCTCCGGGTGCCGCTTGCTGATCAGCGTCACCTCGTCGGGACAGATCCTGTCGCTTCGGAAACCGCCTTATTTCATCCTCATCGAGAAGGCCCTGCGCGACGAGGGGACCAGCTACCACTACCTTCCGGCCGCCGAGTACGTGTCGATCCCGGACGCCCTGCTGGAGCTGTTCGAGGACGATCTGCCGGGCCTCGCGGAGCCGCTCGCGCGCGGCGCGGTCTGGACCACCGACGCGCCGTTCCGCGAGACCCGCTCGGCGATAGAGCTTTGCCGATCGAAGGGCATCCTGGCCGTGGAGATGGAAGCCGCGGCGCTTTACGCCTTCGCCCGGGCGCGGGGGCATCCGGTGATCTGCTTCGCCCACATCACGAACCGGATGGCCAGCGCCGCGGGCGACTTCGAAAAAGGCGCCGCCGCGGGCAGCATCGAGGCCCTGCGGCTGATTCAAGCGACGGCAAGCCGCTGGCTCGCGCATAATAATGAGAGTCGGTGATTTCGAGCCCTTGCGCCCGGGCCGTGCGCGGCGCCGCTCAAGGCCTCCTCACAGCGCGAACTCGGCGACCAGGGGGGCGTGGTGCGAGGCCGGGCCGGCGTCGCTCAGCTCGTCGGCCAGGCCTTCGTTGTGGACCTCGACGTGGCGGTAGCAGTCGAGCAGCGCGCGCGAGACCAGCACGTGGTCGAGCATCTCCTTGTGCCCGCCGTGGACCACGGAGAAGCGCTGCGAGGCGGGCAGGGTGCGCTCGAGCGGCACCAGCGCGCGCCCCGCGAGCGCCGCGTTGCCGGTATCGGCGGAATCGGCGCGGATGGTCCTGAGCGGGGTCTGGCGCTCCTCGGCGTTGAAGTCGCCGCAGACCGCGACCAGCGCCCGCGCGTCGTGGGTCGAAGATGCGCTCGATGAAGAGGCGCGTCTCCAGCGCCTGGCCGGCGCGCTTGACGGTCGCCAGGAAAAAGCCTTCGGCCCAGCCCGAGACGCTGCGCCAGGTGTGCGCATCCTTCTTCTGGCCCGGGACCGGGGCGGCGAGCGGCGCGCGCAGGTGTAGGTTGACGACGTGCAAGCGGCGCCCGGCGGCGAGCTCGATGGCGGCGGCGAGGATCGGCCGGTCCCATTCGATCGCCTGCTCCCGTCCCACGGCGGGCCGGGCGGTTTTCGGGCGGTAGGTGGGCGGCTCGACCAGGTGATGGCGCAGCTCCTCGGTGGAGCCGAACGGATGGCGGCTCAGGATCACCAGGTTGTGCACCGCGTCCGCGCCGCGCTCCGCCTCCGAATCGGGCCCGGAGACGCGGCTCGACGAGATCAGGTGGAAGCCGGCATAGGGGGTCTCCGCGAGCAGGCGATCGAGCGCCAGAAGTTGCCTGGGTCCGCCGCCCGGCGGGCGCTGGCCGTTGACCTCCTGCAGGCACAGCACGTCGGCCTTGAGGCGCAGGAGCTGGGGCCTGAGCACCGCGATGCGCGCGGCCAGCGGCGGCGCGACGTCCGGCCGGTCGTCCAGGCTCTCCAGGTTGAAGGTCGCGATGCGCAGAGGTTGCGGCATGGGCGATTCGGGCCGTGACGGTGCGCGCGGGCTCAAGGCATAAGGTAGTGGGCGTATTGGCCTCCGCCAAGCGCGGGCGCGGCCCGGAGCGAACCAAACGGAAAACGCTCTAGAACGACGATCCCGGCTGTTCCAGGAAGGCCGCTTCCTCGGCAGTGGTTTCGCGCCCGAGCGTGGCGTTGCGGTGCGGGAAGCGGCCGAAGCGGGCGATGATGTCCCGGTGCAGGAGCGCCCACTCGTGCCAGCTCGGGTCTTCGTTCAGGGGGCCGGTCAGGCGCAGCGAGAGCTCCTGATCCTCCAGCGCCTCGCTGTGCTCCAACGGCATGTACAGGAAGCCGCGCTGGTCCTGGGTCAATGCCGCCTCGAAACCCTGGGCGAGCGCATGGCGGGTCACCGCCAGCGCCATCCCGTCGGTGGCAAAGGCGCGCCGATCGTTGCGGTAGAAGTTGCGCGGCACCTGGTCCAAGAGGACGATCAGCGCGACGCAGCCCTCCGGCGTTGCCCGCCAATCCTCGAAGCCGCCGGCCGCCGCCTTCTCGTGCCGCGCGCCCAGCCTGTCGCGCACCTCGCGGTCGAAGGCCGGGTCCTTCTGGAACCACTTTTCCTTCATGCCCGGGGCGAACCAGAACGCAAGGACCTCGGCGATCTGCGACATGGGGGACGCCGCCTTATACCAAGTCTCGTTGGTATGCGGGCTCAGGGCTCAGGCCCTTAACGGGGCCCCGCGGTGCCACTCAAAAGGCGGCTCGGGTCGAGGGCGATCTGGCGGCGCACCGTGCCGACCGGACCGATCGGCGGGACCGGCATGCCGTCGACCCGGATCTCGAGACCGCCGGCATTGCCGGTAAGCAGGGTCAGCCCCTCCCGGGCGGGCACGAAATAGGTGTCGCCGGCACGCAGTACGCGGGTCAGCAGAAGCGCGTCCTGGCGGTCCCGGATCTGGACCCAGCTATCCTGGAGCGCGCGCAAGACGATCCGGGTGCCCTCGGTGCTCTCTCCGTAGACGCGTGGGGAGCGCCCGGTCGAGATCATCGATTGCGGCGCCGCCGGTGGCGCGGGAATGACGACCGTTTGCTCGACCAGCGGCGAAGTCGCCGCCGTCGGGCCCAGAGTCCGGGTCGATAGCTCGCTCAACCTCGGCGCGGTGATGGCCGCCGTCCGGCGGGCCGGTGCCGGCTCGGCCGACGCGACCTTCGCCGGGGCCGCGGGTACGGGCGACGGTAAGGCGAACGAATCGACCAGATCCGGCCGCGGATTGACGGACGGTGTCGGCGCGGGCTCGCTCCGTGCCGGCGCCAGCCGGGCCGCGGCGGTCACGGGCTCCACGGGTTCGGTCGCGGCGACGCGCTCTTGGGTCGATGCCTCGGGATCGGGCGCCGGCGCGACCGGCGCGGAGTCCGCAGCCGTTTCCGCCGTCTCGGTCTCGGACCCCGCAGCCGTTCCCGCGCCACTCTCGAAATCCGCGGGCGCCACGGTGGCCGGCGTCTCGGCGACGGCGGCGGTCGTCCCGCCCTCCTCCGGCGCGGACGCCACCACGCCCGGGTCCAGCGTCGGCTCCTCGGCCGGCTCCTCGGCCGGCTCCTCGAGGGCGCCGACCGGGTCCGCAAGGACGCTCGGCTCGGCGCTCTCCGCCTCCGGCGGCGCGTACACCGAGGCTTGCCCGGATCCGGCCGGCTCGTCGACGGAGGCGCTTTCGAACACAGTCTCCGCCTCGCCCGCGAGCATGGCTTGAAGCGACTCCGGCAAAGGCGGAATCAGGTCGGCGACGCTCTTGCCTTGGCTCGAGAGGTAGAACCAACCGCTGTAGGCCAAGACGAGCAACACGGCCGAGATCAGAACGATCGCGCCACCCGGGATACGGTTCTCGGCCACCGGCTCCGGGAACACCAGCTCCGGCTTGCTCTCGGTCCCATGCATCTCCTGCTTGAAGCGCTCGACCATTTCGTCGCCGTCGAGCCCGAGAAACTCCGCGTAGGTGCGCAGGAACCCGTGCGCGTAGGTGGTGCCCGGCAAGCGCTCGAACGCGCCGGTTTCGATCGCCTCGAGATAGTCGTAACGGATGCGCAGCACCTGGGCCACGGCGTGTAGGTCCTGGCCGTGCTCCTCGCGCGCGCCGCGCAGCGTGTCGGCCACGCCTCCAATAACCTTCAGACCCGGGCCGTCCCCGGAATTCCGTTTCGGATCGCGGTCGTCGCTATCGTGGGTCAGTACCAAGGGCCGTCGTCCGTCTTGCCTTGCCTCGGGCCTACCGTCGTCCGGTGACCGCAGGCCTTGCATTCCAATGCCACGCCGGCGAAAGCGGTAGCCCGAAAGTTACCAGCTTCCAAGCGGAATCGCCGTGCGTCAACCCGACCCCCTCCCGTTGCCCACCCCAGAGGCGTTTGCGCTACGGCTATGTTTACCAAACTCCGGGTTACCAGTCTTTTAACAAAAGCCGTCCGCGGGCGGCAAATTATTGCAAAGAATCGGCGGTTCCGGACCGTCCGCCGGCATCCCGCTCCGACGGATTGCGGCCCGGCGGCGCCCGCCTCATACCAATAATCGTTGGTATAAGCCGGGATCAAGCCGCGTCCAGGCCGTAGGCGGAATGCAGGCTGCGCACCGCCAATTCGGTATACTCCTCGGCGACCAGGACGCTGACCTTGATCTCCGAGGTGGAGATCACCTGTATGTTGATGCCCTTCTCGGCGAGCGTGGAGAACATCTTCTGGGCCACCCCGACATGGGACCTCATTCCCACACCGATCACGGAGACCTTCACCACATTGGGGTCGGACAGGAGGTCGCCGTATTCGAGGCTGTCGCGCAGGCCCTCCAACACCTTGACCGCCCGCTCCAGGTCGGCCTTGGTGACGGTGAAGGTAATTCCGGTCTCGTCGCTGTCCACCGAGACGTTCTGGACGATCATGTCGACGTTGATCGCGGCCTCCGCCAAGGGGCCGAAAATGCCCGCCGCCGCGCCCGGACGGTCCGGCACGCGGGTCAGGGTGATCTTCGCCTCGTCCCGGCTGTAGGTGATTCCGCTGACGATTGCCTGTTCCACGATTTCATCCTCGTCCACGATCAAAGTGCCTGATGAATTTTCGAAGCTGGACAGCACCCGCACGCGCACACGGTGCTTCATGGCGATCTCGACCGAGCGGGTCTGCAGGACCTTGGCGCCCTGCGAGGCCATTTCCAGCATTTCCTCGTAGGTCACCCGGTCGAGCTTATGGGCCTTGGCGACGATGCGCGGATCGCTCGTGTAGACCCCGTCCACGTCGGTGTGGATGTCGCAACGCTCGGCGTCGAGCGCTGCGGCCAACGCCACGGCGGAGATGTCGGAGCCGCCCCGGCCGAGCGTGGTCACGCGCCCTTGCGCATCGATGCCCTGAAAGCCGGTCACCACGGCGACCTGGCCGTCGTCGAAGCGGCGCAGGATCTCGGTCACGTCGATGTCCTCGATGCGGGCGTTGCCGTGGGCGTCGTTGGTGCGGATCGGAATCTGCCAGCCGAGCCACGAGCGCGCCGAGACGCCGAGATCCTGCAGCACGATGGCGAGGATGCCGGCCGTCACCTGCTCGCCCGAGGACACGACCACGTCGTACTCGCGCAGATCGTAGAGCTCGGCCGACTGGTCCGCGTAATCGGCCAACTGATTGGTCACCCCGGCCATGGCCGAAATGACCACCGCCACCTGGTTGCCCCGATCGACCTCGGCCTTGATTCGCCCGGCGACGTTGCGGATGCGTTCGAGATCGGCCACCGAGGTGCCGCCGAACTTCATCACGATCCGGGCCATGGGAGTCCCTTGTTCTTATGTCTATGATCGGGGTGGGGTCCGACGATGCGAGGCCGGCCCGGGCGCCCGGCTTGCCCGGGTGGGGGCGGGCGGCTATGCATACTCTCAATGTGGGGCCCGACGCAAGCGAGCGGCCCGGCCCCGGGATGAAGCCGAAGGCTCGAGGAGTGCCGCCCATGGCCAGGAGCGCCGCCCCCACGAAGGGCGCCAGCGTCGATGCCGCGGAGGTCGCGAAGCTCTCCGCCTCGGCCGAGGAATGGTGGGACCCGGCCGGCAGGTTTCAGCCTCTGCACCGGCTCAACCCGGTCCGGCTCGCCTTTATCCGCGACCGGGTCGCCGCCCACGCCGGGCGCGATCCCCTGGCCGAGCGACCGCTCCGAGGGCTAAGGCTTCTGGATATCGGCTGCGGCGGCGGCCTGCTCGCCGAACCGCTGGCGCGCCTCGGCGCCGAGGTCGTGGGCATCGACGCCTCGCCGGCGAACGTCGAGGTCGCCGCGCTGCACGCCGCCGAGAGCGGGCTCGCCATCGACTACCGGCTGACCAGCGCCGAGGCCCTCGCGGAGGACCTGACGGCGGCCGGCGCGGGCTTCGACGTGGTCGTCAACATGGAGGTGGTAGAGCATGTGGCCGATGCGGCCGTGTTCCTGCACGCCTCGGCCGCGCTGGTTCGCCCCGGCGGCGCCATGGTGTTGGCCACGCTCAACCGGACGCCCAAGGCCTTCGTGCTGGCCATCGTCGGCGCCGAATACATCCTCGGCTGGCTGCCGCGCGGGACCCACGACTGGCGCCGCTTCCTGCGCCCCTCCGAACTGGCCGCCCTGCTGCGCGATGGCGGCGTCGAGATCGCGGAGATCACCGGGGTCGCCTACAACCCGCTGACCGCCGCCTGGCGCCTGGCCCGCGACCTCGACGTCAACTACATGGTCTTCGCGGTGAAGGGGTGAGCGCTTACGGGTCCTGGCGGCTCACGAATCCTGGCGCGGGGTCCAGGGGATGCGGGTGAAGGCGACGCCCTCGTCGCGCAGTTCCTTGGCCTCCTCGTCCGAGGTCTCGCCGTAGATGTTGTGCGCGTCGGCCTCGCCGTAGTGGATCTTGCGCGCCTCCTCGGCGAATTGCGGGCCCACGTAGTCGAAGTTGTCCTCGACCTTGCGGCGCAAGCCGCGCAGGGCCTCGGCGGCCTTCGCGGTCTCGGCCTTCGCGGTCTCGGCTTCGGTGTGCTCGGTCTCGGCGGTCTGGGCCTCGGCGCGCTGGGCTTCGCCGGTCTCCCCGCTGCCCTTGGACAGGCCGCCCTTGGCCAGGCGCGGCGCCATGGGTGCCTTCTCGACCTTTTTCGAGCCGCAGGTCGGACAGGCGACCTCGCCGGCCTCGACCTGGTCGTCGTAGGCCGCGCTGTCGCGGAACCAGGCTTCGAAGACGTGGCCTCTCCGGCACCTGAGGTCGTAAAGGATCATCCTCGCTCCCCGCGCCAGCGGTCAAACCCGGGCGCGCTTATGTTACATAGGGTTACCGGATTTGAACATGGCCTCTGAACGCGCCTCGGGCAAGGGGTCATTTTCCATATCCGATCAAAGGGTTGGGGCGAGCGAACCGCCGATGACCGAACCGCGGCAGTCGAAGAATTCGGGCCGGGCCGGTCCCCACAGCGGCTTGAGCGAGCCCTCGGCCTGGGTGCGCCGCTTCGCCCCCTACGTGCCCGCCGGCGGGCCGGTCCTGGACCTGGCCTGCGGCGGCGGGCGCCATGTCCGGCTGTTCCTGGAGCGCGGCCATCCGGTCACCGCCGTCGACCTCGACCTTTCGGGGATCGCCGACATGATCGGCCGGCCCGGCCTGGAAGCCCTGGAGATCGACCTCGAGGACGGCCGCCGGTTCCCGCTTGCCGGCCGCCGCTTCGCCGGCGTCGTCGTCACCAACTACCTCTACCGGCCGCTCTTTCCCGCCCTTATCGCCGCGGTCGCGCCCGGCGGCACACTCATTTACGAGACCTTCGCCAAGGGCAACGAAGCCTTCGGCCGGCCGCGCCGGCCGGCGCACCTGATGAACCCGGGCGAGCTCCTGGAGGCGGTGCGTGGCCAGCTGCGGGTGCGCGCCTACGAGGACCTGATCGTGGAGGCGCCGCGCCCGGCCGCGATCCAGCGCATCTGCGCGGTGAACGAGACTCAAGACCTCTAGGAAATGCCCCGCTTACTCCCCGGCCTGGCGCAGGGGCGCCGCGGCCTGGGGCGCGGCGAAGGGGCGATCGTGGTCGAGGGCGGGGATCATGGCCCGGGCCTTGGCGACCTCGGCCGGGTCGATCTCGGCCAGGCTCACGCCGGGCGCCTCGCCGCCGTCGGCCAGCACCTCGCCCCAGGGCGCGACGATCAGCGAATGGCCGTAGGTCTCGCGCCCGCCGTCGTGCGCCCCGCACTGGGCCGGGGCGAAGACGAAGCACCCGGTTTCGATCGCCCGGGCGCGCAGCAGCACGTGCCAGTGGGCCGCGCCGGTGTATTTCGTGAACGCCGAGGGCACGCTGAGGAACGCGGCGCCGGCCCGGGCGAGCGCGCGGTAGAGGTCGGGGAAGCGCAGGTCGTAGCAGACCGTAAGCCCCAGCCGGCCCCAGGGCAGATCGGCCGTGACCGCCTCCGCGCCCGCCTCATAGGCCTTGGATTCGCGGTAGCTCTGGCCGTCGGGAATCTCGACGTCGAACATGTGGATCTTGTCGTAGCGCGCGGCGATGGTCCCTGCGGGGTCGATCAGCAGCGAGCGGTTCGCCAGCTTCTCGGCCGAGGCGCGCAGGACCACCGAGCCGATCAGCAGCCAGGCCCCGGTCTCGGCGGCCAGGTCGCGGAACGCGGCCACCGAGGGGTCCTCGGCCTCGGGCCGCGCCTGGTCCAGCGTCGCCCGGCGCCGCAGCCCCATCATGTTGGTGACCTCGGGCGTCACGATCAGGTCCGCCCCGGCGGCCCGCGCCCGGCGTATGAGCGCCGCGGCGGCGCCGACGTTCGCCGCGGGCTCGTGGCCCGAGGTCAGCTGCACGCAGGCGGCGGTGAAGGTGGGAATCAGTTCGCGGCCTCCAGGATCGGGGCGAGCCGGCCGGCGGCCTCGAGGGCGAGCATCTCCTGGCAGTTGCCCAGGTGGCTGCCGTCGACGAAGATCTGCGGCACGCTGGTCCGCCCGCCGCTGCGCTCGATCATCTCGGCGCGCCGCCACGGCTTGAGCATCAGGTCGATCTCCTCGTAGTCCACGCCCTTGGCGTCGAGCAGCTTCTTGGCCCGGTAACAATGCGGACAAAGCAGGCTGGAATAGATCTCGACGCGCGCCATGCCCCTAAATTTAGTGTCTGGCGGGGCGATTTTTTAGAGTGGTGACCGGAATCCGCCCGCGCGCGCCCTGATTCCTCCCGCTGTCCAAACGTGTTAGGTTTTCTCCTTTGTCGACAGAAGCGACTCCTTGGGAGAGGGATCATGCTTCGCGACGAAGCGCAAATGAACCGTCTGGTCGGCCGGATCTACGAGGCGGCCCTCAGCCCCGCCGAATGGAGCGGCGTCCTGGAGGAACTGTGTGGCGCGCTGAACGGCGCCGCGTTCCAGCTTTACACCATCGATACCGGGACGAGAGACGTGATCGATCAAGCGGATCACGGCCTGCCCCGGCAATTTACCGACGAATATCGCGCGCACTTTTCGAAGCTGAGCGAGCGAAACGATCTCCTGGTGCGCAACCCGGGCCTCTCGGTCATTTACGATGGCATGTTCTTCGACGAGGCCGAGATGGACCGCAGCGAGATGTACCGTTGGCGGGCGGGCTTCGGGTTTCGCTACTTCATCGGCGGGCAACTGCTCCGGACCGACTCGACCCTGTCCATGGCCGCGCTCCAACGCTCGAGACGGCAGGGTCATGTCACGCAACTCGAGATCGAGGCCTTTGCGGCGTTCCGGCCCCACCTGAGCCGCGCGCTCCGGATCCAGAGCCGGGTCGCGGCCCTGGAACAGGAGAGCTCGAGCGCCTGGGGGGCAATCGAGGGCGCGTCCTTCGGCATCATTGTGCTTACCGGCGATCGCCGTATCTGGCGCTGCAACCGGGAGGCCGAACGGATCATGGTGGAAGGCGGCGAGATCGATGGGCAGGGCGGCAAGCTGGTCGTCAGGCGGCCGATCGACAACGCGGCCTTGCAGAGGTTGATCGACGGCGCCATCGAGACGGCCCGCGGCCGCGGCCGTGATGGCCGCCGCTCCACTGCCC
>JACZWN010000274.1 GCA_022572105.1 Pseudomonadota bacterium | reverse complement strand
GTCAGCGTCGAGGACCGCGGCCATAAACACGGTCGTCGATCCGCTCTTGCGATCAAAACACGGGTGTCGCGACAGGGCGGGCGTTATCTCCAATAAATCGACGGTCTCAGGTCCCCGGTCTCTTCAGCTGTTTGGAATTCATTAATGAATTCATAGACTTACAAGAGATGATGCTGAAGCGTATCGAGGGTTCGAATCCCACCCCCTCCGCCAGCAAGTCCTTGATATCGCAGAAAAACAGAGCCGGATTCGAACTGCCGGTACGGTTCGCGGCAGTCCGCGGGCCTTGCGCCGGGCCGCCGCGCGAGCGGGACCGAGAGAACGAGGTCTTTCGGCGTTGTCCGCGGCTTCGCAGACATTTTCTCTCCTGGCCAATTTCGAAGTCCGGTTCAGCCGCGCGGTTCCACGCTTGGCATGCGTGAAGGGGCACGAATTGCCGCTTCCGACAGGTAGCTGTGCCCCAGGGTGTTAAAGTTGCCGCGGGAATCAGCCTCGGGAGAATCCCAAAGCCCTTCGCTGCTCATTCCAACTGACGGGGATGCCCTTCATGAGCCGCTCGAGTTCCAGATCCGTCGGCTGATACCCGTCGAGTATGGCCTCGACGATGTCGGGCGCGAGGAAGGTAAGGCGCATGATGCGGCTGACGTATCGCTCGGTCACACCTTCCTCCTTCGCGATTGCGGAGGTTGATGGTGCCTCGCCGGTGAAGAGCCTCTCCTTCCATCTATGCGCCCGGGTCAGTGCCTTGATCAGTGTAGCGTTGGGCCGTGGCTGCAGCTCTTGTCGCTGTCCCGGTGGGATCACGAGGCGCATCTCGCCCGAGCACAGCTTCAGCCGCGCGGGGACGCGAAGAATCAACGCCTCGCCGGTGGCGGGTGTCCCGGCCTGAGACCCGGGAACACCCACCATGTCGATCAATGGCTCATCACCCAGCAAGGCATCTTGGAGCCCGTTGCGGTGGAGCACGATCTGGATCTCCTTCTCGCTCGCCGTGACGCTGGCCACGACCCGGAGGATGAACGCACGCTGCTCGGAGGCGGCCATCCGCGGCCACCGCTCGGCCTGTTTCCTGGCCGCGGCGATGAGACGCTCCTGTTCGCGGGGCGCGAGCGAGCCGGCAAGCTCGTCGATCACTTGGCCTGCGTCCTTGAGAAAGGCGGCGATCCGCGCGGCGACCAGTTCCTCGATCTCCCGAGCGGGGATCCGGACGATTGACCCTGCATCGCCGTCGCGATGCTGGAGCACGGCTTGGCTTACGTAGTAGCGGTAGCGGACCCCGTTCTTGACCGCGTGGGATGGGCTCAGGCGATTGCCGCGCTCGTCATGGAGGAGCCCGGCGAGCAGGCTGGGCTCCGCGGCCCGGGCGCCCGAGCGCCGGTCATGGGCATTGCCGGCGAGCTTCGCCTGCACCGCCTCCCAGGTCTCGGCATCGATGATAGCCTCGTGCAGGCCTTTGTAGACCTCACCCTTGTGCGCAATCCGGCCGGCGTAGAGGGGATTGCCGAGGAGCTTGTAGATGTACCCTCGGCTCAAGGGGCGGCCACCGCGCATGCGTCCGTTTTCCGTCTTGCGGACCTTGGTCGCGAGGCCCAGCCGGTCAGCCTCGCCTTTCACCCGACGCACGTTACCGTGCTCCAGGTAAAGCCGAAAGATCGTGCGGACAATCTCGGCCTCGGGTTGGTTGATCACCAGGGAGCGGTCCTTGGCGTCATAGCCCAGCGGCACGAAGCCGCCCATCCACATGCCCTTCCTCTTGGAAGCGGCGATCTTGTCGCGGATGCGCTCGCCGGTGACCTCGCGCTCGAACTGCGCGAAGCTGAGCAGCATGTTGAGCGTGAGCCTCCCCATGGAGCTGGTGGTGTTGAATTGCTGGGTGACCGAGACAAACGACACGCCGCGCCGGTCGAAGACCTCGACGATCTTGGCGAAGTCGGCAAGCGAGCGGGTCAGGCGGTCGACCTTGTAAACGACGACGGTGTCGACCTTGCGGGCCTTGATGTCGGCAAGCAGCTGCTGGAGCGCGGGTCGGTCCAGGGTGCCGCCCGAGATGCCGCCGTCGTCATAGCCGGTGCGGACGAGGTGCCAGCCCTCCCCGGCCTGGCTCTTGATATAGGCCTCGCAGGACTCGCGCTGGGCGTCGAGCGAGTTGAACGCCTGATCGAGCCCCTCCTCGGAGGATTTCCGGGTGTAGATCGCGCAGCGCAGGCGCTTGGGCCGGTCAGCGCTCATCCGTGGACACCTGCTCGGCCACCAGCCTTGCGCAACCCGAAGAACAGCGGCCCGGACCAGCGGGTGCCGGTGATCTCGCGCGCGATCCGCGACAGGCTGGCGTATCTCGTGCCGCGGTAGTCGAACCCGTCTTCGTCGACGGTCACCTGATGCACCGCGCCGCCCCATTCTCGGACCAAGCGGGTGCCGGGCCTGAGGCGCGGCGGCGCCGGCCTCGGCGGCCGGCCGTCGTTGCCCTTGGGATCCGCAAGATGGGCGAGGCGCCTGAGGGCGGCCTTGCTCAGGCCGCCCTCGGCCCGCTCCTGGATGTGGTAGGCGAGCGCCCGCAGGAGCAGGTCGCGGCTCGCCCGCTTGGGTGCGGGATGCTTATGCGCCCGCTCCCACCGGGCCCGAAGCTCCGCCGGGCTCGCGCTCTCGAGCGCGGCCAGTTGCCTGGCGAGGGCCTGGGGCATGCCGGTCACCGAGTGCCGGCGATCCGATAGACCCGGCCGCGGTCCCCGACCCTCTCCGAGGTCACCGCGAGGCCGAGCTTCT
>JACZWN010000273.1:2284-2769 GCA_022572105.1 Pseudomonadota bacterium | reverse complement strand
GGGTGGCTCGAAGCTCTTGGCGAAACGCTCGACGTAGGCAACGATCTCGTCGCGCAGCATGAAGCCATTGGGCTCGTCGCCGTCGTATGGAAATCCCGGCAGCTGGCAGAACCAGTTCGGGGTGACCAGACAGAACGAATCCCAGCGCTGGCGCCAGGTATCGCCGATCCTGCCGCGATCCAGGACCACATGTTCCCGGCCTTTCCGCTTCAGATGCCAGCTAACCGAGAGGCCGGCCTGGCCGCCACCTACCACTATGGTGTCGATATGCTGGCCCATTACCCCTCCCCTTTCCGGTCGGAAAGCGCAGAGTTCCCTTTGGCCGCGCCCTCCACCAATTCCGTTCCCGCTCCGGCGGGACGGTTCACCCCGCCGCCGCGCGCTGCGGGCCGAGCAGGCCGGTGGGATTGACCGCGCGGGTGCCCTTGCGGATCTCGAAATGCAGCTGCGGGCGCGAGACGTTGCCCGAGCTGCCGATGCGCGCG
>JACZWN010000273.1:0-2274 GCA_022572105.1 Pseudomonadota bacterium | reverse complement strand
CGGTTTTCACAACTGCGACCAGGATCCCTCCTGCGCCATGATCGAGGGCTACGCCCGGCACTACGGCCTGGACCTGCCGCAGGCCGAGTTGCGGGCCGAGGCCAACGAATGGTCGATCACCCGCGGCGGCCGCTCGGGCCGGGTCGCCTGGCAGTACATCCAGGATCTCGCCGGCCGCCTCGGGCAGCGGTTGGCATAGCAGCTCTACGCTCAAAGGCCAACAGCTACCCTCAAAAGGCGGCACAGCTACGTTCGGTCCAGGGCCGCCGATGCCGGTTTCGCCGGAGGCAACGGGTGCCGGGTCGCCGCGCCCCGATCACGCGCCGCGCAGCTTGGCCTGGACCGAACCCGGCTCCAGGGACTCCAGATAGACCTCCGGATTGGTCAGCATGTCCTCGAGCCGGTTGAAGAAACCCTGGGCCACGATCGAGTGGTGATCGATCTCGCGCATGATCCGGCGCAGCACCGATCCGCCTTCCGGGAAACGCTGCATCTGGGCCACGGTGTCCCGGGCCAGGGCTTCGCCCACCGAGCGGTCGTCGCTGTAGACGCGGCTGCCTCCGGACACGTCCCAGTAGTGCCAATTGCCCTCGTCGTCCAGGCTCACCGTGGGAAATTTGAGCCACTCCTCGTTCCACCACTTGGCGTCGGCCTCGGCGGTGACTTCGGCTTTGCTTTTTGCGCGTGGCATCCTTCGGATCCTTTTCGAAAAGGCGTGGCCGAGTCTATCAATATTACCGGCCTCGACAAGTGTCGACGATGGCGCCCAATCCAACTCTTGGGCCGGTCCTCATGCGTCGGGAATTCCGCGCCGGTCATCGGAATACCAGCCGCCGTGGCGCTTGCACAGCCACGCCCGCGCCTGCAATGATCGCCCCGGGCGGAAGCTGGCCGGTTGGGGGGGGCCAGGCTCCGTTGGCTAACCCTTGCCACGATTACGGGCGGCTGCCATGGGGAGTCGGCCGCGCAAGGCTGTCGTGCGAGAGCAAAAAAGGGCAGAGGGAGGCGCTTCCATGGCCCCAGGGAGCAACCTGCAGCGCCGCTTGGCCGCCGGCGCGTTCGCGGTCACGGCCGAGGTCACGCCGCCGCTGACCGCCGACGCCGGCGCCTTGTCGGCCAAGGCCGCGCCGCTCAAAGGCCGGGTCGATGCGGTCAACGTGACCGACGCGGCCGGCGCTCGCGCGGCGCTCGGCAGTTTCGCGGCGGCCGCCATTCTGGCGCGCGACGGCATCGATCCCGTGCTCCAGGTTACCTGCCGCGATCGCAACCGCATCGCGCTGGTCGGCGACCTGTTGGGCGCCGCCGCGCAGGGCGTGGGCAATGTTCTGGTTTTGCACGGCGACGACCCCGCCGGCGGCGATCAGCCCGACGCCAAGCCGGTGTACGACCTCGATACCACGGGGCTCATAGGCTTGATCCGGCGGATGCGCGACGACGGCGTCCTGCCCTCGGGGCGGGCGATCGAACCCGCGCCGGGCTTCTTCATCGGCGCCGCCGATACGCCGCACGACCCGGCTCCGGACTGGCGGCCCACGGGGCTACTCGCGAAACTCGAGGCGGGTGCGGATTTCGTGCAAACCCAATTCTGCTTCGACCTGGAGGTGGCCCGCCGCTACCTGGCGCGGCTCTCGGATGCCGGCATTCCCGAGCGCCTCAAGATTCTCATCGGCATCGGGCCCCTCGCCTCGGCGCGCTCGGCGCGGTGGATGAACGCGAACCTGTTCGGCGTGAGCGTGCCGGACGCGGTCATCGATCGCCTGGAAAAAGCCGCCGACGCCAAGGCCGAGGGACGGCGCATCTGCATCGAGTTGATGCAAGGCCTACAGGAGGTGCCCGGCGTTGCCGGCGTGCACATCATGGCGCCGAACCAGAGCATGGAAACGGTCGCCCGGGTCATAGACGAGGCCGGCCTGCGCGGCGAGCAGTCGGTCGTATAGAGCAATTTTCGCCACCGTGGAATCGCACCGGCCTTTGCCGAGGAGCGCTCGTGACAAATGATAATTTTCTAATCGGATCGGGCGGCGCGAGGAAACGTCACACTTGAACGTCCTTGGCTTAACACCAAGGAGCGTTGGCGCCGCCGCGTTTGCCAGAGTATCGCGCTGCTTGGAGGAATTTCGACTATGACTGCGCCGGAAAACCTGCCCTACACGATCTCCGGCCGGGAACTCGTCGCCGAGACCGCCGGCTTGCGGGTGCAAGTGCTAACGCTGGGAAACGGTGAGAATATCCCCTGGCATTACCATAGCGCCGTCTCCGACATCTTCATCTGCC
>JACZWN010000111.1 GCA_022572105.1 Pseudomonadota bacterium | reverse complement strand
GGCGCGGTAGGCCGCATGCGCGCCGATCAGCCGGTCGGGGCCTCACCGATCATTGCGCTCACCGTCCTGGTTCCCCATCCGCCTGGCGCTCCCGCCTCGATATGCCCTGGCCGAACGCGTCGCGCAAGGCCCGCCGTCCATAGAATATTCCGCCGCCCCCCCCCTCGGACCGCCTTCTCGGACCACCCCCGTGGGGACCGCCCCCTCGGGCCGGGCGCGGGCTCGGTGGTGAAACCTTCGCCTTGGCTTCGACCCGGCGTCTTTCGAATTTGCGACGAATTCTATTTCTCCCGGCCTGTTTGCCGTTGCCCGCGCCCGAAAATCCGAGGCCGGCCCGGCCGCCGCCAGGGCATCCGGGAGCTGCCATGGCGGGGAATCGTTCCTAACTTTCCCCATCACGCGCGCAAGTCCCGTCTCGAATTCGGCCCGATTTCGTGCTTCAATGGCCCTTGTCCGCCGCCGGTGCGCCGGGGCGGGACCTTGGCCCCTTTCGCGGCGAGCGAGGCGATGTCGAGCACCAGCGAAGCCGATTACACCGAGGCCCGCCAGTCGATGGTGGAGCTGATCGAGCTCTACGTGCAGCTCAGCAGCGACCAGACCGACAAGGAGCGGCTCGACGAGCGCGTCCTCGCCGCCATGGCGAAGGTCCCGCGCCACCTCTTCGTGCCCATGGAATTGCAGCACGTGGCCTATGCCGACAGCCCGATCCCCATCGGCTGCGACAAGACCGTCTCGCAGCCCTTCATGGTCGCGCTCATGACCGACCTGCTCGACATCGAGGAGGGCGACAAGCTGCTCGAGATCGGCACCGGGTTCGGTTACCACTCCGCGATCCTGGCGCTCCTGGCCGAGGAGGTCTTTACCGTCGAGATCCACGCCGAGCTGGGGCGCGAGGGCGAGGCGCGCCTCGGCGCCCTGGGTTGCGACAACATTCAATTCAAAATCGGCGACGGCGCCCAGGGCTGGCCCGAGCACGCGCCCTTCGACCGGATCATGGTGGCCGCCGCCCCGGAGCTCTTGCCGCCGGCGCTGCTGCAGCAGCTCAAGCCGGGGGGGCGCATGGTCGTGCCCGCCGGCCTGCCCGACAAGCAGCAGCTCCTGGTGGTGGACAAGGCCCTGGACGGGCGCATCGCGACCCGCGATATCTTCCAGGTCGTCTTCTCGCCGCTCATTACCAGCCATTGAGGACCAGCCATTGAGGACCAGCCATTGAGGCGCGCGCGGGTGCGGCGTTCGGCCTTCCCCGTTCAACCCGAACCCGGTACCCCCGCCGGCGGCGCCTAGCCCGCGCCGAGGACCGGGTTGAAGGTGCCGCGGCGGACGCCGTCCGCGCCCTTGGCGTCGAAGGCGACCTCGAGCCCGGCGCGCTGCGCTGGCGTTAGCGGCGCCAGCAGCAGGTCCTTGTCGTTGAGGGGGTGGCCGGCGAAGTACATCTGGGTGGTCACCGGGGGGTTGAACGGCGCGTGCACCTTGTAGTGGATGTGCGGCGGGCGAACCCAGTCGCCCATCGCCGGGTAGGACCCGGGCACGATGGTCACGAAGCGATAGCGTCCCTCCTGGTCGGTCGACAGCCGGGCGTAGCCCTGGAAATTCGGGTCGAGCGGCCGGTCATCCCCCCGGTCCCTCGGGTGGCTGTAGCGGCCGTGGACGTTGGCCTGCCAGACCTCGATCACGCAGCCGGGCAGCGGCTTGCATTGGGTGTCGAGCACCCGGCCGATGACCTCGATCACCTCGCCCTCGGCGCGGCCGGTCCCGCCGGAAACGCGGGTCAGGTCCCAGTCATTCTCCCCGATGGCCACGGGATAGAACGGCCCCTCGACCTGGGGCGCGGTCAGCGCGCAGGCGGCCCGCGCCACCCGGCCGGTGACGATGAGCGCGGCGCCCGCGGTCAGGCCCGTGAGCAGGCGCCGGCGCACGAGGCATCGCGGCCCGTCCGGTCCGATGCCCCGGTGTTCCTCCTTCCCAGCCATGATTTTCCTTCCTTGCCGTTTCAGCCCGATCCGCGCGCGGTTATCAGCGCCGTCTCGACCTCCCGGGCGTGACAGTAACTGGTCAGGCAGTCGGCCGCGAACTCGAGCGCGCGCGTAAGGCCCGGGCCGTTCCCGAAGGCGTAGAGCACCATCAGGACCGCTTCGGCGTCGAGGGTGATCATGCTGCGCTCGCTGTCGCTCGTTGGGCTGCCGAACGGCCCCTGGGCGTCGGCCAGGACCGGCAGGCCCTCCAGGTTGAAGGGCCCGCGTCCGATCGCCTCGTAGGTCTCGCCCGCGCCGCCCTTGCGCAAGACCAGCGGCGGGGCCAGCGCCTCGACCCGGTAGGTGCCGGCGGACAGTCCGGTGTGCAGCGAGATCAGGTTGTTGGTATCGACCACCGTGTTGATGCGGTAGAGCGCCTTGCTCTGGGCCAGGCGCCGCATCAGCGCCTCGGCGGAGACGCGGTAGCGGCTCGGGTCCTTGCCGAGGGCCTTGAACGCCCGGCGCGCGGCGGCAATCGCCGGCACCTCGGACACCGGGGCGTCGTCGAGCGATTCGACCCGCAGCTCGGCCTCCAGCCTCAGCGCCTGGCCCAGGGTGGCGCTGCCTTTGTCGACCGCGACGCGCGCCTGGATGCAGCCGAGCGTGACGCTGACCCCGGCGGTCGCAAAATCCTCGGCGATGGCGATCTCGATCACGTAAGCTTCCTCGGCGCCATGCTTCCGGCGGGCTCATACCAAAGGTCCTTGATAATGACCCATAGAGACGGCTTCCCAGGGTTTTCGGCCAGGAGCGCATGGTGCGGCGATGCCGGGCATCGCAAGCCATGCGGGACGCCGTCCGAAAGCCTTGGGAGGCCGCCGTGCCGGTCGCGCGGGCGAACCGGCAGCGGGCGAATCGGTGCGGGCGTCGGAAGGCCTTGACGATGCCCCGCATCGCCCGCGGCTTCCCTGCTACCCGCCCGTTGGCCCGACGGATCGCCTGCCCGATCTCTATGGGTCATTATCAACGCTCCTTGGTATAATTCCGAATATTTGCCGCCGCCCAGGCCTCGATTCACAACCACTTCAACCACGACCGCAACCTCAACCGACCGGCGCGATATTTTCAAGCAGAACCGCGCTACCGCGCTCGCTGAATGGCGTCAACTCGCCGCGCGAGAGCCTTGGCCGCTGCTGATCTGCCACGTCCTACCGGTTTAATGCGACAAAGCCCTTGCGGGGCCTGTTCACGCGGTCCTCCCGGATGGGATCGCGAACATAAAGCGGAAGAGCCGCTCGTTATGCAGCGGCGTCGAAGGTGCTGACGGTCTGGGCCATGTCGACGATGAATCGGATCAGCGGCGATTCCGTGTTGCGGGGATAGGCGGCGACGAATTCCAGATCCTCAAGCCGGGGCGACGTTTCCAGTGTCTTGAGCCGCTGCTCGCCGGCGAAGATCGAGGGCGGCAGCATGGCGATGCCGAGGCCGGCCATTGTCAGCGAGGCGACGACGCCGAGACTGTTGCAGACATCGATCCGCCGGGGCCGCGCCTCGTCGTGGCGGAACCAAGCTTCGATGACGTCGTGCAGGTTGGATTCGCGGCCGAGGGTGATGATCGGCCAGGCCGCGAGATCGGTTGGTGTCAACAGCCGGTCGGGGACGTTGAGGCTGGGGCTCGCCATCCAGTCGTAGCGGATGAAGCCGAGCGAGCGGCACTCCAGGTTGGGGCCGGCGACCGGTCCCGGCAGCAATGCCACCTCCAGATCGCCACGGTTCAAGCGGTTCCACACACCCGCGGTCAGGTCCACGCCCAGCTCCACGGCGACCTCCGGAAAGCGGGTGTTGATACGCTCGACCAAGTCCGGCAGCCAAGTCAGCGCCACCGTCTCGGTGACGCCAAGGCGAATATGCCCGGTGACCGCCCGTGCCGCGCCGAACTTAGCCAATGCCTCCTCGGTCATGGCATGGATGCGCTCGGCATGCTCAAGGAAGGCGCGGCCGACCGGCGTCAGCCGGACGGCACGGTGCGAGCGATCGAACAGGTCGGCCTCGATGCTGCGCTCCAGTTCCCTAAGCCGCATGGAGATCGCCGGCTGCGTCGCGTTGAGCCTAGCCGCTGCGGCGGTGACGCTGCCGGTCCGGGCGACCTGAACGAAGGCTTCGATCTGCTTAAGGTTCATGGATGTGGATCGCCAAAAATTACGCACCTCGTTATATCAGAATTTCTTATGGATGTTGATAAATTTATATAACTTGCTGTGTTGGTTGATGTTCGCTCATAATTCTAAACAGGGGGAAGCAGCAAAACCGCCGGAACGAAGATTTATCAATCATCCGGATTTAAGGGAGGAGAAGACCATGTCCATCATTCGTAAAACTATGCATGCCGCCCTCGCGGCGGCGCTGATCTTCGGCTTTGCCCGAGCGGTCGATGCCCAGACGCTTCGCATGTCGAGCCAGTGGACCGAGATCACCACCGGCGCCAAGGTCGACAAGTGGTGGGCGGCCGAGATCGAGAAGCGCACCAACGGCGCGGTCAAGATCAAGATCTTTTGGGAAGGTGTCTTGGGCAAGGCGAAGGAAAACCTGGGCCTGATCCAGCAGGGCGCCATCGACCTCGCCGCCATGTCGCCGGGCTATTTCCCGGCCGAGTTGCCGTTCCACGCGGCGCCCAACTCGATCCCCATGGCCATGTCCAAGCCGAGCGAGGCGACGGAGTTGATGGAACGCCTGCTGACCGAGGTGCCCGAGTACGACAAGGAAGCCAAGCGCAACGGTATGAAGGCGCTGTTCTTTCACCACCTCAATCCCTATCAGCTGGTCTGCAAGGAAGAGGTCAAGGGCGTCGCCGACATGAAGGGCAAGAAGGTGCGCACCTGGGGCAAGGACATGCCGCGCATGGTCCAGGCCGTCGGCGGCGTGCCTGTGACGCTTGGTCTGTCGGAACTCTACGAGGGCCTCAGCCGCGGGACCGTAGACTGCATCCCGTTCTCGGTCGACCTGATGGTCAACTACAAGATCTACGAGGTCGCCAAGCATGTGCACTCGATCACGCTGTGGGAAGGCCCGACCAACGCCGTGTGGATCGCGGTCAAGGTGTGGGACGGCCTGACCGCCGAGCAGCGGAAGGTCTTCCAGGAGGTCTCCTTCGCGGCCGCCCGGCGTGACCGCGACCAGGTCATCGCCGCCGGCGAAGAAGCGATCGCCATCCTGAAGGGCAAGGGCGTCAAGTTCCACGAGTTCCCGGCCGCCGAGGCCAAGAAGTGGAAGGCTGCCAATCCCGATTTCTTCGCTGACTTCATCAAGAACCAGGAAGCCAAAGGCCGCGGCGCCGCGGCCAGGGAGACCATCAGAATCTGGCGCGAAGTCGTAAAGTAAGCGAACGACGGACACCGGAGCCCGCCCGGACCGCAGCGGCCGGCTCGGGCGGACCGGTCTCGCGTGAGCGTATGGCGCCCATATGACGACTGAACCCGCACCCGACACGGCGGAGCGACCGCGGTTCGCCGTCGCGCGCTGGGTTTTACGCATCAATCTCGCCTGTGGGCTGCTGTCGGGGATCGCGCTCTTGTTGATGATGGTCGCGGGGGCGGCCGATGTCATCGGCACGAACCTCGACCTCGTCGGCATCCCCAGCCAGCCGATCCCCGCCACCTTCGAGTTCATGGCGACGATGATGGTCGTCACCGTGTTCCTGGCCACCGCTCTCGGACAGGCGCGGCGCAACCACATTCGCGTTGAGGTTCTGGTCAATCTGCTGCCGCCGGCAGGCCAGCGCATGATGGACGTGCTGCGGCATCTCCTCAGCGCCGGCATGTGGGGATTGATCGCCTGGTATGGCTGGAAGTCCGGCATGCACAGCGTTGCCGTCGGCGAGTATGCGCCGGGCTTGATCAATTTCCCGGTTTGGCCGGCGCGCCTTGTCCTTGGCTTCGGTGCGACGCTGATGACCGTACAATGCGTGTTCGACCTACTGGCTGTGTTCAGCCGGCGCTTCGACGCCACCGACATGGCACACCATACCGACACCCCGGTGACCTGAGGACACGCGTCCATGGAACCGCTCACCATCGGATACCTGGGTGCGGCCTTGTTGTTCGTGTTCCTGGCGGCCGGCATCCCGGTTAGCGTCTCCATGGGGGTGATCGGCATCGGCGGCATGCTGCTGGGGGCGGGGCCGCTGTTGACCATGGGCCAACTGAGCGTGCTGCCGTTCTGGGTCGTCAACAACTACGCCTTCGCCGTATTGCCCATGTTCGTGCTCATGGGCGTGCTGGCCGAGTCGTCGGGTGTCACCACACAGGTGTTCCAAGCCGCCGATCTGTGGCTGCGGCGTTTCAGGGGCGGGCTCTACCATGCGGTCATCATTGGCTCTGCCATTTTCGCCGCCGTCTCGGGCTCGACCATCGTCAACGCCGTGGTGTTCACGCGCATTGCCTTCCCGCAGATGATCAAGTTCGGCTATTCCAAGAGCCTCTCCCTCGGCGCGATCGCGGGGGCAGGCAGCTTCGCAGCCATGATCCCGCCTTCCATCACCATGGTCATTTACGCCATCATAACCGAGCAGTCGGTCGGCCAACTGCTGATCGCCGGTGTCATCCCGGGCATTCTGACCGCCATCGTCTACCTCGGCGGAGTCACCATCTTGGTGCGCATCAAGCCCGACCTGGCGCCGCCCATCGAGGCGACGGTAACCTGGCCCGAGCGTTGGCGCGCCGCCGGCCAAGTGTGGCCGATCCTGATTCTTATGATTCTTGTGCTGGGCGGCATCTATACGGGTCTGTTTCCGCCGTCGGCGGCGGGGGCGGCGGGTGCCTTCGGTGCCTTCTGCCTCGCCGTCTTCAAGAAGCGTGGCTTCCGGGGTGGCTGGCTGACCTCGGCCTTGCGGGACGCGGCGTCGATCAGCTGCATCATCTTCGTCATCCTGATCGGCGGGTTGCTGTTGTCGCGCATGCTGGTGGTCGTCGGGGTCATCGACGACATGGTAGGGCAGATCACCGCTATCGCGTCGTCGCCGGTCAGCTTCATGATCATGGCGTCGATCCTCTACATCGTGCTCGGCTGCTTCCTCGATACGACCTCGATGATGATCGTCACGTTGCCGTTCCTGTTCCCGGTGGTGACGGCGCTTGAAATCGATCCCATCTGGTTCGGCATCGTGCTGGTCAAGCTGATCGAGATATCGGTGGTGACACCTCCGGTGGGGATCAACCTGTTCGCGGTGCTGGGCGCGGTCGGCAAGGAAGCCGATTTCCGCCACGTCGCGCTTGGCGTCATTCCGTTCATCTTCTTCGACCTGATCGTGCTGGCGCTGCTGATTATCTTCCCCGAGCTGGCGACCTGGCTCCCAAATAAGATGATCCAGGGGTAAAGGGCGATGACCGATGCCAGACCCCTCATCCTCGGTGGTGGCGTGACGCCCTTCGGCCGGCATCGGGACGGCGCTCACTGGCGCGACTGGGTACGCCGGGCCGGTGCCGACGCCCTTGCCGATGCCGGCCTCGAGGTCGCCGACATCGACGCCGTGGTGGTCGCCAGCGAAAGCGATTTTCTGTCCCTGCAGGTCAACCCCGGTCCGGTGGTGCTCGACGAAATCGGGCTCGCCGGCCGGCCCGTCGTCAGGGTCGAGGGCGGGGGGGCCTCCGGCGGCCTGGCGCTCCGCGAAGGGATGGCACAGATCATGGCCGGGATGGCGCGGCGCGTCCTGGTAGTCGGTTTTGAGGCCGCGGCCGGGCATCTGGACCCGGGCGGTGTCCAGTTAGTCTATGGCCTCTCGTTCGACGCCGAGGTCGACGGCATGGCCGGCGCGACGGCGGTGGCGCTCTATGCGCTCTCCATCGCCGAACACATGGCGCACTATGGCACCACGGTCGAGCAGATAGCCCACATCTCGGTCAAGAACCACGGCAACGCCGTCGGCAACCCTTGGGCGCACAAGCCGATGACCATCACGATCGACGACGTGCTCACTTCGCCCATGGTGGCAACCCCTTACCGCCGGCTCGATTGCAGTCTCGCCAGCGACGGCGCCGCCGCCATCGTGCTCGCCCATCCCGATGCCGCGCCAAAGGCGGTGCGCGCCCGGAGCCGCATCACCGGCAGCGGCGTCGGCAGCGACTTCGCCCGCCTCGGTGACCGCGCCCAGCGCCACGCCTTCCGTGCCAAGCGCCGTGCCGCTGAGACCGCCTACGCCATGGCCGGCATCGAGGACGCGGCCCACGACATCGACGTCGCCGAGGTCTGCGACCCCTTCACCGGTGCCGAGATCCAAAGCCTGGAGGCGCTCGGCCTGGCATCGCCAGGGGGCGCCGCCCCCGCCCTCGCCGACGGCGCGTTCAATCGGGACGGCCGGCTCCCGGTCAACCTCTCGGGCGGCTTGATGGGCCAAGGCGGCGCCCCGGGGGCGACCGGCATCGCCCAGGCGGTGACCATGGACCGGCTGCTCGGCGGGCGTTATCGCGACGCTGCCGTAGGCAACGATTTCCGGCGCGGGCTGGTCGACGTGCACGGCGGCGTCGGTACGCTGGCGGCCGTGCATGTGCTGGAGCGGGTCGAGCCATGAGCGACAGCACCATCCGGCTCGACCTCCGCCTCGGCTACGACCACGGGTCGGGCGCGCTCAGCGACTACTTCCGGGCCCTAGCCGAGGGACGGGCGTTGGCAGGACGTTGCGAGACTTGTGGGTGGACCTGGTTCCCGCCGCACGCCCGTTGCCCCGAGGACGGTGGGACATGCAAACCGGTCAACCTCGATGGACACGGCGTCGTGGTGTCCGAGACCCGCACCCGGACGCGGTTGCCGTTCACAGACCAGGATCGGGAGGTAACTTTCGTCCTCGTCGCCATGGCGGGTGCCGACAACGCCGCCTTCGGCCGCCTCAAGAACTTCTCCGGCGCGAACGCCACGGGAGAACGCGTGCAGCTCGTGGCGGTCGCGGGCCCGCTCGGCCATCCGGCGCAGGCCGCCGTCTTCCAACCTGTGGAAGACGGCTGATGGCCTACGACATTGACGACGCCCTGCTGGACTCGTTGAACCTCCGGCGCTCCGATGGTCCAAGTGGCTACGAGATCGTCATCCCGCCAAGGTCCAACATCGCCCGCAACACGGTCGAGCGCTACGCCGCCAAGCGCCCGGACCACATGGCGCTGATCTACGAGGGCGCGGACTTGTCCCTCCGCACCTGGACCTTCGCCGAGCTTGACCGCGACGCTTCGCGCCTGGCCCATGGCTTGGCGGGGCTCGGGATCGGCCGTGGCGACCGGGTGGCGCTGTACACCGGCATGCGGCCCGAGACCGGCATCGTCCACATGGCGCTCTACAAATTGGGCGCCATCGCGGTGACGCTGTCACAGCTCTACGGGCCCGACACGCTGGCACATATCCTCAACCACGCCGAGGCGTCGGCCATCGTAACCCAAGACCAGGCCTGGGACCGCTTTCGCGGCCGGGAGGGCGAATTCCCCACGCTCAAGCACCGCATCGTCGTCGGCACTGCCCGGGGCGACGAGATACCGTTCGACGGCCTTGTGGCGGCCAGTGCCGGCGCGGACAGCTTTGCCGCCGTCGACACCGACGCCGACGAGGTCGCACTCTTGATGTACACGTCCGGCTCGACCGGTCTTCCCAAGGGCATCATGCACGGCCACCGCATCCTCGAGGCCTACGTGCCGAGCCTGTCGCTAGTCTACAACCTGGATCGGGACGACCCCGGTTCGGTGTTCTGGTCGCCGGCCGACTGGGCCTGGGTCGGAGGGCTTCTGGACCTGTTGCTCATCGCCTGGCGTTTCGGCCGCACCGTGGTGACGTCCGAGCATCGCTTCGACGCCGAGTGGGCGTTCGCGTTCATGGCCCGGCGCGGTGTCACCCACTCCTTCATGACACCGACCGCCCTGAAGCGCATGGCCCAGGTGGTGGAGCCGAAGAAACGTTGGCCGGACCTCAAGCTTCGCGTCGTCTGCACCGGTGGCGAGGCGCTGCCCGGCGCGGTGCTGGACTGGGCCGAGAACGACCTCGGCATCGTCTGCAACGAATTCTACGGCCTCACTGAGGTCAATCACCTGATCGGCAGCTGCAAGGCGCTCTATCCGTCGCTGCCGGGCTCCATGGGCGTCGCCTATCCCGGGCACGCCACCACCATCGTCGACGTGAACGGTGAGCCGCTGCCCGACGACGAGGAGGGCGAGGTGGTCACTGCGGGCGACGACGCGACCCGGTTCCTCGGCTATTGGAAGGACCCCGAACGCACGGCGGACCTGCGCCTCGGGGGATGGCTCCGCACCGGCGACATGGCGGTGCGCGACGCCGACGGCTACTTCTGGTACCGCGGCCGCACCGACGACCTGATCAAGAGTTCCGGCTTCCGCATCGGCCCGGCCGAGGTCGAGGACTGCTTGGTGCGCCATACCGCCGTCGCCGAGGCCGCCGTCGTCGCCAGCCCAGACGCCGACCGGGGCTCGATCGTCAAGGCGTTCATCCGCCTGGCCGAGGGACGCTCGGCGTCCGACGCCCTCACGGCCGAACTGCAGGCCCACGTGAAACAGAACCTGGCGGCCTACAAGTATCCACGCGAGATCGAATACGTGGACTCGTTTGAACTCACCTCGAGCGGCAAGATCAGCCGCAGGAAGCTGCGCGAGCTGGAGATTGCCCGCAAGGCGGGCTCCACCCAACAACACATTATACCAAGGAGCGCTGATAATGACCCATAGAGACGGTTTCCCAAGGCTTTCGGCCAGGAGCGCGTGGCGCGGCGATGCAAGGCATCGCAAGCCATGCGCGACGCCGTCCGAAAGCCTTGGGAAACCGCCGTTCCGGTCGGGCCGGCGAACCGCCGGAGGGCGTCGGAAAGCCTTGACGATGTCCCGCATCGCCCGCGGCTTGCCTCCTACCCGCCCGTTGGCCCGACGGATCGCCGGCCCGATCTCTATGGGTCATTATCAGCGCTCCTTGGTATTAAGACACCGGCGCGGGGGATTGCGGCGCGGGAGACCCCGGCGCGAGCGCCGCGCTGCGGGCCCGCTCGCGCCGCAAGACCTCCCGAGCCAGGCGTATATACGCCTGCGAACCGGCGCAGTGCATGTCGTATAGCAGCACCGGCTTGCCGTGAGA
>JACZWN010000110.1 GCA_022572105.1 Pseudomonadota bacterium | reverse complement strand
CAGGGACGCAACCACCTCGGTCAACTCCGCCAGCCGGTCGGCGGCCGCGATCAGCCGCTTGCGCAGCTCGCGAATTTCGCCACGCAGCTTCCCGTGCCGCGCAAAGGCGGCGATCCCCAGGGCCGGGGCAATCAATAGGTAGAGAACGGCGAGGATCGCCAGAGCCTCCATGGTTCCTGTCATTTACGCCGCGATTGCGACGGTTCCGGCGCCGTCGAGCGCCTCAGGGGCCGCTCTCGTTTCCCGTCCGGCCGCGGCCCACGACCCCCGGGGCACTATAGGTCCGTCCGCACCACCGGCGCGAGCGCTTAACCATGCGTTAACTCCCTTAAGCGATCTGTTAACCAAGTTTCGGCAGAATTCAAACGTTCGTATGCAAAAGTTCGCTCGGCACGAAAATGACGCGCCGACGAGCGAGCGACCGGAGCCGCAACAGGCGCGCAGAAAGGCGCGACCGCAGGGTTTTTCGGTTCCGATCCAGAGGGGAATTGGATATGGCGCTGACCGAGACGACCGCACAGCCAAGCCGCGCGCCCGGCGAACCGGACGGCGCCGCGCCGCCGGGCGATCAGGGGGCCGAGGAGCAGCTCGCCTGGCTGACCGCGAAGTCGGGCCAAGCCGGCGAGACGCCGTATCACTTCCTGCTTATGCTTCGCTTCGTGCTCATCAACATGCTCGGCTTCGCGCTTCTGGCCGCGGCCCAAATCCAGGGCCTGCTCGAGATGGTGCTGGCCGCCGATCGGACCTATCTCTCGGCGCTGATTTTTTTCGTGTTCCTGGGCGGCTTGGGCATCTGCGCGCTCAAGGTCTGGCAGACCAGCCAGGACCTTAACCAGGTGCGCGCCTTCGACCCGCTCGACACCTCGCGCGCGGCCGAGTACATGGCGCGACTGCGCGGGCGCGGCGGCGACAGCCGCGCCATCCTGGCCTCGTCGCTGCGCCTCAAGCTGAGCCAGCGTGTCACCGTCGTGCGCCACGTCGCGGGCAGCCTGGTGCTGCTCGGCCTGATCGGCACGGTGGTCGGCTTCATCATCGCCCTTTCCGGGATCGACCCGGAGCGCGCCTCCGACGTGACGGCGATCACGCCGATGATCTCGACCCTGGTCGCGGGCATGTCGACGGCGCTCTATACGACGCTCGTCGGCTCGGTGCTCAATGTCTGGCTGATGATCAACTACCACGTGCTGGCCGGCGGCACGGTGAAGCTGATCACGGCGCTGCTCGAGTTCGGTGAAGAGCATGCACGGGCTTGATCACCTCGACAGCGACGACGGCGGCAACACGGTGTTCCGCGACGTCATCTTCCTGGCGCTGGCCGGCTTCGTGACCATGGTCCTGCTCTTGTTGCCGCACCTCAACCCGCCGGCGACCGCGGAGGAGGGTACGCCGGCGCCGGGCAACGTCATCGTCGAGATCTCTTGGCCCGAGAAGATCGACGCCGACGTCGACCTCTGGGTCCAGGCGCCGGGCGACGTCGCGGTCGGCTACTCGAACAAGGGCGGCCTGATCTTCAATCTGCTGCGCGACGACCTGGGCGGTCAGGCCGACGTGACCGAGATCAATTACGAGGTCTCCTACAGCCGCGGCGTGCCCGAGGGCGAGTACACGGTCAACGTTCACCTGTACCGCGACATGTCCGGACAGCTGCCCTTGCCGGTGACGGTCTCGGTCAGCGTCAAGGCCGCGCCCAACCTGGCCGCCAAGCGCATCCTCACCACCAAGCTGAAGCTCGATCACCAGGGCCAGGAGGTCACCGCGTTCCGCTTTGCGCTCGACGGGGACGGCCGTCTGGTGGCGGGCAGCGTGCACGACCTGCCCAAGCCCCTGCGCGCGGCCAAGACGTCCGGATGAGCGAGCTGAGCGCACTTTTCGCCGTCCTCGGCGGCCTGGCGTTCATTCTGGCCAACGTCGCTGTCTGGGCGCCGCGCAGGCTGCGCGTCAAGCTGGGCGCGCTGATCACCGCGGCGGTCTTCCTGCCCATGACCTACTTCAGCCTGTCCGAGATGCTCGGCCGGCCCAAGCCGGTCGCGACCGAGTGGTTGCGCGGCGCGCTCGCCGAGGCCACGGTCCTGGGCTCCCAGATGCAGGAGGACAAGGCGATCTACCTCTGGCTCGCCCTCGAGGGAATCGACGAGCCGCGCGCCTATGCGCTACCCTGGAGCGAGAAGCTCGCGCGCCAGCTACACGGCGCCCGGCGCTCCGCCGAGGCGAGCGGCACGCGCGTCAAGATGCGCCTGCCCTTCGAAAATTCGCTCGACCGGCGCGACCAGGTGTTCTACGCCGCCCCCCAGTCCCCGCCCCCGGAAAAGCAGACGCCGGTCGAGAACCCGCTCAACTTCCAGCACTCGCAATCGGACCCCGTGGCCACAAATAACTAAACCATGAAGGGGTCGCCTGGGCCGCGGCGCCACGGCACAGCGGGCCGGACCCACAGGCTTTACCCGTCCAGCCCGGCATGGCAAGAACCACCCCCATGAGGTCCACAGCCCAATTCGGCCGACTCCGGAGGCCGCGATGAGCGCCAAGGGCGCGATCGCGTGCGGCCATCCGGCGACCGCCGCGGCCGCTCGGGAGATTCTGGAGGACGGCGGCAACGCCTTCGACGCCGCGCTGGCCGCGCTCTGCGCGGCGTGCGTCGCCGAGCCGGTGCTCTGCTCGCTCGGCGGCGGCGGCTATCTGCTCGCCCGGCGGGCCGACGGCGAGGCCGTGCTCTACGACTTCTTCGTCGAGACGCCGCTCCAGCGCCGGGACGCGACCGAGATCGATTTCTATCCGATCCTCGCCGACTTCGGCACGGCGACCCAGGAATTCCATATCGGGCTCGGCGCGATCGCCACGCCGGGCGCGGTCAAGGGGCTGTTCGCCGCGCACGCGGATCTCGCCAGCCTGCCGATGGCGCGCCTGGTCGAGCCCGCCGCCCGCATGGCGCGCGAGGGCGTGCCGCTGCGCCCCGTCGACTCCTATCTGTTCCAGGTGGTCGGACCGATCCTGACCGCGCGCCCCGAGGGCCGCGCGGTCTACACCCGGCCCGACGGGAGCCTGCTCGCCGCCCCCGACGCCTTCCGCCAGCCCGAGCTCGCCGAGGCGCTCGAGGCGCTCGCCCGCGAGGGCGAGGCCCTGTTCCACGAGGGCGAGTTCGGCCGGCAGCTGGTCGCCGACTGCCGCGGCCAAGGCGGTCAGATCACCATGGCCGACCTCGCCGCCTACCGGGTCGTCAAACGCCGGCCGCTCGAACGACGCCACCGGGACACGCGCATCCTGACCAATCCGCCGCCGTCCTCGGGCGGTATCCTGATCGCCTTCGCGCTCGAGCTGCTGGCCCAGACGGACTTGACCACGCTCGGCTTCGGCACCGCAGAGCACCTGACCCTGCTCGCCCGGGTCATGGAATTGACCAACAAGGCGCGCGTCGAATCGCGCCTGCACGAAGCCTTTGTCGAGGACCGGGAACGCGCCGCCGCGGAGCGCTTGTTCGACCCGGCGCTGCTCGCGCGCTACGCCGCCGAGGTCGAGGGCCAGCCGGCGAGCACCCGCGGCACGACCCATATCAGCGTGGTCGACGCGGACGGCAACATCGCCGCGCTCAGCATCTCCAACGGCGAAGGCTGCGGCTACATCCTGCCCGGCACCGGCATCATGATGAACAACATGCTCGGCGAGGAGGACCTGAACCCGCACGGGTTCCAGGCCTGGCCGGAAGGCTGCCGCATGTCGTCCATGATGTCACCGACCGTGGCCTATCGCTCCGACGGCTCGATCACGGCGCTCGGCTCCGGCGGATCGAACCGCATCCGCACCGCAATCCTCCAGGTGTTGCTCAACCTGATCGACTTCGACCTGCCGATCGCCGAGGCGGTCGCGGCGCCGCGTCTGCACTTCGAGAACGGCATCGCCAATCTGGAGGAGGGGTTCGACGCGCGCGCCGGCGCAGCGCTCCGGGACCGGGCCCGGGAGGTGGTTCCCTGGCCACCCCGCAATCTGTTCTTCGGCGGCGTCCACGCGGTCCTGCGCGACGCCGAGGGCCGCCTCGAGGCGGCCGGCGATCCCCGGCGCGGCGGCACCGCCGTAATCGTCTGAAACCGCCCGGCGGCGGTTGGCAACCCCATCCCGGGCCAGAGCTGCCCGCCCCATACCCGCAACGTCCCGGGCACCCGACGCAGCCTTACGCCCGAACGCGCGGTCCCGCCACAAGGAACCGAGCCGGAATCAGGCGGCCCGGTCCTCCGCGCGGATCCGGCTGATGTAAGCGCGCGCGCAGTGCTCCGGGCAATACGGCTTGCCCTCGACCGACTGCGCGCCACAGAAGTGGAAGTCCGCCTCGCCGGGATCGCCGATCGGCCACAGGCAGCTCGGCCCGTCGGCGTTGCGCCTGACCGTCCAACGCGGAGGCGGAGGCGGCGGAGCCGCCACCACCGGCCGCTCTTCCATGGAGGGCCGGGTCGGCATCGGGACCCGGCGGTGCATCGGCGCCCGCTGATCGCGCCGGATCGGCGAGGGTCGAGCCTCCAGCCGCATACGGTGCGCCTTGCCGACCACGGCGTTCTTGGAGACCCCCAGCATCCTGCCGATGGCCGATGCGCTGTATCCTGCCGCCCAAAGGCGGGACAGTTCCGAGACGCGTTCGTCAGTCCAGGTCATGTATCAGCCCCCTTATGGATTGCTATATATTGCGCTCTTTCCTAGATCTGGTGCTCCTACGCGTATCAGGCACGATATACAGTATGCTCACGGATGTCGAGGCTTTCCTACCGGGCTTGGGGGGCCTTCCCGGTCCGCGGCCGGCCCGCGGCCGGTTCGCTCCCGGGTGGCTTGTCGGCCGGATCGATGCGGCGCCATAGTGCCGGCATGATCGTCCTGTTCACCGACTTCGGGCCGGCCGGGCCCTACCTGGGCCAGATGAAGGCCGTGCTCGCGCGCGACGCGCCCGGGGTTGCGGTCATCGACCTCCTGTCCGACGCGCCGGCCTTCGACGCGCGATCGAGCGCCTACCTGCTGGCCGCCTATGCCCCGGAGTTCCCCGCAAGCACGGTGTTCCTTTGCGTGGTCGACCCCGGCGTCGGCGGGGCGCGCGCGCCACTCGCGGTCTCGGCCGGAGGGCGCTGGTACGTCGGCCCCGACAATGGCCTGTTCGCGATCGTCATGCGCCGCGCCGGGGCCGCGCGGGCCGGAGCGCCGAAAGTCTGGGAAATCGCCTGGCGACCCGAGCGGCTGTCCGCCACGTTCCACGGCCGGGACCTCTTCGCGCCGGTGGCCGCGCGCCTGGCCCGCGGCGAGTCACCGCCCGGGGACCAACGGCCGGCGGAGCGGGTCCGGACCATGGCGGGGGCCGACTGGCCCGACGACCTGGCGCGGATCGTCTACATCGACCACTACGGAAACGCCGTGACCGGCCTGCGCGCCGAGACCCTCGATGCCGAGGCGGTGCTCCGGGCCGCCGGCCACGATTTGCGCCGGGCCGCCGGCTTTTCCGACCTGCCCCGCGGCGCGCCGTTCTGGTACGAAAACGCCAACGGCCTGGCCGAGATCGCGGTCAATCACGGCCGCGCGGCCCAAGACCTGGGGCTCGCACTCGGCGCCGAGGTGGAGGTTGTGAACCAGTAACCCCGGCGCGGTGACCGCGAGAGCGTGCCCGGCAAAACGAGGTTGAGCCACGGCCCCCGACCACATAACGTGCGCCCACGACCACATAACCTGCGCCCCGACCACATAACCTGCGCCCATGACCTACTCGCACCGCTTCATCGTCCTGGTCGCGCTCTTCGTCACCTGCCTGATCGCGGCCAACATCACGGCGGTCAAGCTGATCGCGGTATTCGGTCTGCTGCTGCCGGCCGCCCTCGTCATCTTCCCCGTCAGCTACATCCTCGGCGACGTGCTGACCGAGGTCTACGGCTACCGCCAGGCGCGCCGGGTCATCTGGCTGGGCTTCCTGTGCAACCTGGTCGTGGTCGCGACCATCTGGATCGGCCAAATACTGCCGGCCGCGGAGTTCTGGGACGGCCAGGCGGCCTACGAGCGCATCCTCGGCTTGGCGCCGCGCATCCTGGCCGCCTCGTTCCTGGCCTATCTGGTCGGCGAGTTCGCCAACGCCTTCGTGCTCGCCAAGATGAAGATCGCGACCGAGGGGCGCTGGCTGTGGACCCGGACCATCGGCTCGACGCTGGTCGGCCAGGGCCTCGACTCGCTGATCTTCATCGTCCTGGCGTTCGCCGGAACGATCCCGCCCGCCGCGCTCATGGGCGCGGTGGTGACCCAGTGGCTGGTCAAGTCGGCCTACGAGGCCGCCGCCACCCCCGTGACCTATGCGGTGGTGGGCTACCTCAAGCGCAGCGAGGGCGTGGACGTCTACGACCGGGACACGCGCTTCTCTCCGCTGGCGCTCTCCGATTAGGCGTGTTTCGAATATCGGCTATACTAGGGGCCAACTATTCCGCGGGCCAACTATTCCGCGGGCACGCGCGCGGCGCACACACTACGCGCGGCGCGCACACTAAAGGAGGACGGTCATGCGGCTCGTCATCGAACAATCCGACTTCCGGCGGCTTTCCGCGCAGACGCGGAACGAGCTGCTCGAGGCCCTTACCGGCAAGAGCCTCCCCGGCCCCCGGCCGGCGAAGCCCCCGGCCAAGGCATTGTGGCGGGAGCCCATGGACCTGTCGCCGGATCTGGCGGTGCGGCTGCTGCACGGCCTGTCCCAGCCGCACCGCGCGCGCCTCGCGCTGTTCGCCAAGAAGGGCACCCGGGTCACCCAGCGCGATCTCCTGAAGGCGACCAACGACAGCGACATGCGGGTGCTCTCCCACTTCCAGGCGGTGCTCAGCCGGCGCCTGCGCCGCCTGCTCGACGATCCGGACAAACGCATCCACCTGATCGGCTGGGATTTCGACGCGACCAAGTGGGACAAGAGCCACAGCAACATCATCAACGGCATCTACTACGTCACCGAGGCGACCGCGCGCACGCTCCGGAATTACTTCGGGCGCCAGGCGAAGCGGACCTCGCCCAAGGCCTAATACCAAGGAGCGACGCTCCTTGGTATTAGGCCCGCCGTGCTGGGGGCAAGACGCGGCCTTGTCGTCTGGGGGGCCGTCGCCCCTAGCCGCCGGCGCGCTCCAGGACCGCGTGCAAGAGCACGTTGCAGCCGGCCGCCAGGTCGTCGGGCTCGGCGCTCTCGAGCTCGTTGTGGCTAATGCCGTCCTTGCAGGGCACGAAGATCATGCCCGTGGGCGCGACCTTGGCGACGTAGCAGGCGTCGTGCCCGGCGCCCGAGACGATGTCGAGGTGGCCGTAGCCGAGCGCGTCGGCGCCCTGGCGCACGGCGGCCACGCAGTCGGCATCGAAGGCGATCGGCGCGAAGTACCAGATCTCCTCGATCTCGCAGGCCAGGCCGGCCTCCGCCGCGATGGCATCGCAGGCCGCCCGGAACTCGGCGGCCATGGCGCTCAGCGTCCCGTCCTCCGGATGGCGCAGGTCGACCGTGAAGAACACGCGGCCCGGAATGGTGTTGCGCGAGTTCGGGCTCGAGTTCAGCACGCCCACCGTGGCAACCGCGTGCGGCGGGCGCGAGGTGGCGATGCGCCGCACCTCCGTCACCATGCCCGCGGCGCCCGCGAGGGCGTCCCTGCGCCGGTCCATGGGCGTCGTCCCGGCGTGGGATTCGGCGCCGGTCACGGTGATCTCGAACCAGCGCTGGCCTTGCGCGCCGGTGACCACGCCGATCGGCTTGCCCTCGGCCTCGAGGATCGGGCCCTGCTCGATGTGCGCCTCGAAGTAGGCCTTGACCTCGCGCCCGCCGCACTCGGCATCGCCCTTGTAGCCGATGCGCTCGAGCTCCGCGCCGAGCGTCCTGCCGTCGGGGTCGGCGCGCGCGTGCGCGTAGTCCAGGTCGAAGACCCCGGCAAAGACGCCCGAGGCGGTCATGGCAGGGGCGAAGCGCGCGCCCTCCTCGTTGGTCCAGACCACCGCCTCCACCGGCGCCTCGGTCTCGATGCCGTGGTCGTTGAGGGTGCGGATCACCTCGAGCCCGGCGAGCACGCCGTAGACGCCGTCGAACTTGCCGCCGGTCGGCTGGGTGTCCAGGTGGGAGCCGGTCATGACCGGCGCCAGCCCGGGGTCGCGCCCAGGATCGCGCCCGGGGCGGCGGGCGAAGATGTTGCCCATGGCATCCACGCTCACCGTGCAGCCGGCCGCCTCGCACCAGCGCACGAAGAGGTCGCGCGCCTCGCGGTCCAGGTCGGTCAGCGCCAGGCGGCAGTTGCCGCCCTTCTCGGTGGCGCCGATCCTGGCCATCTCCATGAGCGACTCCCAGAGCCGCGCGCCGTCGATCGAAATGTTCTTCATGGCCTCCAGATGCTCCCCCTGTCCGGCGAAGGCGTTCGCCTCCGACTCTCACGGCCGACTGCCACGGCCGACTACGTCACGAGAGATTATCACGGCGGGCCAGGCCTCGGACACCCCGGGCTTGGTCCCGGGCTTGGTAGTGTCTCGGTTTTAAACTTGACCTGTTGAAAGCACGCAGCGGACCCCCGTATGTCGGCCTATCGTGCGAAAGCGGTCATCGTTCTGGTGCGACCATCGAGTCCGAAACTAGCCTAGGGTGTTGAAAAAGTCCCGACCATCAAGTTTTGCGCAACTATGGTGCCTGTGACCCGCGCTTGCGGCAATTTTGATTCACTGAATCGCGGAATTTCGAATCATTGATTCAAGAATTTTGACCTTCGCGACTTTTTCAACAGCCTCAGCCACGAACGGATAATTGCCACTCACGGAAACCACTTAATTTATGTACAGCTGGTTGTCGCGCACCTTGCCCATTGATCTTCGGTTCAATCCGTCTTTAATTCGTCGGGTACCGTCTTCACCTTGAAGGCCCACCGGCACAGCCCCCAAAGAAAAACGGCGAAAAGAACGTGGGGTACCAACGATGCGGGAATTAGCTTGGGGCTTATGGCGAGACCGAAGAACCCCCACCCCAGGAGAGGAAAGAAGAAAACCAAAATCACGCCCCAAAGGGCGAGCCCAAGCCACAAGGCGTTGCGGAGGGTCAAGCGATCTCGGAACACCGACACGTAAACGACGGACCAAAACGTCACGTACGCGACATGAAATAAAAGGCCGACCGGCAACGGTATATTCGCGCCAAACAACAGTTGAGCGAGTGCGAGAGAAGGTGGTTTCGGCAACGGCGCGATGCCGAGTTTGAACGCTGGAACCATGATGGCCGACAACAGGACAGCGGTTAGCACACCGATCCCAAGCGCTTTCAGCGCTTCCTTCTGCGATAGTCGATGGATCTGCATCCTAGGTTCTCCGACGACTGAAATCTGCAAAAGCAGTGGTTACGCGGCGCGTACTTTTTGCCGGCTCCGTTTTTGTTTCTTCCGGTTGGGCAGAGGCTGTGGGCAGTCCGAAGAACAACCCCGGGCGTCCAGCTGACAGCAATTTTCAGTGAGAAATCCCATTAAACGCTGCATCCCGTCGTAGGCCGCTGCATAGATCATCTGCTGGCCGTTCCGCCGCACCGAGACCAGACCCGCATACCGTAACCGTGTTAGGTGGAACGACAGTGCGTTCGCCGCGATACCCAGTCTTTTGCCGATCTCCCCGGCCGGAAGGCCATCCGGTCCCTCCGGGACGAGCAAGCGAAATATCGCTAACCGTGATTCGTGGGCTAGCGCGGACAATGCATCGACGGCAGACCAGATTTCCATATTTCATCAATTATTGAAATTCACCACGAGAGTCAACTCCCTTCACAATCGACGACTGCAAGATCAAACCGAGGCCGACCTCATTGCGTACGATGACCGCTTCGCGTCGGGAGCAGCGGTCCCGATGACCCTGGGCCAAGGTCCGGGCGCCAAGGTCCGCCGTTGGGCGGGAAAGCGGACGTGATCCGCTGAAAAGCCGGCGTTCCGGGCGTGGTTTCGGCGGATTTTCAAACCGAGACTCTAGCCCGGGCTTCGAAACTTTGCCTCGGTACCGCCATGGATTACCTTGCGAGACTCTTGCACCCGAGCAGGGGGCCGCCCCTTGGACCGTCCATCGTTTCGCCCCTCCGACATCGAAGCCGTCGCCTTCGACCTCCTGACCGCGCTGATCGACTCCTGGTCGCTGTGGATCGAGGTCGCCGGCGACGAGGCCTTGGGCCGCGCCTGGCGCGGCGCCTCGCTGCGCCGGGTGACGGGCGCCGGCGACTACCGCCCCTACGAGGACATCGTGGGCGCGGCAACGGCGGAGGTGGGCCTGCCCCCCGCGCGCGCCGAGGCGCTGCTCGACCGTTGGGGCGAGCTCGAACCCTGGCCCGAGGCGCCGGGGGTGCTGCAAGCGCTCGCCGGGCGGCGCCTGGCGGTCATCACCAATTGCTCGCAAAGCCTGGCCGAGCGGGCGGCGGCGGCGACCGGCGCAAGCTTCGAGGTCGTCGTGAGCGCCGAGCGCGCCGGCGCCTACAAGACCGACCCGCGCGCCTATGAGGCCGGGCTCTCCGCCCTCGGCCTGCCTGCGGGGAAGGTGCTGTTCGTGGCCGGCTCCGCCCACGACGTGACCGGCGCGGGCGCCGTCGGCCTGCCGGTCTACTGGTCCAACCGCCAGCGCCTGGAGGTCCCGGCCGGGGCCGCGCCGCCGGTCGCCGACGCGCCCGACCTCGGCGCCCTGCCCGGGCTATTGCTGTCGGATTAACGGGGACATTTTATTTTACTTCGCAATTAACTTATATATTTCAATGATTTATACTCTTACGACATTCACCTTAGCAAGCGCTCGACGGCCGCTTACCGACAGGGAGGTTCGAGGCGCCGCCCTGACGCAGAGGGCGCATCGAACGACGATGGGTCTTTAACTTATTGAAATTACATGAAAATCATCGGAATAAAGTAGAATGTCCCCATTTGGCCGGCCACCCTTTGTGCCGGGCACCTGCGCGGCTCACGGGCTTTCGGGAGGGACGGGATGAGAGGAGGATGGAAGCACCCCCCCCCCTCATCACCTGCGAGCCAGGAGAATCCCTAAGCTGTTCGCGTTCGGCGAGGCAAGGATGCTGGCGAAGAGGGAGACCTTCAGCCGGTCCCCGGCCGGCCCGCCTCGCGCCGTCTCCGCCTGCGCCGCCAGTTTCTCCCGGAGCATGTCCAGGAGGCCGTCGAGGCCCTTGCGGTTGATCACCGCGGCGAACTCCCGGCGCT